>NZ_JAAGLN010000249.1 GCF_010548145.1 Streptomyces sp. SID10853
AGGAGGCCATGACGAACGCGGCTCGCTATGCCACGGGAAGCGCCATCGAGGTGGAGGTGGAGTGGGCGGAGCGGGAGCTGCGGGTGGACGTGAGTGACCAGGGGCTGCCGGCCGGCCGCGCGCCGTCGGGTGTGCAGGGCAGCGGCACCGGTCTGCGGAGCATGGCCGAGCGGATCGAGGCCGTCGGCGGGCGGCTGTCCGCCGGGCCGGTGCCGGGCGGTGCGGGCTGGCGGATCGAGATGGGCGTACCGGTCGCGGGGGCCGGGGCGCCACCGCCGGCGGTGCCGGAGAAAGAAGACCGGGGAGGGAAGTTGGGCGCGTGAGGACCGGCGCGTCAGGATGGGGACGTGCGGACGGCGGCCGGCCTCCGGGCGACGCGCACGTGAAGGAAGGCGGACGGGTGACGATTCGGGTGCTGGTGGCGGACGATCAGGCAGTGGTACGGGACGGGGTCGTACTGCTGCTCTCATCGGCCGACGACATGGAGGTGGTCGGCGAGGCGGGCGACGGGCTCGAAGCGGTGCGGCTGGCCTCGGAGTCACGGCCCGACGTGGCCCTCGTCGACCTGCGGATGCCGGGGCTGGCCGGGGCCGAGGTGACGGCCCGGGTCGTCGCCGAGGACATCGGGGTCAGGGTGCTCATCCTGACCACGTACGCGGACGACGACGCGGTGATGCCCGCGCTGCGGGCGGGCGCGTCCGGATATCTGACGAAGGACGCCACCGGTGAGGCGGTGCTGGCGGCGGTCCGTGACGTCGCCGCGGGCCGCACCGTGCTGGACCCCGCGGTCCAGCGCCGCCTGGTCGAACTGGTCCTCAACGACCCGGACTCCATCGCGCCGGGCTCGGCTGCTCCGGGCTCGGCTGCCGTCGTCACCACGTCCGCCAACGCGTCCGCCAACGCCTCCCCCACCGCGTCCGGGACCCCGCCCGAGGCCGGGGGCCTCACCCGGCGGGAGGTCGACGTCGTCCGGCTGGTGGCCCAGGGGCTCAACAACCGGCAGGTGGCCAAGGAGATGGTCGTCAGCCAGGCGACGGTCAAGACCCACCTCAACCACGTACTGGCCAAACTGGCCCTGGAGGACCGCGGCTCGCTGATCGCCTGGGCCTGGCGGTACGGACTGGCCGAGCGGACCCCGTAGGCGGCGCACGCGGCGCACGCCCTGCCGCCAGCACACCGGCGGGGTGGCTCCCTGGCCCCCCGGCACCTGCCTTCCGGCCCCGCCCTCTGGACAAAAGGTGAGGTTAGGCTAGCCTGACCGGGAATCGCCCAGTGGCCGTCCCGGCACGTACGGAAAGCAGAGCCCAGCCATGCCCAACGCCCGCGCCTCCCACTTCTCCCGCCGCGGCATCCTCGCCGCAGGCGGTGTCATCGGCATCGGCGCCGCCCTCAGCGCCTGCGGTGGCAAGGACTCGAAGAGCTCGGGCTCTGCGAAATCGGACTCCGGCCCCTGGTCCTTCAAGGACGACCGCGGCATCACCGCCAAGGCGGACTCGACGCCCACCAAGATCGTGGCCTTCACCGGCACCGCCGCCGCGCTCCACGACTACGGCGTCGAGGTCGCGGCGGTCTTCGGGCCGACCAAGACGAAGGACGGCAAACCGGACGTCCAGGCCGGCGATCTCGACATCAGCAAGGTCGAGATACTCGGCAACGTCTGGGGCGAGTTCAACGTCGAGAAGTACGCCGCGCTCGGCCCCCAGCTGCTGATCACCGGCATGTACGACAAGGGCGCCCTCTGGTACGTCCCCGACGAGTCCAAGTCCAAGATCCTCAAGCTGGCCCCGAGCGCCGCCCTCATGGTGGCCCGCACCTCGATGCCCGCCGCCCTCCAGCGCCACGCCGAGCTCGCACAGTCCCTCGGCGCCGACCTGAAGGCCAAGAAGGTCACCGACGCCAAGGCCCGCTTCGAGAAGGCCGCGGCCCGGCTGCGCTCCGCCGCGAAGGCCAACCCGAAGATCAAGGTGCTCATCGGCTCGGCCAGCGCCGACCTGCTCTACATCTCGACCCCCGAGCCCTCGGCCGACCTGCGGTACTTCAAGGAGCTCGGCGTCAACATCGTCCTGCCGAACAAGGTCGACAAGGACGGCTGGTTCGAGAGCCTCAGCTGGGAGAACGCCGACAAGTACCCGGCCGACATCATCATGATGGACAACCGGACCTCCGCCCTCCAGCCGTCGGCGCTGAAGTCCAAGCCGACCTGGGGCGAGCTGCCCGCCGTCAAGGCCGGACAGGTCATCCCGCGCTCCACGACCGACCCGATCTTCTCCTACGACAAGTGCGCCCCGGCCCTGGAGGCGCTGGCCAAGGCGATAGAGACAGCGAAGAAGGTCAGCTGACCCATGACGACGGCCGCCATCGCCCCTTTCCGTTTCTTCGGCTTGCACGTCGTACGGACGCGGCGGCTCGGCCCGTCGATGGTCCGCATCACGTTCGGCGGCGAGGACCTCAGGGACTTCGCCGCCGGAGGCCGTGACCAGAGCCTCTCGCTGTTCCTGCCGCACCCGGGACAGCGGGAGCCCCGACTGCCGTCCGGCGAGAACTGGTTCACCGAGTGGCGGGCGCTGCCCGCCGACGAACGGGCCGTACTGCGCTCGTACACCGTGCGCGAACAGCGCCGCGACCCCGACGAGGTCGACATCGACTTCGCGCTGCACGGAGCGGCGGAGCCGGCCGGAGCGGGGCCGGCCGGTACGGCGAGCGGGCCCGCCTCGCGGTGGGCCCGGCAGGCCGCGCCAGGACAGCGGGTCCGCGTCCTGGGCCCCGCCGTCGAGCACAACACCGCTGTCCGCTTCCAGCCGCCCACCGGCACCGACTCGGTGCTGATCTGGGCCGACGAGACCGCGCTGCCCGCCGCGTCGGCCATCCTGGAGTGGCTGCCCGCCGGCACCAGGGCCCAGGTCTGGCTGGAGGTCCAGCACGCGGCGGACCGGCTGCCGCTGCGCACCGAGGCCGACGCGCGGATCACCTGGCTGGTACGGGACGAGGGCGCCCCGGCCGCTGTCGACGCCGTACGCGCGGCCGAGCTGCCCGGCGCCCACCCGTACGCCTGGATCGCCGGCGAGTCCGGCTGCGTCAAGGAGCTGCGCCGCCATCTCGTGCGGGAGCGCCAAATCGACCGCAGGCAGGTCACGTTCGTCGGCTACTGGCGCCGCGGGCTCAGCGAGGAACAGCTGAGGGAAGCCGCGGCGCGGGCCGCCTGAACGGCGCTTTCCCAGGGGGGCGAGGCCCCATTGCGACGCCCAGAATGGGTAGGTTAGGCTTACCTAACTACGACGTCGCAGTGACCCTCTCCCCCTCTTCTCCCTTCCCGGAGGACCGTTCATGCGCTCACACCTGCTCAATGACACGACCGCGGAGCAGTACCGCCTCACTGCCACCGCAGCAGTCGAGCGGGTGGCGGCCCAACTCGCCTCCACCAAAAAGCCGTTCACCGGGATCGCACCCCATGAGCTCGCCCCCGCCCTGGACTCCGTGGACCTGGACAAACCGCTCGGCAGCGCGGAAGCCGCCCTGGACGAACTGGACACCGTCTATCTGCGGGACGCCGTCTACTTCCACCACCCCCGCTACCTGGCGCATCTGAACTGCCCGGTCGTGATCCCCGCGGTGGTCGCCGAAGCGGTGCTCTCCGCCGTCAACTCCTCGCTCGACACCTGGGACCAGAGCGCCGGCGGCACCCTGATCGAGCAGCGGCTCATCGACTGGACGGCGGGCCGCATCGGCTACGGACCGGGCGCCGACGGGGTCTTCACCAGCGGCGGCTCGCAGTCCAACCTGCAGGCGCTGCTGCTGGCCCGCGAGGAGGCCAAGTCCCCCGATCAGGCCGCCCCGGCCGCGCCGCTGCGGGTGTTCACCTCCGAGTGCAGCCACTTCAGCGTCCAGAAGTCCGCGAAACTCCTCGGCCTCGGCCGGGACGCGGTCGTCTCCATCCCCTGCGACCGGCACAAGCGCATGCGGACGGACGTGCTCGCCCGCGAGCTGGAGCGCTGCCGCGCCGACGGGGCGGTCCCGATGGCCGTCGTCGCCACCGCCGGGACCACCGACTTCGGCTCCATCGACCCGCTGCCCGAGATCGCCGAGCTGTGCGCCCGCTACGGCACCTGGATGCACGTCGACGCGGCGTACGGCTGCGGGCTGCTCGTGTCCAGCAGGCGCGAGCGCCTCGACGGCATCGAGCACGCCGACTCGGTCACCGTCGACTACCACAAGTCCTTCTTCCAGCCGGTGAGTTCGAGCGCCCTGGTGGTACGGGACGGAGTCACGCTGCGGCACGCCACGTACTACGCGGACTACCTCAACCCGCGCTCCGCCGCCGAGGCCCGCATCCCGAACCAGGTCGACAAGTCCCTCCAGACCACCCGGCGCTTCGACGCGCTCAAGCTCTGGATGACACTGCGGGTGATGGGCGCCGACGGGGTGGGCCGGCTCTTCGACGAGGTCGTCGGCCTCGCCGAGGAGGGCTGGAAGCTGCTCGCCGCCGACCCGCGCTTCGACGTAGCCGTCGAGCCGCAGCTCTCCACCCTCGTCTTCCGCTTCGTCCCCGGCGAGGTCACCGACCCCGCGCTGATCGACCGGGCCAACCAGTACGCGCGCAAGGCGCTGTTCGCGTCCGGCGAGGCCGTCGTCGCCGGAACGACCGTCAACGGCCGCGCCTATCTGAAATTCACCCTCCTCAACCCGCAGACCACCCTCGCCGACATCGCGGCCGTCCTCGAACTCCTCGCCGAGCACGCCGGCCAGTACCTGGGAGAAACCCTTGTCCACGCCTCTTGAGTCCCACGACCCTTACGACTTCATCGCGGTCGGGCTCGGACCGTTCAATCTGGGGCTCGCCTGCCTGACCGACCCGATCGACGAGCTGAACGGCCTCTTCCTGGAGTCCAAGCCGGACTTCGACTGGCACAGCGGCATGTTCCTGGAGGGCTCCACCCTCCAGACACCCTTCATGTCCGACATGGTCACCCTGGCCGACCCCACATCGCCGTACTCCTTCCTCAACTACCTGAAGGAATCCGGGCGGCTCTACTCCTTCTACATCCGCGAGAGCTTCTATCCGCTGCGCGAGGAGTTCAACGACTACTGCCGCTGGGCCGCCGCGAAGATACCGGCGATCCGCTTCGGTGAGTCGGTGACCGAGGTGACGTACGAGGAACGGGACGCCCTCTACACGGTGCGGACCGCGGCCGGCGCCCAGTACCGGGGCCGCAGACTCGTCCTCGGCACCGGGACCCCCGCGTACCTCCCGGAGTCCTGCCAGGACCTCGGCGGCGACCTGATCCACAACTCCCAGTATCTGGGGGCGAAAGAGGCCCTCCAGGCCAAGGAGTCGATCACCGTCGTCGGCAGCGGGCAGAGCGCCGCCGAGATCTACTACGACCTGCTCCAGGACATCGACCAGCACGGCTACGCGCTGAACTGGATCACCCGCTCGCCGCGGTTCTTCCCGCTGGAGTACACCAAGCTCACACTGGAGATGACCTCGCCCGAGTACGTGGACTACTTCCACGCGCTGCCGTCCAGGACCCGCGACCGGCTCAACGTGTCGCAGAAGAACCTCTACAAGGGCATCAACTCCGAGCTGATCGACGCCATCTTCGACCTGCTGTACGCGAAGAAACGGCGCGGCCCCGTGGCGACCAGGCTGATGACCAACACCTCGCTGGAGAAAGCCGGTTACGACCACGGCACCTACACGCTCGGACTGCGCCAGGAGGAGCAGGAGAAGGACTTCACCCTCGCCACCCAGGGGCTCGTCCTCGCCACCGGCTACAAGTACCGGGTGCCCGGCTTCCTCGCCCCGGTGCACGACCGGATCAACTGGGACGACCAGGGCCGCTTCGACGTCCACCGCAACTACAGCATCGACGCGGACCGGACGATCTACGTGCAGAACGCCGAGCTGCACACCCATGGCTTCGTCGCACCCGACCTCGGGATGGCCGCGTACCGCAACTCGTGCATCATCCGCGAGCTGCTCGGCGGCCAGGAGTACTACCCGGTCGAAAAGACCATCGCTTTCCAGGAGTTCACCGCATGAACCGGTTCACCACTCGCCCGCTTGACCCCCGCAAGGACGCCGAGCTCGTACACGGCTGGGTCACCCACCCGAAGTCCGGCTACTGGATGATGCAGGACGCGAGCCTGACCGATGTCGAGCGCGAGTACATGGCGATAGCGGCAGCGGAGCACCACGACGCCTTCATAGGACTGCACGGCTCCACCCCGGCGTTCCTGATGGAGCGGTACGACCCGGCGCACGTCGAGCTGAAGGGTCTCTACGATCCCGAACCCGGCGATGTCGGGATGCACTTCCTGGTCGCGCCCACCGACACCCCCGTACACGGCTTCACCCGGGCGGTGATCACGGCCGTGATGACGGAGCTGTTCGCCGACCCGGCGACGCGCCGGGTCGTGGTGGAGCCCGACGTACGCAACACGGCGGTCCACGCGCTCAACAAGGCCGTCGGCTTCGAAGTGGTGCGGGAACTGGCGAAGCCCGAGAAGACCGCGCTGCTGAGCGTCTGCACCCGCGCCGCGTTCGAGGGAGCCCGCCGATGAGCACCCATCTGACCCCCGTACTCTGGGCCGAGGCCGAGCGGCTTCTGATCCGCAAGGCGCTCGCGGAGTTCTCGCACGAGCGGCTGCTGTCCCCACAGCCGCTGAGCGAGGCGACTCCGCACCTCGGTCCCGCCGGAACAGGGGAAACCCCGTTCTCCGTACGCAGTGACGACGGCGGGACCGAGTACCGGTTCCGCGCCCGGATCCTCGCCCTCGACCACTGGCACATCCCGGCCGAGTCCATCACCCGCCACCGTGGCAACGACGAACTCCCCCTGGACGCGCTGGAGTTCTTCATCGAGCTGCGCGGTGCGCTGGGGCTGAGCGAGGCGATCCTGCCGGTCTATCTGGAGGAGATCTCCTCCACGCTGTCCAGCACCGCGTACAAACTCGCCCGGCACGCCGAACACCCGGTCTCCGCGGCCGAGCTGGCCGTGTCCGGCTTCCAGGACATCGAGACCGGGATGACCGAGGGCCACCCCTGCTTCGTCGCCAACAACGGCCGCCTGGGCTTCGGTTCGGACGAGTACCTCAGCTACGCGCCGGAGGCCGCCAGCCCGGTCCGGCTGATCTGGCTGGCCGCCCGCCGCGACCACGCCACGTTCAGCGCGGGCGCCGGACTCGACTACGAGTCGCTGATCCGGGCCGAGCTGGGCGAGGAGACGCTGGAGCGGTTCGCCGCGACCATGACCGGGCTCGGCCTGGACCTCGACGCCTACTTCCTGATCCCCGTGCACCCCTGGCAGTGGCGGAACAAACTCTCCGTCACCTTCGCGGCCGAGGTGGCCAAGCAGCGGCTCGTCCTGCTGGGACACGGCGACGACTCGTATCTCGCACAGCAGTCGATCCGCACCTTCTTCAACACCAGCGACCCGGCGAAGCACTACGTCAAAACGGCGCTCTCGGTGCTCAACATGGGCTTCATGCGCGGGCTCTCCGCCGCGTACATGGAGGCGACGCCCGCGATCAACGACTGGCTCGCGCAGCTCATCGAGAGCGACCCGGTGCTGAAGGCCACCGGCCTGACGATCATCAGGGAGCGGGCCTCGATCGGCTACCACCACCGGCAGTACGAGCAGGCCACCGTCAAGGGCTCGCCGTACCGGAAGATGCTGGCCGCGCTCTGGCGGGAGAGCCCGGTGCCCTCGCTGGAGCCGGGTGAGCGCCTCGCCACCATGGCCTCGCTGCTGCACACCGACCGGGCCGGCGCCTCGTTCGCGGGCGCGCTCATCGCCGAGTCGGGCCTGGCCCCCACCGAGTGGCTGCGCCGCTATCTGACGGCGTACTTCACCCCGCTGCTGCACAGCTTCTACGCCTACGACCTGGTGTACATGCCGCACGGCGAGAACGTGATCCTGGTGATCGAGGACGGTGTGGTGCGGCGGGCGGTCTACAAGGACATCGCCGAGGAGATCGCGGTGATGGACCCGGACGCGGTGCTGCCGCCGGACGTCGAGCGGGTCCGCGCCGACGTGCCGGACGACATGAAACTCCTGTCGCTGTTCACCGACGTCTTCGACTGCTTCTTCCGCTTCCTCGGCGCGACGCTGGCGACCGAGGGTGTGCTCGGCGAGGACGAGTTCTGGCGGACGGTCGGCGCGTGCGTACGGGAGTACCAGGGCTCGATGCCGCAACTGGCCGACAAGTTCCGCCAGTACGACCTGTTCGCGCCGGAGTTCGGCCTGTCCTGCCTCAACCGGCTGCAGCTGCGCAACAACCAGCAGATGGTCGACCTCCAGGACCCGGCGGGCGCGCTCCAGCTCTCCGGGACGCTGAAGAACCCGATCGCCTGATCCACGGCGATCGCACCGGACTGCCCGGCGTGCGGAGACCGGTCCTCTCCGTACGCCGGGCCACCGGAGCGTCTACCGCCGCGCGGGCCAGTCCACTTGGGGCGACCGGTAGTAGCCGATGCCCAGCGCGTCCCACCGGGGCGCCTGCGCGGCGAGCCGGGTGCGGTACGCGCCCCAGTCGTGGGTGGACTGCGGCGACCAGCCCAGCTCGGCGATACCGGGCAGCCTCGGGAACGCCATGTAGTCGATGTCCTGGCTGGTGGTCAGCGTCTCCGACCAGAGCGGTGCCTCGACCCCGAGGACCGAACCGGCCGGCGCGCCCGCCAGATAGGTGGCCGGATTCCAGTCGTAGGAACGCTCCACGGAGACCAGCCCCGCCCAGTCCAGGCCGAGTTCGGTGTCCGCCGTGTACTTCATGTCCAGGTAGGCGCGGTCGGCCGGCGAGAGCACCAGCCCGGTGCCCTTCTTCGCCGCGGCCACGACCTGCGCCCGCTCGGCGGCACCGGTCGCGTCGTAGCCCCAGTACTGTGCGACCTCGCCCTTGGAGGGGGCGGCCGCGGTGATCTGGTGCCAGCCCTCGACCTTCTTGCCGTGCTTGCCGACGATGGCCTTCGCCCGGTCCATGAAGGCGTTGTAGTCGGCCTGGCTGGTGGAGTGCGCCTCGTCGCCGCCGATGTGCAGATACTGACCGGGGGTGAGCGCGGCCAGCTCCCGTACGACGTCGTCCACGAAGTCGTACGTCACCGGCTTGGGCACGCACAGCGAACTGAAGCCGACGTCGGTGCCCGTGTAGAGCGGGGGCGCGACGCCGTCGCAGTTCAGCTCGGGGTAGGAGGCCAGGGCCGCGTTGGTGTGCGAGGGCAGATCGATCTCGGGGACGACATCGAGGTGGCGTGAGGCCGCGTAGCGCACGATCTCCCGGTAGTCCGCCTTGGTGTAGTAGCCGCCCTTGCCGCCGCCGACCTCGGTCGTGCCGCCGTAGGTGGCCAGTTTCGGCCAGGAGGAGATGGCGATGCGCCAGCCCTGGTCGTCGCTGAGGTGCAGATGCAGTTTGTTGATCTTGTAGAGCGCCAGCTCGTCGATGTACCGCTCGACCTGCTGGACGGTGAAGAAGTGCCGCGAGACGTCGAGCATGGCGCCGCGGTAGGCGTACCGGGGCACATCGGTGACGGTGCCGCCCGCGACCTGCCAGGGGCCGGGCTGCCGCCGGTCCGCCTCGACGGCGGCGGGCAGCTGCTGGCGCAGGGTCTGGACGCCGTGGAAGAGCCCGGCGGCCTTCTCCGCCGTGATCGTGACTCCGCGCGCGGAGCTGACCAGCCGGTACCCCTCGTCGCCGAGGCTGTGTTCGCGGGGGCTGAGCGTCAGCGTGATGTCACCCCGGCCGCCGTGCGGGCCGCCGGTGACGGGCAGCGGATAGCCGGTGGAGGGGCGGAGCAGCCCCGCCAGATACGAGCCGACCTGGCGCGCGGCGCCGGAGTCCGCCCTGATGTGGGTCCTGCCGGTGATCGCGTACGGGGCGCCGCCCGCCCTGACGGACGAGGGGGCCGGGACGACCGCGCCCAGCGGGCGGACGCCGGGGGCGGCGGCC
>NZ_JAAGLN010000024.1 GCF_010548145.1 Streptomyces sp. SID10853
CCCGGGCTGTCGCCCCGGCCTCCGCCGGGGCGCCCGCGCAGGGCGAGCCGGACGACCCGGGCGCCTGGGACGAGCCGGACTTCTCCGACTACCCGGACGACCCGGAGGGTTAAGACAGGCAAGGCGAAGCAGGGGGAGCGGCGCAGCAAGGCTGCCCCAGGCCCAGGCCCATACCTAGGGCAAAGCCCCCAGGGCCAGGCCCAGGCCCAGGGCAAAGCCTCCAGGGCCAGGCCCAGACTCCCAGGGCCAGGCCCCGGATAGGCCCCAGGGGACAGGCCCCCAGGGGCAGACAAGGGGCAGGGCCGGGGACAGGGCCGGGGGGCAGGGCCGGGGGCTCAGCCCCCGCCGCTGCTCCGTCTTGCCCGGTCGCGCTGGATGGTGCGGTGCACCGCGTGCGCCGGCCACTCCTCCTTGATCAGGGTCCGCATCGCCGAGCGGGACGTCCAGCCCTCCCGCGCGACGATCCGCGACAGGCCGACCGCCGAGACGAGCGCCGCCAGCGCCCGGCTGCGCGGGTCGGGGAAGCCGGCCGCCTCCGCCGTCAGGAAGCGGTCGCGGGCCGGAGCCGACCAGCCGCGCGGGCCCGCCGGATGCCGGTAGTAGGGCAGCAGCCCCGCGAACCGGCGCGTCTCACGGGTCAGGACGTCCTCGTCCACCAGGTGGTCCAGATACAGGCCCTCCACCGTGCGGCCGCTCCGGCGGACCCAGTAGCGGGCGCCGACGCCCCCGGCGGACTTCCTCTTGTCCGGGGCCGGAAGCAGCTCAAGCACCTGCGCGAGGACCGGGTCGTGCGGCAGCAGCGGCTGCTCCACCGTCACCTTCCCGTGCGACTCGGAGATCCGTCCCTGCAGCTCCAGTTCGGCCAGGGCCGCGCCGGCCATCCCGAACTCCAGATAACGGTTCCGGCAGAACGGTCTGCCCCGGCCCGGGTCCAGTGCGAGCAGCAGCAGTTCCTCGGGGAGTGTCGGCGCCTCCTGGCTCATGGTGCGGGCACGATCCTTCCGGTCACTTCGCCGAGGCCGACCCGGGTCCCGTCCGGCCCCGGCGCCCAGGCGGTCAGCGTCACCTCGTCACCGTCCTCCAGGAACGTCCGCTTGCCGCCGCCGACTTCGAGGGGACGGCTGCCGTTCCAGGTGATTTCGAGCAGCGAGCCGCACTGCTCGGCCGACGGCCCGCTGACCGTCCCCGAGCCGAAGAGGTCCCCGGTGCGGAGCGAGGCGCCGTTGACCGTCGTATGGGCCAGCATCTGGGCGGCCGTCCAGTACATCCCGGCGAACGGCGGCTCGGAGACCGGCTGCCCGTTGATGGCCACCGTGATCCGCAGGTCGAGGCCGCCCGGCTCCTCGGCCGACGCGTCGTCGAGGTAGGGCAGCAGGGGCAGTTCGCGGGCGGGCGGCGCGGTCCGTGCCGCGTCCAGCGCCTCCAGCGGTGTCACCCAGGCCGAGACCGACGTGGCGAAGGACTTGCCGAGGAACGGGCCCAGCGGCACGTACTCCCAGGCCTGGATGTCGCGCGCCGACCAGTCGTTGAGCAGCTGGACGCCGAAGACGTGGTCCCGGTACCCCGACAGCGGCACGGGCTCGCCCCGCCCGGACGGGACGCCGACGACGAAGCCGACCTCCGCCTCGATGTCGAGTTTGACCGAAGGCCCGAAGACCGGCGCCGGGTCCGACGGCGCCTTGCGCTGCCCCGCGGGCCGTACGACATCGGTGCCCGACACGACGACCGTGCCCGAACGGCCGTGGTAACCGATCGGCAGATGCTTCCAGTTGGGCGTCAGCGGCGCGGAGTCGGGCCGGAAGATGCTGCCGACGTTCGTCGCGTGGTGCTCGCTCGCGTAGAAGTCGACGTAGTCGGCGACCTCGTACGGAAGGTGCATCGTGACCTCCGCGACCGGGTGCAGCAGTGGCTCTATGACCTGGCGGTGCGCCGGCACGGTCACCCAGGCCGTCAGCGCGCGCCGCACATCGCGCCACGCCGTACGGCCCGCCGCGAGCAGCGGGTTGAGCGTGGGGTGGGCGAGCAGCGTGCCGTACGGGGAGCCGAGTGCGGTCGCCGCCGCCCCCGCGTCCAGTACATGGCCGCCGATCCGTACACCCACCCGGCGCCGGTCGGGATCCTCGGGGGTGGAGAAGACTCCGTACGGCAGGTTGTGCGGGCCGAAGGGGTCGCCTTCGGGAAGGTCGAGCGGACTCTGCTCGGGCATGGGGTGCTGCCTCGCTTTCAGGTCTGTGGACAGACCCACGGTACGGGGGCGAGGCGTGCCGCGTCAGCTGGTGAAACGTTCGCGGTGCCCCGCCCCGCCGTACCCGGTGCGCTACCCCGCCGTGCGCGGGATCCGCTTCTCCCAGCTCCGCCGGAAGACCACCTCGTCGCCTTCCTGGCACACCACTTCGCTCGACGTGATGAAGTCCCGGGCGTCGCAGGTGATCTCGGACCTGGTCCGTACCCGGGCGTCCCAGCCCGTCTCGGGGCGGTGCAGCCGGATCGACCAGTCCGAGCGGGTGTGCGCCGTCAGCGGGTCCGCCTCGTTGATCGTGTACGTCTCCAGCGCGTCCTCGCTGAACTCCAGGCCGTCCGGGTAGATCCGGGTGCCCCCGTAGCGGGGGTCCACCTCCAGACGCCAGTCGCCCTTCGCCACATCGCGTACGACGAGACGCTCAGGGCGCTCGTCCGGATTGTCCGGATACTCCACCGCGAGCGGCTCCGACTGCTCGGGCTCATCGAAGGTGATGTGGTCCTCGGTGTGCGCGCGGACCGGGAGTTCCATCGTCGAGGCCGCCGGGTCCAGGGTCCAGCCGTGCGCCGAGTCGGGCTGCGGCCAGATCCACGGCCAGTACGCCGACGACACCGACAGGCGGATGCGGTGACCGGGCGGGAAGGTGTGGCCGACGCCGTTCAGCTCGAAGGTGAGCGACTCGGTGGCCCCCGGCTCCCAGGGGTCCGACCGGTCCCGCCCGTGGCGCGCCGAGAAGTTGAGCGCGCCCCGGGTGACCAGAGTGGACGAGCCGTCCGGCGCGACATCGCAGAGCCGGGCGACGACCTGACCGGTCGGGACGTCGGAGCGCACCGACAGGTGCACCCTGGCGCGGCCCAGGATCTCGATGGGGGCCTGGCGGACCGGGAATTCGAAGCAGACGGACTTCGCGTCCTCGTCCCGCTGGTCGGGCGGCAGGTCGGAGTCATTGCCGAACGGGAAGAACCGTCCGGCGTCAAGACCGGTCTGCATCGGCGACCTGACCTCCATCGGGTCACCCTGGAGCGCGTACGACACGGGGGTGACATGCGGCGAAGGCCAGGCCGTGTCCGCGACCCAGCGGCCGGGCAGCTCCGGGTAGACCGTGGCCGGCGGGTGCGACTCGCTGATCCACGAGCGCAGCAGCGGCTCGTCCATCACCCCGTTGTCCGCGCCCTTCAGATGGTGGTCCCACCAGCGCAGGGTCTCCTGGAGGAAGCCGATCGCCGGGCCCGGCGGCAGCCCGCGGTCCGGATACTGGTGCGACCACGGGCCGATCAGCCCCCGCACCCGCGACGGGTCCAGATTCCCGACGAGCCGCAGTGCGGTGTCCCGGTACGGGTCGTGCCAGCCGCCCACGGTCAGGACGGCCGCCTTGATCGCCGAGTAGTCCTCGCAGACGCTGCCGTGCTTCCAGTAGTCGTCGCGCGTCTGGTGGGCGAGCCAGGTGTGGATGAACGGCTCGACGGCCTCGAGACGGCTCAGCCACATGTCCCGCCAGACCGAGCCGACCTGCGCCGGGTCCGGCGGCCGCGACACGAAGGCGAGCATGGTGGCCGCCCAGGCGTGCATGTCCACGGCGAGCACCGAGCCGCCCATGTAGTGGACGTCGTTGTCGTAGCGGTCGTCGGCGGAGCAGACCGTGACGATCGCCTTGAGCGGCTCGGGGGCGATGGCCGCGATCTGGAGCGAGTTGAAGCCGCCCCACGAGATGCCGAACATCCCGACCTTGCCGGTGCACCAGTCCTGTTCGGCCAGCCAGTTCACCACCGCCACCCCGTCGGCCAGCTCCTGGGCGTCGTACTCGTCACCCGGCATACCGGTCGAGTTGCCGTGGCCGCGCACATCCACCCGGACGGAGGCGTAGCCGTGGCCCGCGTACCAGGGGTGCCGCTGCCAGTCCCGCGGCGCCGTCCAGTCGCTCAGCCGGTACGGAAGGTATTCGAGCAGGGCGGGGACCGGCCCGTCGGCGTTGACCGGGCGCCAGATCCTGGCGTACAGCTGTGTGCCGTCCGGGAGCGGGATCCAGACGTCCTCGCGGCGGGTCTCGTACGGGAATTCGGTGCGGATTCGAGCCACGGCAGGCGCTCCTCAGTGGACGGGGTGCATGGTGCGTTTGAGCCAGGGGGCGGCGGCGACGACCGCGAGCCCGGCGACGACGGCGATGGCGCCGTTGACACCGAAGTACGCCGGGTCGGAGACCTCGCCGTACAACTTCACGATCTGCGCCTGGATGCCGTTGGCGAGGGCGAGCGACAGGAACCAGAGGGCCATCGTCTGGCTGGCGAAGGCGGCCGGCGCGAGCTTGGTGGTGGCGGACATGCCCGAGGTCTCGACCAGGATGTCGCCGAGCCCCAGCAGCGCGTACGAGCCGACGATCCACCAGACGGACATCAGCCAGTCGGTGCCCGTGCGGCCCGATGTGGCGGGGACCATGATCAGGAAGGAGAGCCCGCCGAGGATGGTGCCGATCGCGATCTTGTTGGACGCGTGCGGCTGGCGCTTGCCCATCCGGACCCACAGAGCGGCCACCACGGGCGCCAGCGCCACCTCGAAGGCACCGAGCGCCGACGCGTACCAGCTGGCCGGGAAGTGGTAGCCGAAGATCTCCGTCCTGGCGTTGGTCGACGCGAGCAGGATCATCGTCGAGTACGCCTGGAAGAGGATGAAGTTGAACACCACCGAGGCCAGGAACAGCACGATGTACGGGCGGAGATGGCCGCGCTCGGCCTTCGTCACCCGCGGGCTGCGGAACATCACGGCGAAGAAGACGATCGGCGCGGCCACCGAGACGATGGTCAGCGCGTCGACGGTGCGGTCCAGCGTCAGCCAGCCGGAGAGCCCCAGGATCACGGCGATCACCGCGACCGCCAGCGCCCCGCCGACGATCATCTTGACGGCGCGGCGCATCGCCGCGGGCGGCAGCGCCTGCTCGGCGGCGTCGGTGCGGCCCGCGATGGTGCGGCGCCCCAGGACGTACTGGATCAGACCCAGCGTCATCCCGACGGCGGCGGCCGAGAAGCCCCAGTGCCAGCCCTTGTGGTCACCGAGCCAGCCGGTGATCAGCGGACCGAGGAAGGCACCGATGTTGATGCACATGTAGTAGAGGGCGAAGCCGGCGTCGCGGCGCTGGTCCTCGGTCCGGTAGAGCTTGCCGACCAGCGTCGCCACGTTCGGCTTCAGCAGCCCCGTACCGAGCGAGATGAGCCCCAGGCCGACCCAGGTCATGGCAGCTGTCGGGACCGCCATCGAGTAGTGGCCGAGCGCGATGAGGATGCCGCCGCCGAGGACCGCGCGGTAGGAGCCGAGAATGCGGTCGGCCAGCCAGCCGCCCGCCACCGAGACCAGATAGACCAGCGTGCCGTACGCCGCCGAGATGGACGCCGCCGCCCCCGGCGACATGCCGAGACCGTCCTGGTTGACCGCAGCCGTGAAGTAGAGGACGAGGATGGCCTGCATCCCGAGGAACGAGAACCGCTCCCAGATCTCCAGTCCCGACAGGGTCGCCAGACCGCGTGGCTGGCCGAAGAACGAGTGGTCGTCGCCCGGCTCCGGCGGGGGCTGGGACGGTGGCGCCTGTCCCGGCTGCGGCTCTGTTCCGGACAAAGGTACTGCTCCCATTCGAATCGACTTGTTTTGAACATACCGGTCACGCTCGGTATGTGCTCGGGGTGGGCGGGCAGGCGCTCATGGTGATCGAAAGAGGACCGGATACGCTGACTTGAGTGCGGACAGCGACACATCGACAATCCGTGTGATCGTCAGCAGACAGGAGATCCCCTCGTGACCGTCGTCGAGCCATTCGGGCTGAACGTGCGGGACCAGGCACTTGAGGCCGATGTCCAGGCCGGATTGGCAGCTGTCGAGGCCGGGCTGCTCGATGCCACCAAGAGCGAGGTCCCTTTCATCACGGAGGCCGCGCAGCATCTTGTGCGTGCCGGGGGTAAGCGCTTTCGTCCGCTTCTTGTGATGCTCGCTGCCCAGTTCGGTGACCCTTATGCGCCCGGAGTCGTACCTTCGGCCGTAGTGGTCGAATTGACACATCTGGCGACGCTTTACCACGACGACGTGATGGACGAGGCGGAAGTGCGCCGCGGGGTGGACAGCGCCAACGCGCGCTGGGACAACTCGGTCGCGGTCCTGACCGGCGACTTCCTCTTCGCGCGCGCTTCGCACATCCTGGCCGACCTGGGCCCGGAGGCCGTACGCATCCAGGCCGAGGCGTTCGAACGCCTCGTCACCGGCCAGATCCTGGAGACCGCGGGCCCGCGCGACGGCCGCGACCCGGTCGGCCACTACCTCGACGTCATCGCGGGCAAGACGGGCTCCCTGATCGCCGTCTCCGGACGGTTCGGCGCGATGATGTCCGGCGCCGACGAGAGCGTGGTGAACATCCTCACGCAGTACGGCGAGCGGCTCGGCACCGCGTTCCAGCTGGCCGACGACGTCCTGGACATCGCGAGCGACAGCCACGAGTCCGGCAAGACACCGGGTACCGACCTGCGTGAGGGCATCCCCACCCTGCCGGTGCTGCGGCTGCGAGCCCAGGCCGCCGAGCACGGCCGCCCGGACGATCTCGCCCTGGTCGAGCTGTTGTCGGGCGACCTGACGGACGACGCCCGGCACGGAGAGGCGCTGCGGCTGATGCGGGCGCACCCGGCCCTGGAGCAGGTCCGCCAGGACACCGTGCGGTACGCGGAGGAGGCCAGGGCCTCACTGGCGCCGCTGCCCGAGTGCTTCGCGAAGACCGCTCTCGAGGAGCTGTGCGGCGCGGTGGTGCACCGCGTCGGGTAGGACGTGCTGGGGCGGTCAGGATCTGCCGCCACCGTGCCGGGGCTCGTGCCGCGTATCGGCGGACGGGCCCTTCGCCGTCCGTTGGGCCGGTCGCGCCGGGCGGTTCCTTCGGACGGGTGGGCCTCTCTCCCCGTCCGGCTCCTCGTCCGGCTCCCAGGCGAGCTCCCGTCCGGCTCCCAGGCCTGCTCCCCGTCCGGCCGCTTCCCCTACGGGGCGGGGCGCGTTGCCGGCGCCGTCTGTCATACCGCAGCACTAGGCGCAGTTGCTCCCGGGGGCTGACGCGTACGGCCCGGGAATTTGGTGAGATGGACTGCACCACACCCCACCAATTCGGGTGAGAATGGCGGCGCGGGGTGGACGAGCGCAACCGTACGGATCGCCGCCGATCACGGAGGTAGGGCACACATGGCACCGAACGACACTGCACAGGGCACCGGAGAGGCCGGGACTTCCGCCGCGGCCCGCCGGAAGGCGGCGCGTTATCTCGTCCCGGTCGGAGTCGCCGGGGTGGCCGCGGTGACGATCGGCCTCGTGCCGGCGCTCGCCAGCTCGGGCGACCCCAGCCTCCCGAAGATCTCGGCGCAGCAGCTCATCGAGAAGATGGCCGCATCGGACACCCAGCAGCTCTCCGGCACGGTGAAGGCCGAATCGGACCTGGGCATCCCGTCGCTGGGCGGACTGGCCGGCAGCATCGGCGGGGGCGCGGTCAGCGGCGGGGGTGACAAGGGCGGGTCGAGCGCAGCGCCCGAATCCAAGCTGATGGAGCTCGCCTCGGGCACGCACACCCTGCGGGTGGCCGCCGACGGCCCCGACAAGCAGCGGGTGTCCATCATGGACAGCGCCGCCGAGTACAGCCTGATCCACAACGACCGTCAGGTCTGGGCGTACGACAGCAAGTCGAACGAGGTCTACCACGCGAAGACCGGCGCATCGGCGGACGGCCGGAAGGGCCGCACCGGCCACACCGGCCACACCGGCCACACCGACAAGCTCCCGGCCACTCCGAAGGATCTCGCCGAGCAGACGCTGAAGGCCGTCGGCCCGACGACCTCGGTGAGTGTCGACGGCACCGCGCAGGTGGCGGGCCGTGACGCGTACCAGCTGCTCATCAAGCCGAAGCAGTCCGGTTCCACGATCGGTTCGGTCCGTATCGCGGTGGACTCGAAGACGGGCACCCCGCTGAAGTTCACCCTCACGCCGAGCAGCGGCGGCAAGGCGGCGATCGATGTGGGCTTCACGAAGGTCGACTTCGGGAAGCCCGCGGCCTCCACGTTCACCTTCACTCCGCCGAAGGGCGCGAAGGTGACGGAGGGCGCCGCTCCGGAGGCCGCCCCGAAGGCCGGTACGCACCGGGCGCCTCAGGCCGGCCCGAAGGACCTGAAGCCGGCCTCGCCGGAGGACTTCAAGGGCCTGAACATCATCGGCAAGGGCTGGACGTCGGTGGCCAGGATCGACACCGGCAGCGGCAAGGGCATCGGTGCGCCGGGCGGCTCCGCGCAGAAGAGCGGCGTCCCGGCGGACGCGCAGAAGTTCCTCAGCTCGCTGGGGGACAGGGTGACGGGCTCGTTCGGCTCGGGCACGGTCTTCCACACCCGGCTGGTGAACGCGCTGATGACGGATGACGGAAAGGTCTTCGTCGGCACCGTCGACAAGGCCGGACTGGTCAAGGCGGCCGACGCGGCCAAGTAGGCCCGGCGCAGGGCCCGGCCGGCGCAGGGCCCGGCAAGCTCCGGCCGGGCGCAGGGCCCGGCAAGCTCCGCCGGGCCCGTGCGCGGTTGCGGGGCCAGGTGGCCTGGCCCGGTCCTGGTCTGGCCGGTCCTGGTCCGGTTGTGGTCCGGCTGGCTGGTCGGTCCGGGTCTGGTTGCGGAGCCTGGTGGCCTGGTTGGTCCTGGTCCGGTTGTGGGTTCGGCTGGCTGGTTGGTCCGGGTCTGGTCGCGGAGCCTGGTGGCCCGGCTGGCCCTGGTCCGGATGACCGGCTGGTCCTGGTCCGGCCCCGGGGCGGTGGCCCGGCCGGGCCGGCCGGCTGGTCCCGTTAGCCTGGTCCGCAGGTGCGCCGAACCGACGGGACCATCGCCATGCCTGAAGCCGTCATCGAAACCCATGCCCTCACCAAACGCTTCCGCGGCGGCCAACTCGCCGTGAACTGCCTGGACCTCGCCGTCCCGCGCGGCAGCGTCTTCGGCTTCCTCGGGCCCAACGGCTCCGGCAAGACCACCACGATCCGGATGCTCCTCGGGCTCATCGCCCCGACCTCCGGCACCGCCAGCCTGCTCGGCCGGCCGATGCCCGGCGCGGCCCGCAGTGTCCTGCCCGAGGTCGGAGCCCTCATCGAGGGCCCCGCGCTGTACGGCTTCCTCTCCGGGCGTGACAATCTGCTGCGCTACGACTCCGCCGACCCGCAGGCCGACCCCCGCACCCGGCGCACCCGCGTCGATGCCGCTCTCGAACGGGTCGGGCTCGCCCACGCGTCGGCCAAGAAGGCCAAGGCGTACTCGCTCGGTATGAAGCAGCGGCTCGGTCTCGCCGCCGCGCTGCTCCAGCCGCGCGGACTGCTCGTCCTGGACGAGCCGACGAACGGGCTCGACCCGCAGGGCATGCGGGAGATCAGGACCCTGGTGAGGGAACTGGCGGAGGACGGCACCACCGTCTTCCTCTCCTCCCACCTCCTGGACGAGATCGAACAGGTCTGCACCCACGCGGCCGTGATGGCCAGGGGCACGTTGCTGGCCCAGGGCCCCGTCGCCGATCTCGCGACCCGCGGCCGCCTCGCCATCGGCACACCCGACCCGGACGTGGCAGCCCGCGTACTCGGGGAACGGGGAGTCACCGGTGTGGAGGTGGCGGGGGACCGGGTGACCGGCGACATCCCGTCGGCGGAGACGGATGTGGCGGACCTCAACGCCGCTCTCGTACGGGAAGGCGTCCGTGTCAGGTCCTTCGGCGTCGAACGGGCCTCCCTGGAGGACGCCTTCGTCGCACTCACCGGAGAGGGTTTCGATGTCGCAGGCTGAGGCGTCCCGGCAGAAGCCGCAACAGGGGCCTGGGGACGGGGGGCCCGGGGATGACCGGCCCGGGGGCGGCGGGCCTGGGGGCGACCGGGTCGGGGATGACCGGCCCGGGGACGGCGAGCCTGGGGGCGACCGGCCCGGGGATGACCGGCCCGGGGGCGGCGGGCCTGGGGGCGACCGGCCCGGGGATGACCGGCCCGGGGACGGCGGGCCTGGGGGCGACCGGCCCGGAGACAACCGGCCCGGGGACGGCCAGCCCGGAAACGACCGGCCCGAGGGCGCTAGTTCCGGAAGCTCCAGTTCCGGAAGCTCCAGCCCCGGAAGCTCCAGCCCCGGAAGCTCCAGTCCCGGAAACGCCGGCCCCGCTCCCGGTGGGCCCGGGGCGCCGCGCGTTGCCTCGTACCCGCGCCGGCAGCTCGGCCTCTTCGCCTCCGAGCTGACCACCACCTTCCGCCGCTGGCGGACCATCGCCCTGCTCGCCGTGCTGGCCGCGGTACCGGTCCTCATCGGGATCGCCGTCAAGCTGGAGTCGGACCATGGCTCGACGGCCCGTGACCCCAGCGGCAATGGCCCCGCCTTCCTCACGGACATCACCAACAACGGCCTGTTCCTGGTCTTCGCGGCGCTCGCCGCGACCCTGCCGGTCTTTCTCCCGATGGCGATCGGTGTCATCGCGGGGGATTCCGTGGCGGGTGAGGCCAGTGCCGGGACGCTGCGCTATCTGCTGGTCGCCCCGGCCGGCCGGACCCGGCTGCTGCTCGCCAAGTTCGTCTGCGCCGTGGCCTTCTGTCTGGCCGCCACCCTGGTCGTGGCGGCCCCCGCGCTTGCGGTGGGGGCGCTGCTCTTCCCGCTCGGTGATGTCACGACGATCTCGGGGACCCAGATCTCCTTCGCCGACGGCCTCGGCCGGGCGGCGCTGATCTCGGCCGTCGTCGCCGCCTCGCTGGTCGGGGTCGCGGCCGTCGGCCTGTTCGTCTCCACCCTCACCAGCAGCGGAATCGCCGCGATGGCGACGACGGTCGGCCTGGTGATCACGGTGCAGATCCTGGACGGGATCCCCCAGTTGCACGCGCTCCAGCCGTATCTGTTCCCGCACTACTGGCTGTCCTTCGCCGACCTGCTGCGGGCACCGGTCTACTGGGACGAGATCGTCAAGAACCTCGGCCTGCAGGGGCTGTACGCCGTGGTGTTCGGCTCGGCGGCCTGGGCGCGGTTCACCACGAAGGACATCGCGGCCTGACCGGGGGAGCGAGAAGTCTGCCCGGGGGGGAGAGAGAGAAAGGGAGGGCACGTGCCGTACCGAGAAGCCGTCCCCCGACGCGGCTCGACACGACACGTACCGTTTCCCCAGCCATATTCTCGGACGTACACCTTCCGCTGTCAAGACGCTACGTATCGTCCCCGCCCCTGACCGGTGAATAGACTCAAGCGGTGAACCTCACGCCCAACCCCGCACGCCGCAGTGAGAAATCACAGCAGGCGATCCTCGCGGCCGCCCTCGTGCTCTGCATCGAGCGGGGGTACGCCCGCGTCACCATCGAGGCGATCGCCGCCCGTGCCGGTGTGAGCAAGAAGACGATCTACCGCTGGTGGCCGTCGAAGGGCGCGCTGGTGCTCGAAGCGCTGGACGACGCGGTCATCAAGACCCGCCCCTTCCCCGACACCGGCGACCTGGCCGCCGACCTCCACAGCCAGATGAGCGGAGTGGTGCGGCTCCTCGCGCATCCGCCGCTCGGCCCCGCGTACGCCGGGATCCTCACCGAGATCCAGTACGACGACGACCTGGCCAGGACCGTGCAGGAACAGTTCATCGATCCCAGGGTCAGGGGCGCGACAGGCCGGCTGCGCAGCGCCCAGGAGCAGGGCGAACTCCCCGAGGACGCCGATCTCCACCTGGGGGTGGAGCTGCTCTACGGCCCGCTCTACTACCGGCACAGCCTGCGCAGGCCCCCGCACGACGCGGAGGAGATCACCCGGCTGATCGCCCACGTCCTGAGGGCGCTGGGCGGCTGACAGCCCGCAGCTGGAGGAGCGGGAGGGGCGGGGCGTGACCGGACGGGACACGGAGCCGGCCGGGCGGCGCCACCGGCCGGATCACGCGCCCGGTACCTGCTGCCCCTGCTCCCGGGCGGGCTCCTGCGTCTGCTCCCGTACCGGCCCCGGTTCCTTCGGCCGCTCCCGCTCCCGCGCCTCGGCCGTCAGCTGAGCGGCCCGTGCTCGGGTCCGGTGGGCGTTCCGCAGGGCGTCCCAGGTCAGGACCGTCAGCGCCAGCCATACCAGCGCGAACCCCGCCCACCGCTCCGGCGGCATCGCCTCATGGAAGTACAGGGTGCCCAGGCCGAACTGGAAGACCGGCGTCAGGTACTGGAGCAGTCCCAGAGTCGAGAGCGGTACGCGGATCGCCGCCGCACCGAACAGGATCAGCGGGATCGCGGTGACCAGCCCCGTGGACGCCAGGAGCACGCCGTGCGCGGGCGGGCCGAAGGTGGACTCGCCGCGCCCGGCGAGGAACAGCAGATACGCCAGCGCCGGCAGGAACTGCAGCGCCGTCTCGGCCGTGAGTGACTCCAGGCCGCCGAGATTCACCTTCTTCTTGACCAGCCCGTACGTCGCGAAGGAGAAGGCCAGCATCAGTGAGATCCAGGGCGGCTTGCCGTATCCGACGGCCAGCACCACGACGGCCGTGGCGCCGGTGGCGACGGCGGCCCACTGGGCGGGGCGCAGCCGCTCGCCCAGGAGCAGGACGCCCATCGCGATGGTGACCAGCGGGTTGATGAAGTAGCCGAGCGAGGCTTCGACGACCTGACCGTCGTTCACGGCCCAGATATAGCCGCCCCAGTTGACGCTGATGGCCACCGCGGCGATGGCCACCAGGCCCAGCTTGCGGGGCGCGCGGACCAGCTCGCCGATCCAGGCCCAGCGCCGCATCACGAGCAGGGCGATCAGGACGACGCCCAGCGACCACACCATGCGGTGGGCCAGGATCTCCATGGCACCCGACGGCTTGAGCAGGGGCCAGAACATCGGGACGAGCCCCCACAGCACGTACGCGGCAACGCCGTTCAGGAACCCTGCCCGCTGCTCACTGGTGCCCTTCACGGGCCCTCCCCTGAGTTCGTCCGGCATGCGTCGAAGGCACGAGGCGCACGGATTCGAAGGTACGGGAGGAGGGCCCGGCTGTCATGCCCGTTTCGTCATACGCTCATGACAGGCGGTGCCGCCGCACGACAGGCGGTACCGCTGTACGGCCGCGCAGTTGCAGGGCAGCGGCCGCTGCACGGTGTCACGCCAGTGCGGCGGCGATGGAGGTGGCGATCGGGGTGGTGGGGCGTCCGGTCAGCCGGGCCAGGTCGCCGGTCGTGGTGGCCAGCAGGCCGCGCTCGATGGCCGTCCCCACGTCCGCGAGGATCGCCGCCATCGCCTCAGGGACACCGGCACCGGTAAGGATCTCCTGGTGGGTGGCCGCCGGGACGTCGCGGTACACGATCTCCTTGCCCGTGGCCTTCGCGACCTCGGCCGCGTACTCGGCGAAGGACCAGGCGGTGTCGCCGCTCAGCTCGTAGACCCGGCCCAGATGGCCGTCCGACACGAGGACGGTGGCGGCGGCCGCCGCGTAGTCGGCGCGGGTGGCCGACGCGACCCGGCCGTCGCCCGCGTTGGTGACGACCGCGCCGTGCTCCAGGACCGGCGCGAGGTTCTCGGTGTAGTTCTCGTTGTACCAGCCGTTGCGCAGGAAGGTGTACGGCAGCCCGGAGTCCAGGATCAGCTGCTCGGTCACCTTGTGCTCGTCGGCCAGCTGGAAGTCGGCGTCGGGGCCGCCCAGGATGCCCGTGTACGCGAGCTGGGCGACGCCCGCCGCCTTCGCGGCCTCGACGACCGCGGTGTGCTGCGGCACGCGCCGGCCGACCTCGCTCCCTGAGATGAGCAGCACCCGGTCGCCGGAGCGGAACGCCCCGTCGAGGCTCGCCGGGTCGCTGTAGTCGGCGATGCGCAGCTCGACGCCGCGCGCCGCCAGGCCCGCGGCCTTCTCCTTGTTGCGGACCACGGCTGCGACCTGGTCCGCGGGGACCCTGGCGAGCAGCTCGTCGATGACGAGGCGGCCGAGGGCCCCGGTGGCTCCGGTGACGACGATGCTCATGAGGTGGTGCTCCCTGTGGGTCGGGTCGGGGTTCAGGTGGGGCGTGGGTGCGCCCCTCAAACTCACCTTACGGGTGGTACTAACTCTGGGAAAGTACCCACTTTGAAGTAAGGTACTGGTATGGACGTAAGCGAAGTGCTGGGAAGAGCGCCGGACGGGACCGGGCCCGACGTCAACCAGGCGATGTGTCCCTCGCGCCTGATCCTGGAACATGTCACCAGCCGCTGGGGCGTGCTCGTGCTCGCCGCGCTGCTCGACCGCTCGTACCGCTTCAGCGAGCTGCGCCGGCAGGTGGGCGGGGTCAGCGAGAAGATGCTCGCCCAGACGTTGCAGACGCTGGAGCGGGACGGCTTCGTCGACCGCGACGCCAAGCCGGTCATCCCGCCGCGCGTGGACTACTCGCTCACGCCGCTCGGCAGGGAGGCCGCCGAGCAGGTGTGGGCGCTCGCCCGGTGGACCGAGCGGCACGTCGACACGGTGCTGACGGCGCGCGAGGCATACGACGGGGCCCGGTCCTGACGGAGCAGAACCGGGCCCGGGGTGACGCTTGCCGGTACGTGAGGTGACACCCGCTCACCCGAGGCGGTACCTGAGGTGACACCCGCTCACCCGAGGCGGTACCTGAGGCGTTCTCAGCCCGCGACGGTCCAGGTGTCGTTGCCGGCGAGGAGGGCGGCGAGGTCGCCCTTCCCGTTCCGCTCGACCGCTGTTTCGAGCTGGGTGTTCATGAGGGTGTCGTAGACGGGCCGTTGGACGTCGCGGAGCACGCCGATGGGCGTGTGGTGCAGGGTGTCGGCGTCGGCGAGGCGGGAGAGGGCGAAGGCGGTGGTCGGCGACGTGGAGTGTGCGTCGTGGACCAGGACGTGGGCTTCGTTCTCCGGTGTGACGTCGATGACTTCGAGGTCGCCGGTGGTGCGGTCGCGGACGACGCCCTTGGGCGCCTCGGGGGTGCCGAAGCGGATGGGCTGCCCGTGTTCCAGGCGGATGACCGCTTCCTGGGCCTGTTCGCGGTCCTTGAGGGCTTCGAAGGCTCCGTCGTTGAAGATGTTGCAGTTCTGGTAGATCTCGACGAGGGCTGTGCCCGGGTGGTCGGCGGCCGCGCGCAGCACGCTGGTGAGGTGCTTGCGGTCGGAGTCGACGGTGCGGGCGACGAAGGACGCTTCGGCGCCGATGGCCAGCGAGACGGGGTTGAAGGGGGAGTCGAGGGAGCCCATCGGGGTCGATTTGGTGATCTTGCCGACCTCGGAGGTCGGTGAGTACTGGCCCTTGGTCAGCCCGTAGATCCGGTTGTTGAAGAGGAGGATCTTGAGGTTGACGTTGCGGCGCAGGGCGTGGATGAGGTGGTTGCCGCCGATGGACAGGGCGTCGCCGTCGCCGGTGACGACCCAGACGGACAGGTCGCGGCGTGAGGTGGCGAGGCCGGTGGCGATGGCGGGGGCGCGGCCGTGGATGGAGTGCATCCCGTAGGTGTTCATGTAGTACGGGAAGCGGGACGAGCACCCGATGCCGGAGACGAAGACGATGTTCTCTTTGGCGAGGCCGAGGTCGGGCATGAAGCCCTGGACGGCGGCGAGGACGGCGTAGTCGCCGCAGCCGGGGCACCAGCGGACTTCCTGGTCGGATTTGAAGTCCTTCATGGACTGTCTGGCCTCGGCCTTGGGCACCAGGTTCAGGAGTTCGTTGGTGTCAGGCATCGATGGCCTCCTTGAGTGCCGTCGCGAGCTGTTCCGCCTTGAAGGGCATGCCGTTGACCTGGTTGTAGGAGACGGCGTCGACCAGGTATTTGGCCCGGATGAGGAGGGCGAGCTGGCCGAGGTTCATCTCCGGGACGACGACCTTGTCGTAACTCCTGAGGATCTCGCCGAGGTTGGCGGGGAAGGGGTTGAGGTGGCGCAGGTGGGCCTGGGCGATGGGGACGCCGTCCTTGCGGAGCCTGCGTACGGCGGCGGTGATGGGGCCGTAGGTGGAGCCCCAGCCGAGGACGAGGGTGCGGGCCTGGTCGGGGTCGTCGGTGTGCAGGTCCGGGACTTCGATGCCGTCGATCTTGGCCTGGCGGGTGCGGACCATGAAGTCGTGGTTGGCCGGGTCGTAGGAGATGTTCCCGGTGCCGTCCTGTTTCTCGATGCCGCCGATGCGGTGTTCGAGGCCGGGGGTGCCGGGGACCGCCCAGGGGCGGGCCAGGGTCTGCGGGTCGCGTTTGTAGGGCCAGAACACCTCGGTGCCGTCCGCGAGTTCGTGGTTGGGGGCGGTCGCGAACCGGGGGCGCAGGTCGGGCAGTTCGCCGGTCTCGGGGATGCGCCAGGGCTCCGAGCCGTTGGCGAGGTAGCCGTCGGAGAGCAGGAAGACCGGGGTGCGGTAGGTGACGGCGATCCGGGCGGCGTCCAGGGCGGCGTCGAAGCAGTCCGCCGGAGTCCTGGGCGCGATGACCGGGACGGGGGCCTCGCCGTTGCGGCCGAACATGGCCTGGAGCAGGTCGGCCTGTTCGGTCTTGGTGGGCAGTCCGGTGGAGGGCCCGCCGCGCTGGATCGCGATGACCAGGAGCGGGAGTTCGAGGGAGACGGCCAGGCCGATCGTCTCGGACTTGAGCGCGACCCCGGGGCCCGAGGTGGTGGTCACGGCAAGGGAGCCGCCGAAAGCGGCGCCCAGAGCGGCGCCGATGGCGGCGATCTCGTCCTCGGCCTGGAAGGTCCGCACGCCGAAGTTCTTGTGCTTGGACAGCTCGTGCAGGATGTCCGAGGCCGGGGTGATCGGGTACGAGCCGAGGTACAGCGGCAGGTCCGCCTGCTGGCCCGCGGCGACCAGCCCGTACGACAGTGCCAGGTTCCCTGAGATGTTGCGGTAGGTACCGGCGGGGAACGCGGTGGCGGCCGGCTCGACCTCGTACGAGACGGCGAAGTCCTCCGTCGTCTCGCCGAAGTTCCACCCCGCGCGGAACGCGGCGACGTTCGCCTCCGCGATCTGCGGCTTCTTCGCGAACTTGGCCCGCAGGAACTGCTCGGTGTTCTCCGTCGGCCGGTGGTACATCCACGACAGCAGCCCGAGCGCGAACATGTTCTTGCTGCGCTCGGCCTCCTTGCGGGAGAGCCCGAACTCCTTGAGGGCCTCGATCGTCAGCGTCGTCAGCGGCACCGGGTGGACCTGGTAGGCGTCCAGGGACCCGTCCTCCAGCGGGGACGCCGGGTAACCGACCTTCGCCATCGGCCGCTTCGTGAACTCGTCGGTGTTCACGATGATGTCCGCGCCGCGCGGCACGTCGGCGATGTTCGCCTTCAGCGCGGCCGGGTTCATCGCGACGAGGACGTTGGGCGCGTCGCCGGGCGTGAGGATGTCGTGGTCGGCGAAGTGCAGCTGGAACGAGGAGACGCCCGGCAGAGTGCCCGCGGGCGCCCGGATCTCGGCCGGGAAGTTCGGCAGGGTCGAGAGGTCGTTCCCGAACGACGCGGTCTCCGAAGTGAACCGGTCTCCCGTGAGCTGCATCCCGTCACCCGAGTCCCCCGCGAACCGGATGATCACCCGACTCAGCCGACGCACCTCTTTGGTGCCGGGGCCGGGGCTCTTGCCGGGAGCGGTGCCGGGGGCCGTGTTGGGGCTGGTGCCGGGGGCCGCGCCGGGACCGGTGGCGGGGTCCGTCCCCGCTGCGGCGCCGCGCTCCCCGGCCCTGCCGTCTCCGGTGCTGCCCTCTTCGACCCTGCCCTCTTGGACCGTGCCCTCTTCGACCCTGCCCTCTTCGTCGATCAGAAGGGCGCGTTGTTCCCCGACGACGGTCTCATCGGATCCGTCGGCCTGCTCGGCTGGGCTACTGACCTGGCTGGTCACTGAACTGGACCTCCCTCGGGCGGCTGCTCGGATGCGCCCGGCTGCCCGGGCACACCGGAACCCACCCTACGACGGTAAGGGTGGCCTTCCCTGGAAGGCTCATGAAGTGGACGCCTTTTTGAGACGCCGAATTGCCCGGAATTGCGGTCATTGGAACCGCCCCTCCTGCCCTCCGGTGTCATCGGGCGCTCGCGCTGGGTGTTCATCCTTTGGGTCTAGGACCTGTCCGGGGCCGCTCTCGCGATACGGCCCCGACCTCGCTATCTGACAGGGTGTCAGGTAATTACGAGTTCAGATAGGTCAGCACGGCGAGGACCCGACGGTGATCCCCGTCACTCGGGGAGAGCCCGAGCTTCAGGAAGATATTGCTGACGTGCTTCTCCACCGCCCCGTCGCTGACCACCAGCTGCTTGGCCACCGCCGAGTTCGTCCGCCCCTCGGCCATCAGCCCCAGCACCTCGCGCTCACGCGGCGTCAGCCCGGCCAGCACGTCCTGCTTGCGGCTGCGGCCCAGCAGCTGCGCCACGACCTCGGGGTCGAGCGCCGTCCCGCCCTGCGCCACCCGCACCACGGCGTCCACGAACTCCCTGACCTCGGCGACCCGGTCCTTCAGCAGATAGCCGACACCCCGGCTCGACCCGGCCAGCAGTTCGGTGGCGTACTGCTCCTCGACGTACTGCGAGAGGACCAGCACCCCGACCCCCGGGTAGTCCTTGCGCAGCCGTACGGCCGCCCGTACCCCCTCATCGGTGTGCGTGGGCGGCATCCGTACATCCGCGACCACCACATCCGGCAGCAGCTCCTGGGCCGCCAGGTCCCCGACCGTCTTGATCAGCGCCTCCGCGTCCCCGACACCCGCGACCACGTCATGACCGAGGTCGGTCAGCAACCGGGTCAGGCCCTCCCGCAGCAGCACTGAATCCTCGGCGATGACCACTCGCACTCTGTCCTCCACGACGCTGAAGCCCCCCACTTGTGTCCGTTCCTGCCCTGCGCCCACCAGCATCCCAGCATCGGGGGCCGAACGGGCGGGAGCCGGGACTATCGGTGCCGCAGAACGCGGGGGAGCGGGGGGCTCGGACCAGCGTCGGGGGGGGGAGAGAGAGCGGTCGGGGGAGAGAGGGGGAGAGGGGCGAGGGCGCGGCCGGGGACGGCCAGCGGGGCCTGCCCCGGTGGATCATGGAGCGGGCCCGCATCGTGGTGGAGGAGCGCTGTCCCGGACTGCCGGTCACCGAGGAGCTGACGGAAGGCGACCCGGTGGAGTCCCTGCTGGCGGCGGCCGGCGACTCGCAGGCGGTGGTGCTCGGTTCCCGCGACATGGTCCCGATGGCGGGCTACTACCTGGGCGACATCGGTCTGCGGGTCGTGGCGCGCGCCGATGCCCCGGTCGTCCTGGTCCGGGAGCGGGAGGCGACAGGGCCGTCGGCCGAGGACGGCCCCGTGGTGCTGGGCCTCTCGCTGGAGGGGCCCTGCGAGGCGCTGTGCGAGTTCGCCTTCGACACAGCGGCCAGGCGCGGCGTCCTGCTGCGGGCCGTGCACGGCCGGAGCCTTCCGGATGACGCGTACACCCGGAGCGGAGTCGACTCGCGCGCCTCACGGCGGGCCACCGAGCGTGCCCAGACGGAGCTGGCCGAAGCGCTGAGGCCCTGGCGGGAGAAGTTCCCGCAGGTACGCACAGCCGAGCGGGTACGGACGGAGAGCCCGGCCCAGGCGGTCGTCCGGGGCGCCACGGGAGCGGGGCTGCTGGTCGTCGGGCGCCGCAGGAACCGCCCCGCGCTGTCACCGCCGGTCGGCCACGCCCTGTCCTCGGCCGTCCACCACGCGCCGTGCCCGGTGACGGTCGTCCCGCACGGCTGAGCGAAGACGAGACGCCCCAGGCGCAAGGCAAGGAGCATCATGCGCGAGACCAGCACGGAAGCACCGGCCGCGGTCACCGACGAGGAACTCGCGTCACTGGTCGCCCACTGGCGGGCCGCCAACTACCTGGCGGTCGGCCAGATCTACCTCATGGACAATCCGCTGCTCACCGAGGAGCTGCGGCCGGAGCACATCAAGCCCCGCCTGCTCGGCCACTGGGGCACATCTCCCGGACTGAACCTGGTCCACACGCATCTGAACCGTGTCGTCAAGGCACGCGCCCAGGACACGATCTGTGTCTGGGGGCCAGGCCACGGAGGCCCAGCCGTCCTGGCCAACTCCTGGCTGGAGGGCAGCTACTCCGAGACGTACCCGGACATCGGGCGGGACGCGGCGGGCATGGCCCGGCTCTTCCGCCAGTTCTCCTTCCCCGGGGGCGTCCCCAGCCATGTCGCACCCGAGACGCCGGGCTCGATCCATGAGGGCGGCGAGCTGGGCTACTCGCTCTCCCACGCGTACGGAGCGGTCTTCGACAACCCGGACCTGCTGGTCGCCTGCGTCATCGGGGACGGCGAGGCGGAGACCGGGCCGCTCGCCGGGTCCTGGCACTCCAACAAGTTCCTCGACCCGGTGCACGACGGCGCCGTCCTGCCGATCCTGCATCTGAACGGATACAAGATCGCCAACCCGGCGGTGCTTGCGCGCATCCCCCAGGCCGAGCTGGACGGGCTGCTGAGCGGATACGGGCACGACGTCCTGCATGTCACAGGCGCCGATCCGGACACGGTCCACCGGGCCATGGCCGATGCGATGGACACCGCGCTGGACCGCATCGCGCTCATCCAGCGGGCGGCCCGCGACGAGGGCAGCACCGAGCGCCCCCGCTGGCCCATGATCGTTCTGCGTACGCCGAAGGGCTGGACCGGCCCGGTGAGCGTCGACGGGCTGCCGGTCGAGGGCACCTGGCGCGCCCACCAAGTGCCGCTGCCCGAGGTGCGGGAGAACCCCGAGCACCTCAGGCAGCTGGAGACGTGGCTGCGCTCCTACCGGCCCGAAGACCTCTTCGACCCGGCGGGACGGCCCCGCGCCGAGGTCCTGGCCTGTGTCCCCGAAGGACCGCTGCGCCTCGGGGCCAACCCGCACACCAACGGCGGTCTCCGTCTGCTCGACCTGCCCGTACCGGCCCTGGACGAGTACGCCGTGGAGGTCGCGCGGCCCGGTGCGACCCTGCACGAACCGACCAGGGTCCTCGGCGATCTGCTGGAGTCGGTCATGGCGGCCACCGCCGAGCGCCGTGACTTCCGGGTGGTGGGCCCCGACGAGACCGCGTCCAACCGGCTTCAGGCCCTGTACGAGGCCAGTGGAAAGGCATGGCAGGCGGAGACCCTCGGTGTCGACGAGCACCTCGACCGGCACGGCCGGGTGATGGAGATCCTCTCCGAACACACCTGCCAGGGCTGGCTGGAGGGCTATCTCCTCACCGGCCGGCACGGGTTCTTCTCCTGCTACGAGGCCTTCGTCCACATCGTCGACTCGATGGTCAACCAGCACATCAAGTGGCTGAAGGTGTCCCGCACCCTGCCCTGGCGCCGCCCCATCGCCTCCCTCAACTACCTGCTCACCTCGCACGTCTGGCGCCAGGACCACAACGGCTTCTCCCACCAGGACCCCGGTTTCGTGGACCACGTACTCAACAAGTCCCCGGAAGTCGTACGCGTCTACCTCCCGCCGGACACCAACACCCTGCTCTCCGTCGCCGAACACGTGCTGCACAGCCGGGACTACGTCAATGTCGTCGTGGCGGGCAAGCAGCCCTGCTTCGACTGGCTCACCCTCGACGAGGCGCGCGCCCACTGCGCACGCGGGGCAGGGGTCTGGGAGTGGGCCGGCACCGAGCGGGAGGGCGAGGAGCCCGATGTCGTGCTGGCCTGCGCGGGTGACGTACCGACCCAGGAGGTGCTGGCGGCGGCCCTGCTGATCCGCCGTCATCTGCCGGGGCTGGCGGTGCGGGTGGTCAACGTGGTCGATCTGGCCCGGCTGCTCCCGGAGTCGGAGCATCCGCACGGGCTGTCGGCCATGCAGTACGACGCGCTGTTCACCCGCGACAAGCCGGTGATCTTCGCGTACCACGGCTATCCGTGGCTGATCCACCGCCTCTCCTACCGCAGGACCGGTCACGAGAACCTGCACGTACGCGGCTACAAGGAGTCCGGGACCACGACGACCCCCTTCGACATGGTGGTCCGCAACGACCTGGACCGTTACCGGCTGGTCCTGGACGTCATCGACCGTGTCCCCGGGCTCGCGGTACGTGCCACGCACGCGCGCCAGACCATGGAGGACGCCCGTCTCAGGCATCACGCCTGGATCCGGGAACACGGCACGGACCTTCCCGAGGTCGCCGACTGGAGCTGGCAGCCGCTGCCCCTCGACACCTGAGACCTTCCCGCGGTGACACCCGGGACATTCCCGCGGTTCGCGCCGCGCCGGCGGGCTTCTGGCGGCAGAATCGGTGGCGCCGTGACCGGACCGCCGTGACTGGACCGCCGTGATCGGACCCCCGTGATCGGACCGCAGTGGAAGGGGCTCTTCTGATGACACATCCTCGGGTGCGCCGGGTGGAAGTGCCGCAAGCGGCCCGGACCGCCGGGGAGTCCGCCACGGCCGACTACGCCTCCGCCTTCGAACTGCGCTCCCGGCAGGCGCGTTCCGGGACCCCGGAGCAGTGGGCGCGGGCCACCTTCGAGGACGCTCCGGCGGTGGTGCGGTGGATCCTGCTGCGGGGCTGGACCCTCGTACTGGGGCTGCGAATGGGTCCGAGGCCGTCGCCGGGGCACGTCCTCGGCTGGGAGCTCACGGAATCCGGCTCCGCGTCGGTGACACTCGACGCGCGCTCACCCCTGATCGCCGCCCGCAACGTCGTGGTCGTGGACGACTCCGGCGTCGTCTGGGTCACCTTCGTGCGCTACCACCGGCGGCTCTCCCGGCTGGTGTGGGCCGCGGCCGCACCGGTCCACCACCTGGCGGTGCCCTGGCTGCTCGGCCTGGCCGGCCGGAAGCATACGGCTTCCAGGGGGCCCCGCTCCTGATGGCGAAGGCTTCCTGCCCGGCGGCGTGCAGGCCGCCGGGCGGCGCCCGCACGGTTCCGTCAGGAAGACCGTGCGGGCTGCTCCGCGCCAGGGCTGGGCCCTGTCAGGGGCGGACGGTGCAGACAGCCAGCAGGCAGAAGTTCGCCCCCTGGGTGTTGCTCGGCCCGGTGGGCCCCGCACCGGTGCCCTGGTCGCCGACGGTGCAGCGGGCCAGCAGACAGAAGTTGACGCCCTGTACGCCGTGGTAGGCGTCAGCGAGTGAGGGCGTGGCCGGTGCCGGCCGCGCCGTGCTGTGTGCGGGAGCCGCGCCCAGCCGTGCACCGGCGGGGGCGGAGGCAGCGGCGGCTCCGCCGGCGGACGCCAGCAGCAGCAGACCGGCGGCCGCGGTGGCGGCGCCCCAGCGGGGCAGGGAAACAGGATTCCTCAAGGGTTCTCCAACTCTCGGACGGGCGTGCGTTTCCGCCGTCATTCGATACCGAAGCGGATCCGGCTTGGTCCCGGGCGCCCGTTGTGACGCAGTCCCTTCCCGGGCTGCCTCCGTGTCCCAGCCGGTGACCCAAAGGCCCCGGTTCGCCCCTTCGGTGCCGCGCACATGTGATCTGGGCCACAGGGGCAGTCCATGGCGTCCTCGGCTCCGAAGTGCTTGTTGATAGCGCATTTGAGGCGATGTCGGCATCGGAGGCAGTAGCTGTGGTTCGTCACGAAGGGGCCGGAGTACCGGTCGGACGGAAGATCCGGCGGACCGGCGACAGCAGTGCGGGCCAAAGCCGTGCCGGAATACGGGAAGCGGCTCTCCCGCTGACCGCCGCTCAGCGGGGGCTCTGGTTCGCGCAGAAACTGGACCCGGGCAACCCGTCGTACAACGTGGCGCAGTACGCCGTCATCCCCGGCCCCGTCGATCTCGCACGTCTCAGGGAAGCGGTCCGCCATGTCACCCGCGAGACGGAGGCGATGCGGCTCACCTTCGGGGAGCACGACGGTGTCCCGCATCAGCGGGTCAGCCCGCACAGCGGCGTCGAGGTCCCGTCGGTCGACCTCTCCGGCCACCAGGACCCGGCGGGTGAGGCGCGGCGTCTGATGGCCGCGGATCTCGCGACCGCGGCAGACCCGGCCGCGGGGCCACTGGTGCGGATGACGCTCTACCGGCTCGCCGCTGACCGCTACTTCTTCCACCAGCAGGTGCATCACCTCGCCCTGGACGGCTACAGCGCGGTGCTCGCGCTCGGCCGGATCGCCGACGCCTACACGCGGTTGACCCTGCCGGACCCGGAGCCCGTCGCGTCACTTCCCGCGCCGCTGGGGCCGTTGATCGACGAGGACCGGGCCTACGAGTCGTCCGGGCTGCGCGCCGCCGACAAGGAGTTCTGGGCCGGTCACCTCGACGGTGCCCCTCCGGCGGTGGGTCTCGCCGGTGAGGAGGCGGCCGCCCCCGGACACGGATTCCGGGCGGTGAGCGGTGAGATCGGCGCGGCCGGGGCCGAACGGCTGCGCACTGCCGCCCGAGCCTCCGGCGTCGCCTGGCCCACCTTTTTCATGGCGGCCGTGGCGGCCTATCTCCAGCGGAATCGCGGTGTGCGCGAGGTCGTGCTGGGGCTGCCGGTCACCGGGCGGCGGACCGCCGTGTCCCGTACGACACCGGGCATGCTCTCCAACATCCTGCCCCTGCGGCTGCGGGTCTCTCCGGCCGACCGGGTGTGCGACGTGGCGAAGCGTGCGTCGGCCGAGGCCCGCGATGTGCTGCGGCATCAGCGGTACCCCTCGGAGGATCTCCGCCACGACCGAGGGCTCTCCGGTGCGGGCGGCCGGCTGGTGGGTCCCTCCGTCAATGTGCTGGCGTTCGACGACACACTCCGTTTCGGACCGCGCACCGCCACCCTGCACAACCTCTCCGTCGGCCCGGTCGATGACCTGGTGGTGGCGGTGCACGCCTCGTACGGGGGCGGCGGACTCCGGATCGACCTGCTGGGCAACCCACGGCTGTACACCCAGCGGGAACTGGCGGACCACCATGACCGCCTCCTGCGCCTGGTCGAGTCCTTCACCGATGACCCCACCCGGCAGATCGGTTCACTGCGCACCGTCGGTGACACGGAGCAGCGTCGCCTCATAGCCCTGGCCTCGGGGGACATCGCGGAGCCCGGCTCGCCGCAGGCGGCTCCTGCCACCGGGACGCTGCCCGAGCAGTTCGCCGCCCAGGCCCGTGAGCGTCCGCTGGACACCGCCGTGGTGTCGGGCGGCATCCGGCTGACCTTCGGAGCGCTCGACACGCGGGTGAACTCCCTCGCGGCGCGGCTCGCCGCCATCGGCGCCGGCCCGGGCACCCGGGTCGCGGTCGGACTGCCCCGCTCGGCCGAGCTGGTGGTCGCGATGCTTGCCGTCATGCGGACGGGGGCCGCCTATGTGCCGCTCGACCCCACCTACCCGGCCGACCGGCTCGCCCACATGATCGAGGACTCCCGGCCGGTCGCGCTGGTCGCGACACGGGAGTCGGCGGACCGTACCGACCCGGGCGGCGCGCTGCCCCTGGTGGAGCCGGGGGCAGCCGACCCCCTCGTGCCACTGTCCGCGCCGGTGGATTCCGCGCTGCCCGGCCCCCGCGACTCGGCGTACGTCATCTACACCTCGGGCTCGACCGGCCGCCCCAAGGGCGTGGTCGTCGAGCACCGTTCCCTGACCAACCTGCTGGCCCACCACCGCAGGGAGGCCCACGCCCTGGCGGAACGCGCGCTCGGCCGCCGGCTGCGTGTCGCCCTCACGGCCGCCACCTCGTTCGACGCTTCCTGGGACCCGGTCCTGTGGATGCTGGCCGGACACGAGCTGCACATCGTGGACGACCGGACGCGCCGGGACCCGGAGGCGCTCGTCGCGTTCCTGGTGGACCGGCGTATCGATGCCATCGAGACCACTCCCAGCTACCTCCGTCAGATGATCACGGCAGGACTGCTCGGCTCTCCGGTGCACCGGCCCCAGGTGATCGCGCTCGGAGGGGAAGCGGTCGACGCCGCGCTGTGGTCCCAACTCGCCGAGCATCAGGACCTGTTGGTCTTCAACTTCTACGGCCCTACCGAGGCCACGGTCGACGCGGTCACGACCCGGATCTCCGGCGGGACCCCGACGATCGGCCGGCCGGTGTCCGGTGCGCGTGCCTACGTCCTGGACTCGGCGCTCCACCCGCTGCCCGTCGGTACGACCGGTGAGCTCTACCTCGCGGGCGAAGGCGTCGCCCGCGGCTACGAGAGCGCGCCGGGCCTGACGGCGGACCGGTTCCTGCCCGACCCGTTCGGCGCACGCGGCGGCCGGATGTACCGCACCGGAGACCTCGTGAGCTGGAGCGACGACGGCACCCTGGAGTTCGCGGGCCGCAGCGACCAGCAGATCAAGATACGGGGACAGCGGGTCGAGACCGGTGAGATCGAATCCGCGCTGCGCTCGCTGCCCGGCGTCGACGAAGCCGCGGTGACGCTCGCCGGCCCGGCGGGCGGGGGAGTGGAGCGGCTCGCCGCCTACCTGGTGAGCCGCGCGGCGCCCGCACCGGTGTTCGCCGATATCCGCGACGCCCTCACGGACGTGCTGCCCGAGCACATGGTGCCCACCGCCTATGCCGCCGTCGAACGGCTGCCGCTCACCCCGAACGGGAAGCTGGACACGGCCAGGCTCCCGCGCGCCGCCCCGGTGGCGGCCCGGGCGGGAGGCGAGCCGCGTACCCCCGAAGAGGCCGAGATGTGCGCTCTCTTCGCCGAGTGCCTCGACCTGCCCGGGGCCGGCCGGGACGACAGCTTCTTCGCACTGGGCGGCCACTCCCTGCTGGCGACCCGGCTGGTGAGTCTGGTGCGTGCGCACTTCGGCGTAGAGCTCCCGATCCGTTCGCTGTTCGAAGCACCCACCCCGGCCGGGCTGGCCGCGCTGCTGGGCACCGCGCACGGAGCACGGCCCGCCGTGACGCCCGCTCTCCCGCGCCCCGCACGGATCCCGCTGTCCTTCGCCCAGCAGCGGCTGTGGCTCATCGAGCGGATGGGCGAAGGCGGACGTGCCTATCACCTGCCGGTCGCCCTGCGGCTGACCGGATCGCCCGACCGGGCGGCGCTGGCCGCCGCGCTGGAGGACGTCGTACGGCGCCACGAGAGCCTGCGCACCGTCTTCGCCGAGGACGACGAAGGCCCCCACCAGCGGGTCCTCGCGCCGGACGACATCCGGGTGCCACTGCTCACCCCCGGGCAGGACACGGCACACATCCGTACCGGCGGGGCCGATTTCGCCCTGGACCGGGACCTCCCGCTGCGGGCTGAGCTGACCGCCACCGGCCCCGACAGCCACCTGCTGGTGCTGACGCTGCACCACATCGCGGCGGACGGCTGGTCGATGGGCCCGCTGCTGCGCGACCTGTCGCACGCCTACACCGCACGCCGCGCCGGCACGGAGCCCGAGCTGGATCCGCTGCCGGTCCAGTACGCCGACTACGCACTGTGGCAGCGCACTCTGCTCGGCGACCCCGCAGACCCGCAGAGCCTGGCGGGAAGCCAGCTGGAGCACTGGTCCGCGGCCCTGGACGGGCTGCCAGCCGAGATCTCCTTCCCGGCCGACCGGCCGCGACCGGCCCGCCCTTCGGGGCGAGGCTCCACCGTCGCGCTGCGGATCGACGCGGCCACCCACCGGGCCCTCGTGGACCTGGCGGCGCACGACGGCGCGAGCACCTTCATGGTGCTGCACACCGCGCTCGCCGCCCTGATGGCACGGCTCGGCGCCGGGGACGACATCGCCGTGGGCACACCGGTCGCAGGGCGCACCGACGAGAGCCTCGCCGAACTCGTCGGCTTCTTCGTCAACACCCTCGTCCTGCGGACGGACACCTCGGGCACTCCTGACTTCCACGAGCTGCTGAGCCGTACCAGGGACGCCGACCTGAGTGCCTACGCCCATCAGGAACTGCCCTTCGAGCGGCTCGTGGAAGCACTCAACCCGCCGCGTACCCCCGCACGGCACCCGCTCTTCCAGGTCATGATCAGCCTCAACAACGCTCCGGCGCCGGTGGTCTCCCTGCCGGGGCTCAAGGCCGAGCACGACCCGGACGCCGGACGCACCGGCGCGAAGTTCGACCTGACGTGGGACCTGGCCGAGCACCATGACGCGGCAGGGGCGCCTGCCGGGATCACCGGTGAACTGGAGTACAGCGAGGACCTCTTCGACCGAGCGAGCGCCGAGCGTTTCGCGGACCACTACACCCGCCTCCTGACCGCCCTGCTGCACCACCCGGACCGGCCGGTCTCCGACGCCGGATTCCTGACGGACGCCGAACGCACGGCCGCACTCGGCGACCCGGCGGACGACCGGACACCCTCGCAGGGCCGCCACATCGAACCGGCGGACGCGCTCGGTACGGTCGTGGACGTCCTCACCACACAGGCCGTCGTCACCCCCGGCCGCACCGCGGTGGTGGACGCCGGCGGCGCCCTCAGCTTCGGCGGCCTCCGTGACCGTACGGAACAACTCGCCCTGCTGCTGCACGAGTCGGGCATCCGGCACGGCGACCGGGTCGCGGTCGCACTGCCGCGCACCTCGCTCCACATCGTGGCCCTGCTCGCAGTGCTGCGCGCGGGCGCCGTCTATGTGCCGCTGGATCCTTCGCACCCGCACGCCCGCAACCGGCTGATCCTCGACACGGCGGCGCCCGCCCTGGTCCTGGCGACCGCCGGAACAGCCGGCGCGCTCCCCGCGACCGAGCACACCAGGCTCCTCATCGGCGACGCCATCCCGCAGCCCCGCACGGCAGGCCCGGCGCCGCAGCCGCCCCGGCCCAGGGACGCGGCGTACGTGCTGTACACCTCGGGGTCCACCGGCCGCCCCAAGGGCGTGGTCGTCGAACACCGCTCGCTCGCCGGTCTGCTCGCCGGCCACCAGGAGCGGCTCATCGGACCGGCGGAGCGGGCCAACAACGGACTGCCGCTGCGGGTCGCGCTCACCGCGGCGACCACGTTCGACGCGTCCTGGGATCCGCTGCTGTGGATGGTCGCGGGCCATGAACTGCACCTCGTGGACGACGCGTCACGGCGCGACCCCGAAGCGCTCACCGCCTACCTGCACACCAGCGCGATCGATGTCCTGGAAACCACCCCCTCCTTTCTCGAACAGCTCCGCGCCTGCGGCCTCTTCGCACCCGGGCGGCCCCGCCCACGAGTGCTGGCCCTCGGCGGAGAAGCGGTCAACGAGGCGCTCTGGAACGAACTCGCGGCGCTGGAGGACATCGCGGTCTGGAATCTGTACGGGCCCACGGAGGCCACCGTGGACAGCGTCATGGGGCGGATAACCGCCGGGACCCGCCCGCACATCGGCCGGCCGGTGGACGGGATGCGCGCCAGGGTGCTCGACGACCGGCTGCGCCCCGCAGCCCCGGGAGTGACCGGTGAGCTCTATCTGTCCGGCGCCGGCCTCGCCCGCGGATACGAGAACGGGGCAGCCGCCACCGCCGACCGCTTCCTGCCCGACCCCTTCGGCGAGCCCGGAGCACGGATGTACCGCACGGGCGACCTGGTACGCCGCCGCGGGGGACACCTGGAGTACGTCGGCCGGGCCGACGGCCAGGTCAAGGTCCGCGGCTTCCGGGTCGAGACCGGAGAGGTCGAGGCGGCGCTCCTGCGGCACGCCGCAGTGGCCCAGGCCGCTGTGACCGTACGCCCCGACGCGTCCGGCGGGGGACGGCTCGTGGCGTGGACCGTCCCCTGCGACGGCCAGGACCTCTCACCGAGTGCCCTGCGCACCTTCGTGGCCGGGCGGCTGCCCGCGTACATGGTGCCGTCCTCGGTCGTGCCCGTACCCGGGCTGCCGCTGACCGTGCACGGCAAGGTCGACTTCGGCGCCCTGCCGGACGGAGCGCCCGGGAGCGACGAGCAGGCGGACCCGCCGCACTCGGCACAGGAGGAGATCCTGTGCGCCCTGTTCGCCGAGACCCTCGGACACACACGTGTCGCCCGCACTGCCGACTTCTTCGACCTGGGCGGCCACTCCCTGCTGGCCACCCGCCTCGTCAGCCGGATCCGCTCGGCCTTCGGCGTCGAACTCCCCGTCCGTACGCTCTTCGAGGCGACCACCCCCGCCGCTCTGGCCGAACGGCTCGGTACGGCGGGCGCGGCGCGGCCCGTGCTGCGGCCGGCGGCCCGCCCGGACCGGCTGCCGCTCTCGCCCGCTCAGCAGCGGCTGTGGTTCCTGCACCAGATGGACCCCGACGACGCCGCTTACCACATCCCCGTCGCCGTGCGGCTGACCGGAACGCTGGACCGGGACGCTCTGCGCTGCGCGCTGGCCGACGTGGTGGCCAGGCACGAGAGCCTGCGCACCCTCATCCAGGAGACCGGGGGCGGTCCCCAGCAGACCGTGCTCGCTCCCGGTGACGCCCGCCCCGAACTCCCGGTGACCGCCACCGATCCGGCCGGGCTCGCCGAGGCCCTCCACACATCCGCCGTCCGCAGCTTCGACCTCGCCTGCGGACTTCCCCTGCGAGCCGAGCTGTTCGCGCTCGCCGACGACCAGCACGTCCTGCTTCTGACGGTCCACCACATCGCCGCGGACGGCTGGTCGATGGGTCCGCTGGCACAGGACCTGGCCGGCGCCTACAGCGCCCGGTCGGCAGGCCGTGCACCGGCCTGGACACCGCTGCCCGTGCAGTACGCCGACTACACGCTGTGGCAGCGCGCCGTCCTCGGCGCCGCCGACCGGTCCGACAGCCTGGCCGCGCGCCAGCTCGCCTACTGGCGCAAGCAACTGGACTCGGCGCCGTCCGACACCGTGCTGCCCGCCGACCGCCCCCGCCCGGCACACTCCAGCGGGCGGGGCGGCACCGTCGCACTGCGGTTCTCGCCGGAGATCACCGATGCCGTCACCCGGCTCGCTCGCTCCACCGCCACCAGTACCTTCATGGTGCTGCACGCGGCACTGACCGCCCTGTTGCACCGGACCGGGGCCGGCGACGACATCACGGTGGGCACACCGGTCGCCGGCCGGACCGACGAGGAGCTGGACGGACTCGTCGGGTTCTTCGTCAACACGCTCGCCCTGCGAGTCCGTACCGAAGGCGCCCTCACGTTCCGGGAGCTGCTGGGCCGGGTGCGCGAAGCCGATCTGGCGGCCTACGCCCACCAGGACGTCCCCTTCGAGCGGCTGGTCGAGGAGCTCGGGCCCGACCGCTCGCTGAGCAGGCACCCGCTCTTCCAGGTCATGCTCACCCTGAACAACACCGGCCGTCCCCAGCTCGAACTCCCCGGCCTCCAGGCGCAGATGAGCGCGGTGGATACCGGGGGAGCCAAGTTCGACCTCTCGCTGAGCCTGACCGAGCGGGGCGAAGCAGGCGACCACCGGCTCGAAGGGACGCTGGAGTTCAGCCGTGACCTCTTCGACCCCGGGACCGCCCGCGACCTCGCGGACTGGTTCGCCCGGCTCGTCGAGGGTGCGACCGCCGCACCGGACACCCCCGTCCGCGGCCTCGCCCTGATCCCCGCGGCCGAACAGACCCGTCTCCTCGCTCTCGGGCAGGGCCGGACCGCTCACGGCGGACCTGGCACCGTGCTCGACCGCTTCGCCCGGACCGTTGCCGCCGCGCGGACCAGCGACATCGCGGTCACCGCACCCGACGGCAGCCTCTCCTTCACCGAACTCGACGCCCGTTCCGACCGCATCGCGGGGCTCCTCGCCGACGCCGGGGTGCGCCCCGGTGACCCGGTCGTCGTCCTGCTTCCCCGGTGCACCGACTCCGTCGCCACGCTCATCGGCATACTCAAGGCCGGCGGTGTGTACGCGCCGGTGGACGAGAGCCTGCCCGCGGCACGCATCACAGCGATACTCGACGACGCCCGGCCGCGCACCGTCGTCACCGCTGCCGGCACCGCCGGGCGGATACCCGGGCCGTGGCACCTCACGGTCCTCGACAGCGACCGGTCGGCGGGCGCTCTGGCCCTGCCCGCACCGGGCCCCCCGCACCGCCCGGGCCCGGACGATCCCGCGTATCTGATCCACACCTCGGGCTCGACCGGCCGGCCCAAGGGCGTACTCGTCTCCCACCGCTCCCTCGCACGTCTTCTGGAACACCACAGCGACCAGGTCTTCGCACCGGCCGCGCGCACCGCGGGCCGGGCCCGGCTGACCGCCGCGCTCACCGCGACGCTCTCCTTCGACGCCGCCTGGGACCCGGTGCTGTGGATGTTCGAAGGCCACCGCGTGCACCTCGTGGACGACCTCACACGGCGCGACCCCGAAGCCCTGGTGGCGAGCGTGCGGGCGGACCGGCTCGACGTCCTGGAGACCACGCCGACCCATGCCCGGCAGCTCCTGGACAGCGGGCTGCTCGCCGACGGCGCGCACCACCCCGCCGTGCTGATCCTGGGCGGCGAAGCCGTGCCGCCCGAGCTGTGGAACGAACTGCGCGCCGCCCCCAGGACGCAGGGCTGGAACTTCTACGGGCCCACCGAGGCCACCGTCGACACCCTGGAGACCCGGCTGACGGCAGCGGCCCGTCCGGTCCTGGGCGCCCCCGTGACCGGCACCCGCGTCCAGGTGCTCGACGACGCGCTGCGCCCCGCACCCGCGGGTGTCGTGGGCGACCTCTACCTCGCGGGCGACAGCCTCGCCCTGGGATACCCGGGCCGACCCGCGGAGACCGCCCGTACCTTCCTGCCCGACCCGTACGGGCCGCCCGGCACCCGGATGTACCGCACCGGGGACCGGGCCCGCCGTACCCGGGACGACGAGCTGGAATTCGCCGGACGCTCCGACAACCAGGCCAAGGTCCGCGGCTTCCGCGTCGAGCCGGACGAGATCGCCGCCGTACTGGCGGCCCACCCGCGCGTCGACGCGGCCGCGGTGGTCGTGCACGGGAGCGGCGCCGGCGCCGGACTGACCGCCTGTGTCGTGCCCGCCGACAGCACCGCACCGGCCGACCTCGCCGGGCTCCGTGCCCACGCGGCGCGCCACCTGCCCGCGTACATGGTCCCGTCCGGCTGGCTCATGCTGGAGCGGCTGCCGCTGACGCCGAGCGGCAAGCTCGACCGTGCGGCGCTGCCGCTCCCCGCACCGCGTACCCGGGACGGGGAGAGCGGCAGGTCCCCACGTACCCCGCGCGAGGACGTGCTCTGCCAGCTCTTCGCCGAAGTGCTCGGACTCGACCAGGTCCTGATCGACGACGACTTCTTCGCGCTCGGCGGGCACTCCCTGCTGGCGACCCGTCTCATCGGCCGCATCCGTACGGCGCTCGGCGTGGAACTCGGCATCCGCGCCCTGTTCGAGGCCCCGACCCCGGCCGGGCTCGCGGACCGGCTCGACGGTGCGGCCGACAGTCCGCTGGCGACGCTGCTGCCGCTGCGTACGGCCGGTGAACTCCCCCCGCTGTTCTGTGTCCACCCCGCGGGCGGCCTCGCCTGGTCGTACGCCGGCCTGCTTCCGCACCTGGACGAGGGCCGCCCGCTGTACGGACTCCAGACCCCGAACCTGGACGGCTCGGCTCCCTTCCCCGCCAGCATCGAGGCGATGGCCGCCGTCTACGTGGCGGAGCTGCGGAAGGTCCAGCCGCACGGCCCCTACCACCTGTTCGGCTGGTCGTTCGGCGGGAACGTGGTCCAGGAGATGGCCGTCCAGCTCCAGGAGGCGGGGGAGCGCGTCGCCCTGCTCACCATCCTCGACGCGTTCCCCGTCGCACCGCTCGACGACCTGGACAGCGCCGACCGCGACACGGTCTTCCGGGCGCTGCTCGGGAACCTCGGCGTGGACGGGGCCGCGCTGGACACGGGCGCCCCCGTGGACGCCACGACGGTACGCGACGAGTTCCGCAGGACCGGCAGCCCGCTGGGCGCCCTCGAACCGGCCACGATCGATCACATGGTGGACAACTTCGCCGGACAGGCACGGCTGATGCGGGCCTACACCCCCCGCACCTTCGATGGGCCCGCGCTCTTCTTCACCGCTGCCGAAGGCCGCCCCGCCGACACCTTCGGAACCGGCCTCTGGGCGCCGTACATCACCGGGCCGATCGAGAACTACGACGTGGCCTGCGCACACGCGCAGATGATGCAGCCCGCGGCCCGCGAGCAGATCGGAACCACCGTGGCCGCAGCCCTGCGCGCCACACACCGCACCGTACAAGGAGACCTGTCATGACCAACCCCTTCGACGACCCGCAGACCCAGCACCGCGTCGTGGTCAACGACGAGGGACAGCACGCCCTGTGGCCCTCGTTCGCCGCGGTACCCGCCGGCTGGGACGCGGTGTTCGGGCCCGCCGACCGCGGTGCCTGCCTCACCTACGTCGACCGGAACTGGACCGACCTGACACCCCGCAGCGCACGGATCGCCGTCGGCTGACCTGCCGTAAGAGTGCCCCGCCGGGTGTGTGCCCGGCGGGCCGAACGCACCCGACGAGAGGCAGTGATGACGGCTCAGCCGACGTCCCCAGCGATCCAGGCGGAAGGGATCACCAAACGGTTCGGTGCGAAACAGGCCCTCGGAGGTGTCGATCTCGAAGTCCCTCCGGGAACCGTTCTCGGTGTCCTCGGCCCCAACGGCGCGGGCAAGACCACCATGGTGCGGATCCTGTCGACTCTGCTGAGACCCGACGCGGGGCACGCCAGGGTGGCGGGCCGTGACGTGGTCGCGGACCCCGAAGGGGTGCGCCGCAGACTCGGTCTCTCGGGCCAGTACGCCGCCGTGGACGAGAAGCTCACCGGACGCGAGAACCTCTGTCTCGTGGCCAGGCTCTATGGAATGCGCCGGGCTGCCGCCCGGCGCAGGGCGGCCGAACTGCTCGCCGACTTCCGCCTGGACGAGGCGGCCGACCGGCCGAGCGGGACGTACTCCGGCGGAATGCGCCGGCGCCTCGACCTCGCCGGCGCCCTGGTGGCCAGGCCACCCGTGGTCGTACTGGACGAGCCCACCACCGGCCTCGACCCCCGCGGCCGGTCCGACACCTGGCACTCCGTCCGGGAGCTCGTCGGCGCCGGCACCACCGTCCTGCTCACCACCCAGTACCTGGAAGAGGCCGACCAGTTGGCCGACAGCATCCTCGTCATCGACCGGGGCACCGCCATCGCGCGCGGCCCGGCAGCCGACCTCAAGGCCAGGGTGGGCGGCGAGCGCCTCGCGCTGACCGTCCCCGACCCGGAGGCCAGGTCGCAGACCTTTGGGATACTCGGCTCCCTCGGGGCCCATGAACCCGAACTCGACCGGCGTACCGGCCGGTTCACGGTCACCACCGACTACGGCGCGCACACCCTGGAGTACGCGCTGGGGTGTCTGCGGCTCGCCGGCATAGCGGTGCAGGACGTGGAACTGGCCCCGCCCACGCTCGACGACGTCTTTCTCGCCCTGACCGGTGGTCCTTCCCGGGGGACCGCGGGTGTGCCGGTGGCAGCGGCCGTATCCGCCGGGAGTGTCCCCGGCCCGGGAGCAGGGGAGGGACAGCCGTGGCACGGATGAACCGGGTGGCTCGCGACGCCACCATCATCGCCTGGCGCAATCTGCTCAATCTGCGCCGCACACCGGGATCCGTGATCGCCGCACTCGTCCAGCCGGTGATGTTCGTCCTGCTCCTCGCCTATGTGTTCGGCGGGAGCCTCGGCGGCGCGCACTACCGGACGTTCCTGATGGGCGGGATCTTCGCGCAGGCGGTCACCTTCAACGCGGCCTTCACGGCGCTCGGGCTCGCCCACGACATGGACAAGGGCATCGTCGACCGGTTCAGGTCGCTGCCGATGCCCAGAATGGCGGTGATCCTGGGCCGGACCCTGTCCGATCTGACCATGAGCGTCGTCACGCTCACCGTGACGTCGCTCTGCGGACTGCTCGTCGGGTGGCGGATCGCGGGCTCGGTGGCCGATGCGGCCCTCGCCTACCTCCTGGTGCTGCTCTTCGCCTTCGCCATGTCCTGGGTCGGCGCCACCATCGGGCTGATGGCCCGCAGTGTGGAGGTGGCACAGAGTGCCGGACTGATCTGGCTCTTCCCGGTGACCTTCGTTTCGTCGGCGTTCGTCTCGACGGAGACGATGCCGGGGCCGCTCAGGGCCGTCGCGGAGTGGAACCCCGTGTCGGCGACGGCCACCGCTGTGCGCGCGCTCTTCGGGAACCCGCCGCCGGGCGGAGTCCCGGTGGGCGGCGCGTGGCCCGTCGTGCACGCTCTTCCGTACGCCCTGCTGTGCGCTTGTGTGATCACCGGCGCCTTCATGGCGCTGGCCCTGCGGCGCTTCCACCGGATCACTGTGCGCTGAGGACGCCGGTCAGGGCTTCGAGGAAGGGGCTTCGAGTAGGGGCCGCGGAGTCAGACGTCCGCCCAGACCAGCCGGCCGCCGGCGTCCTGACGGGTGCCCCAGGCGGCTGCCAGGGCGGTGACGATGAGCAGCCCGCGGCCGCGTTCCGACAGACCGGCCCGGGCCGCGCCGTCCGGCTCCGTCTCGCACGCCGGTGGCCGGCGCTGGGCCGGAATGCCGTCACCGCCCGCGTCCCACACCTGGATCCTTATCCGGGAGCAGGACCGCCGCAGACAGCACCGTACGGTCGCCGAACGGGCGCTGTAGCGCACGGAGTTGGTGACGAGCTCGGAGACCAGCAGGACGGCGGTCTCCGTCCGCTCCTCCGGCTCGCCCCAGGCCAGCATGGCGTCGCGGACGTGCTGCCGGGAGTCGACGACCCCCTCGGGTATGCGCGGCGTCGACCAGCGGTAGGCGAAGTCTTCCCTGGCGTCGTCGTCCCAGTCGCCCCAGTCGTCGGAGTGCGCGGCAGAGGCATCACCATCGAATTCAGACATATATGCACTATCAACATGTTCGGCATACTCTGCAACTGTCAGAGTGTGAATCACACAGAATGTGACACTACGGTTGCCCGGTTCGCCGCGAAGGAGATGGACGCCGTGAGAGCCCGCTCAGGTCCGACCCTGGAGCACCGTGTGGTCGCCGAACAGCTCCGCCTGGCCCGGGAGCGCGCCGGATGCGGCCTGGCCGCGGTCGCGGCGGCGCTGGATCTGTCCGAGGCCACGGTGCGGCGCATCGAGCGGGCGGAGACAGCTCTGGACGCCGGACAGGTCAGGGACCTCCTGGAGTACTACAACCACCCCGAGGACGACGCGCGGCGGATCAGGGCCAGCCTGGTCAGGGCGAACGAGCCCGGGTGGTGGCACCGCTGGCGCGACATCCTGCCCCCCTGGCAGCGGGACGTCATCGGCATCGAGTCGTCCGCAGGGGTGGTCCGGATCTGGCACCCCGCACTGGTCCCCGACCTGCTGCGGACCCCCGCCTACGCCGCGGCCGTCGAGGCGGTCCGGCACCCGGAGGCGCCACCCGCCGTACGGGCACGGCGTACGGAGTTCCTGCGGGCCAGGCAGGAGCGGTTCCGGGAGCGGGAGGCCGTTCTGTGGGGGCTGATCCCGGAGGCCGCCCTGCACACCTGCGTGGGGTCCCCCGGTGTGATGCGTGAGCAGCTGGACGCCCTGCGGCGCGCGACCGCCCGCCCGAACATCACCCTCCAGGTCATGCCGCTGACGGCCGGGCCGCACGCCCTGACCGGGGCTCCGCCGCTGGAACTGCTCCGGCTTCCCGTCCAGGAGATCCCGGACCACGCCGTCGTCGGAGGCCCGGGGGGCGACGCCCTCGTGACCCATGACGATGCGGTGGTCTCCGCGTACCGGATGCTGATGGATTCCGCCTGCGGCGCGGCCCCGGCCGCCGGTGTCCCGCTGCCCGACCCGTACCCGGCGTGAGCCGACCGGAATATGCCGTGCGTGATCGATACGGACGGTATGGCCGGAAACGGCCCCGCGGATGAGCGCGGCGACTATACGATCTCGCTGAGCCGTCCGGTAGGCGGAGGGTGTTCGTGCAGTTACGTGTAGTGCGGGGTGGCAGCCTGTCAGAGTGGCGACGGACGACACCGCCACGGGTCCCATGACCGTGGTCGCCGCATCGGCCCGTCGCGTGGTGACACCCCCCTCGTGAGGCCGTGGCTCTCCTCCATCCGAGCAACGGCTCCCAGCCAAATCGAAGCCGATTCAAAGGTTCTCCATGGCCCGTTCTCCCGCGTCCGTCCCCCCGCCACGACGGACGCCATATCTCTGGCCGGCGGTCATGGGCCTCGCGCTCATCACACTCGCGGCCCCCGTGGTACCGCTCGCGGGCAGCGGCGCCACCGGCCCGGTCCCGGTCACCGCGTACCTCGTCGCGGCCCTGGCCCTGCTCACGCTTCTGGTGAGACTGCGCCGGCAGCACCGGGCGGCCGACGCCGACGCGGCACGGCATCTGCGCGAAGCCGCGGAACAGGCCGACCGCACGGCGCTGCGCGACACCGAGTGGCGCCGCCGGGCCCAGCAGCAGAGCGACCTGGTCCAGGCCGAGGTCGAGCACGCCGTCGGGCAGCGGCTGCCCGCGGCCCTGGCCGGCCGGGAGGACCCGGGCCCGTCGAACGGGACATGGCCGCTGGACGAGAGCGTGGCCCGGCTCCTCGACCGGCTGCTCGGTGAGGTACGGGAAGCCGTCGAGTACCGCGAGGAGTCACAGCGGCTCGCCCTGGTCGAGCTCGCCAGCCGGGTCCAGACCTCCGCACACCGGATCCAGGCCGCGGTGACAGGGCTCGCCGACCGGTACCCGGGCGACGCCGAACTCCTCGAATCGACCATGCGGGTCGACCACGCGGCGACCCAGCAGGCCCGGCACGCCCAGAGCCTCAAGGTGCTGTGCGGCGAATGGCCGGGACAGCAGTGGCAGAAGCCGCTGGCCCTGGTCGACGTGGTGCGGGCCGCGTCGGGGCGGATCGTCGCGTTCACCCGTGTCGAGGTCTCGGGCGACCCCGACGTGGGGATCGCCGCGCCCGTCGTCGAACCGCTGATCCATCTGCTCGCCGAACTGCTCGCCAACGCGACCGAGTACTCCCCGCCGAGCACCGCGGTACCGGTGACCGTACGGACCGTGCAGCGCGGCGCGGTCATCGAAGTGGACGACGGCGGCCTCGGCCTCGACGAGTACCGGCTCGCCGAAGCACGCGAAGTCGCCTCGGGCCGCAGGCTCCTGGGCGTCGGCGACGTCGGCGAGATCCCGCAGACCGGCTTCGCGGTGGTGGGGCGCTTCGCCCGGCGGCACGGCTTCCGTGTCGACCTGGGGCCATCCCCGTACGGCGGTGTCCGTGGCGTGGTGCTGATCCCCAGCCACGTACTGGAAGCCATCGACCCGCCGGGTTCGCCCGCCGACCGCCCGGCCTCCGTACCGCCGCCCGCTCCCGCCCCCGAGGCGGGCCATCCGCCCTCCGCCACGCTCCCCGGGCAGACCTCGCAGAGCCCCGCGGTGCCCGCCGACCCGGCCCAACAGGCCATTCCGCTCTACGAGCAGGGCGGCGAGCGGACCAGACGGCTCCCGCGCCGGCGCTCGCGCCGCGACGAGTACCGCCCGTCCGACCTGCCGCCGGACGAGAACCGGACCGGCTCCATGTCCCGGGCGACCCCCGAGGAGGCGGGCGACTGGATGGAGCAGTTCTTCGAGGGCGGCCGCTCCGCGCCCGAACCGGGCGCCGGCCCGCAGGACGGCGCCGACGGTTCGTCCCCCCACACCCCCGATTCCGCAGAAGGACAGGCGTGAGCATGAGTTACGTGGACAATCCCCAGCAGCGTGGCTGGATGATCTCGGAGGTCGCGGCCGTCCCCGGGGTGCGTGAGGCGATCGTCTTCAGCGCGGACGGGCTCCTGCTGGTCAGCTCCGACGGGATGGACCGGGACGCGGCCGACCGTCTCTCGGCGAACTGCTCGGGGCTGCAGTCCCTGGGCCGCAGCCTGGGACGGGAGTTCGGCGAGGACGGCGGCTCGGTCCACCAGCAGATGGTGGAGTTCAACGGCGGCTTCCTCTTCATGCGCAGCGCCGACAACGTCCATCTCGCCGTGGTGACAGGCCCGGTGGTCGACCCGAAAATGGTGGCCCGCCAGATGCAGGCGCAGGTCATGAGGATCGGCGCGGCCAACCTCAGCAGCCCTCCCAGGCCGGGATCCGCTCGGTGAGCGACCCGCAGGGGGGATACACGGACCGGGCGTTACGCCCCTATGTGATCAGCAAGGGACGCTCGCGCCCCACACGCAACACCATCGGTGTGGAGACCCTCCTCATCGCCGTCAGCACTGCGCACGACCTCCCCGTCTCCGCCACCCGGGAGGAGCGCGCGCTGCTGCGGATGTGCCGGCGGCTGCTGTCCCTGGTGGAAGCGGCGGCCCACCTCCAACTGCCGGTGAGCCTGGTCAAAGTGCTGGTGTCCGACCTCGTCGACAGCGGTCATCTGTCGGCGCGCTCGGGCGTACCGCGGGCCGTGCAGCCCGACGGACAACTGCTTCAGGAGGTACTCGATGGTCTCCGCCGTCTCCGCTGACCGCTATCTGGCCGACACCGTCCAGCAGGCGGTCAAGATCCTCGTCGTGGGTGCGTTCGGCGTCGGCAAGACCACACTGGTCGGCTCGGTCAGTGAGATCGAACCGCTGCGCACCGAGGAGGTGATGACCCGGGCGAGCATCGGGGTGGACGACCTCGCGGGCACCGGCACCAAGACCACGACGACCGTCGCCATGGACTTCGGCCGGATCACGGTGACCTCCCGGCTGGTGCTCTACCTCTTCGGAACCCCCGGTCAGCGCCGGTTCTGGGACCTGTGGGAAGGGCTGGCCGAGGGCGCCATCGGGGTCCTGGTCCTGGTCGACACCCGCCGGATCGAGGACAGCTTCGACGTGCTGGAGCAACTGGAGATCCGCGGGCTGCCGTTCGCCGTCGCCGTCAACCGCTTCCCGGACAGCGAGTACCACTCGGCCGAGGAACTGCGTGCCGCGCTCGACCTGCTGCCGCAGACGCCTGTCGTCATCTGCGACGCCCGGGAGCGCACCTCGTCACTCGACGCACTGATCAGCCTTGTCCACTATGTGATGAGCGCCGGAGCGGCGCGCGTACCGGAGAGCGCCTCATGAGCCATCCCCTTCCGCCGCCGTCCTGCCCGGCCCGCCGCGGCCACACCACCGGTCTGCTCCCGCTGTCCGAGGCCGTCGGGTCCAGCGATCCGCAGGCCGCCTACCGCGGGCTGCGCGAACAGTGGGGCAGCGTGGCCAAGGTGGAACTGGAGCCGGGGGTACCCGCCTGGCTCGTCATGGGCTACCGCGAACTGCTGACCATCACCCGTCAGGAGCAGGTCTACTCGCGGGACGCGCGCAACTGGCGCGACCTCAACTCCGGTGTGGTGTCGCCGGATTCGGGCCTGCTCCCGATGATGGCCTGGCGGGCCAACGTCATCGGCGCCGACGGCCCGGAGCACCGCAGGCTGCGCAGGCCGCTCGACGACGGCGTGGCCCGGATCGACCAGCGCCGCACCCGGCGCCAGGTCGAGTCGGTGTGCGCCAGGCTGATCGCCGGGTTCTCCGCACGTGGCGACGCCGACCTCGTCAACGAGTACGCCACGATCGTCCCGATGCTCTCCATCGCCTCGCTGTTCGGCCTGGACAGCGGCGAAGGGCGTGAGCTGCTCAGCGCGCTCATCGCGCTGTTCGGCAGCGCCGACGACTCGCAGAGCGGAAACCGGCACTTCGAGCAGATCCTCGCCGACACACTCCGGGCCAGGCGTGCCGCACCGGGCGACGACCTGACGACCGCCCTGCTCGGCCACCCCGATCTGCGGGACGAGGCGGAGCAGCTCCAGTCGATGGTCGTGATGATCTCCGCGGGCAACGAGACCGTCACCGCGTGGATCTCGCACACGCTGCGGCTGATGCTCACCGACCCGCGGTTCGCGGCCCGGATGCACGGCGGGCGGCTCGGAGTGGACGACGCGCTCGACGAGGCGCTGTGGCGCGACCCGCCGATGAACAACATGCCGGCCCGCTACGCGCTGCGCGACACCGAGCTGGGCGGACAGCAGATCAGGCGCGGAGACGTACTCATCCTCGGGATCTCCGCGGCCAACGACGACCCCGTGGCCCGCGCCGACGGCGGCGGGGTGGAGCCGGGCAACCGTGCGCATCTCGCCTTCTCGGCCGGCGCGCATGTGTGCCCCGCCCAGGTGCCGGCCCGGCTGATCACCCGTACCGCCGTGCACACCGTCCTTCATCTGTTGCCCGACATGAGGCTCGGTATCCCCGCATCGGACGTTGCCTGGCGCCCCTCGCCCTGGACACGCGTCCCCGTCGCGCTGCCCGTGGTCTTCTCCGCGCGGTACGGAGCGGACACCGGCGACGGCACATCCGCGCGGGCCGCCACGACCCGAACGAGCAACAGCGGGCGCAGTATCGAGCAGTAGCGAGCAATGGCGAGCGACCTAGGAGAAGCACATGACCGCGAACCCGGCGCCCCCATCCCCGGAGGTCCCGCTCCTCACCCTGGATCCGTACGGCGCCGACCACCACGCCGAGGCCGCCACCCTCCGCGCACTCGGACCCGTGGTCAGGGTCCGGCTCCCCGGAGACGTCCTGGCCTGGTCGGTGACCGACCACGCCCTGCTGAACGACCTGGTGGCCGATCCGCGTTTCAGCAAGGACTGGCACAACTGGAGCGCCATCAGGCGCGGTGAGATAGCCGACGACTGGCCGCTCATAGGCATGGTGAAGGTCACCAACATGGTCACGGCGGACGGCCGGGAGCACCGCAGGCTGCGCCGGCTGGTGACCGATACCCTCACCCCGCGCAGGGTGCAGGCGCTGCGCCCCCGGATCGAGCGGATCGTGCGGGAGCTGCTGGACGCGCTGCCCTCGCACGCCGGGCCGGACGGGTCGGTCGACCTGCGGCTGCACTTCGCCCACCCCGTGCCCATGCGGGTCATCTGCGAGCTGTTCGGCGTCCCCGAGGACGAACGGCCGCGGCTGCGCGAGCTGATGGACAACATCTTCCGCTCCGACCTCTCCCCGGAGGAGGTCGGCGCGAGCCAGACCGAGCAGTACCGGCTCCTTGCCCGGGTCGTCGCCACACGGAGGCAGCACCCGGGCGACGACCTGACGAGCGCCCTGGTCGCCGCACGCGAGTCCGACCCGGGGGCCATGAGCGAGGACGAACTCGTCGGGACGCTCCTCGTGATGCTCTCCGCCGGGCAGGAGACCACACTCAGCCTGATCACCAACGCGGTGCGCGCCCTCCTGACCCACCCCGCCCAGCGGGCCATCGCCGAAAACGGTGACGCATCGGTCTGGGCCGATGTCGTGGAGGAGACCCTGCGCTGGGACGCCCCGATCGGGAACTTCCCCTTCCGCTACCCCCTGGAGGACGTCGAGATCGCCGGCGTACGGATCCCCAGGGGCGAGGCCGTCATGGCGCCGTACAGCGCGGTCGGCCGTGACGAGGGACAGCACGGAGCGGACGCCGGGAGCTTCGACATCACCCGTGAGCAGCGCAGGCATCTGGCCTTCGGGCACGGACCGCACTTCTGCCTCGGCGCGCCACTGGCCCGGCTGGAGGCCGCAATCGCCCTGCCGGCGGTGTTCGCCCGGTATCCCGGTCTGACCCTGGCCGCGGACCCGGACCGGCTGGCCCCGGTGCCGTCCCTGTTCTCCAACAGCACCGCCACGCTGCCGGTGCGGCTGACCGCCCGGGACTGACCGGAAATGCCTCGTCCGACGACCGGGCCCGTGCCGGACACCCGGTCGCCGGTGGGGGGTTGGGGCTGCCGGCATCACTCGTACCGGTGTGATCGGGCGAATGTCACCGTAAAGTGGATCAAGATCCGGTATTTCTTTGCGCATGACCACAGACGGAACCTCCCGATCCGATTTCTCCCGTGACCCCGGCCGCGTCCGCAGGGCCCGGTCCTTCTCCGGACTGCGCGCCGGGACCGCGCTGCTCGCCGCGGCCACGGCCGTACTGGCTGCCACGGTGCCCGGCGCGTCGGCGGCCGCGCCCCCGAACAGGCCCGCCGTGCAACGCCCTTGGCAGGACGGGGCCACCGCGGGGACCCAGCGGTACCTCGACCGTGTGCGGGACAACCCGGACCGGCTCCGCTCCTTTCTGCGTCCGATGCCGAAGGGCGGGGACCTGCACACCCACCTGTCAGGCGCTGTGCCGGTGGAGGCGCTGATCGGCTTCGCGGCGGACGACGGGCTGTGTATCGACACGACCACGCTGTCGGCCTCCGCGCCGCCCTGCGGACCCGGGGCCCGGCCCGCCCAGGACGCCGTGTCCGACCACGACTTCAGACAGGACGTCATCCACGCCTGGTCCATGGAGGACTTCAAGGAGTCGCCCGCCGAGAGCGGGCACGACCACTTCTTCGCCACCTTCGGCAAGTTCAAGGCCGTCACCGGGTCGCACCGCGGCCGGCTCGTCGCCGAGGTGACGAAGGTGGCCGCCGCCAACCACCAGGACTATGTGGAACCGCTGTTCACCCCGCAGGGGGCCGCCCTCCAGAAGCTGGGCGCCGACCTGGAGTGGACCGGTGACTTCGGCCGGATGCGGGACGCGCTGCTCGCCGGCGGCAAGCTGCACCGCGTCCTCGACGACGCGAAGGCCGAGACCGCCCGGGAGATGGCCGAGCAGCGCGACACCCTCGGCTGCGACGCCCCCGACCCGCAGCCCGCCTGCAAGGTGCAGGTGCGCTTCGACTTCCAGGTCGGCCGGGCCGCCGACCCGCAGTTCGTCTTCACCCAGCTCCTCGCGGGTTTCGAGATGGCCGACAAGGACCCCCGCTATGTGGGGGTGAACCTGGTACAGGCCGAGGACGCGCCCGTCGCGCTGCGCGACTACCACCTGCAGATGCGCATGATCAAGTACCTGCGCTCGGTCTACCGCACAGCCCATGTCACGCTGCACGCCGGTGAACTGACCAGCAAGGTGGCCCCGCGCGAAGACCTCAGGTTCCACGTCCGGGACGCCGTCGAGACCGCGGGCGCCGAGCGCATCGGCCACGGTGTCGACATCATGGACGAGGACCGGCCGCAGCAGCTCCTGCGCACCATGGCGCGCCGCCACATCGCGGTGGAGGTGCCGCTGACCAGCAACTGCCAGATCCTCGAAGTCTGCGGCGCCGGCCACCCGATCAACCGCTACCTGGCCGCGGGTGTCCCGGTGGCGCTGTCCACCGACGACCAGGGCGTGTCGGGCACCGACATCACCGTCGAGTACGCCCGCGCCGTCACCGAGCACCACCTGTCGTACCGTCAGCTGCGCGACAGCGCCCGTACCTCACTGGAGCACGCCTTCATCCAGGGACGCAGCCTCTGGCGCGCCGTGGGCGACCACCGCCCCACCGCCGCCTGCGCCACCAGCGACCCCCGCACGGGCAGGGTCACCGCGCGCTGCCGGGAGCTGCTGAACGCCAGCCCCAAGGCCACGCTCCAGTGGCGCTACGAAACCGAGCGCGCCGCCTTCGAGGCCCGTCACCAGGCGTAGTTCTCCGGACCGTCTCCCGTCCGGGGCAGGCCGGGCCGCACTCCCAGCGGCCCGGCCTGCCCTCCTTTCTCCTTCCCTGCCGCTGCGTTTCCGGCTACTTTCGGGCGGTCAACGGGTCGAGCATCGTGCGCAGTTGAGCCACACTGACGCCTCCGGCGGCCCGTGCCGCGATCCGGCCGTCACGGTCGACCACCACCGTGGAGGGGATGGCCTGCGGGTTGAGACTCCCCCGGGGAAAGCGCAGCAGGAGCTTGCCCGCCGGGTCGTGCAGGCTCGGATATGGCACGCCCCGTTCCTTCTCGAACGACAGGGCGGTGCCCGCCGTGGGGTCACCGGTGTTGATCCCGACGAACCGGACGCCGCGGGAGTGGAGTTGCCGCGACACCTCCGCCAGGTTCTTGGCCTCACCGCGGCACGGGCCGCACCATGAGCTCCATACGTTCAGTACGACGATTTTCCCCCGGTAAGCCGTGCCTACATCGAGTGTGGCGCCGTCCAGGGTCTTTCCCGACAGCTGGGGAGCCGGGACACGGTCGGCCTTCGCCACCGTGGTGATCCCGCCGCCTGCTGCCCTCTGGCCGCCGTCGGCCGAACTGCCCCCGCCCGAACCGGAGTCGCAGGCCGTCAGGGTGCATATACAGACGGCCGCCGCCATACCGAACCGGAGGGTGCGGCGGCCGTCAGGGTTTCGGGTGAGGCACGCGGGTTTCATGTGAAAATTTTCGCATGACCGCTGCAGGGCACCGGAAGGCCCCGGCGTCCGGCCGGCCTTGCCCCGGCGAGGCTGGCTCGGTGGCCTCGCCCCAGCCGGACACATACCGCGGGCCCCCGCCTTCCGGCGGGGGCCCGCGGTGCGCGAGGGCGTCAGTCCGTGAACGAGTCCTTCGCGCCCTGGGCGCGGTCCTTCGCGTCACCGAGGGTGTCCTTGGTTTTGCCCTTCGCCTGGTCGGCCTTGCCTTCGGCCTCCTGGCGCTTGTCGCCGCTCATCTTGCCGGCTGCTTCCTTGGCCTTGCCCTTGATCTTGTCCATGGCGCTGTCGTCGCCCATTGCTGCTCCTCGTACGGTGGGGATCGCTGACCAGCTCACGGTAGGACTGTTCCAGGCATACCGCCTGATATCGGAGCCGATCGTGCGGCTGGGCCGCCGTCACTCACCGTCACTCGCCCTCCGGTGTCTCAACGCGCCGCGGGGCAGTGCCGTGACCGCGCCGGCCCCTCGCCGAGCAGGAAGTCCGCCACCGCGTCGGCCGCGCACCCCTTCGACATGGCCACCCCGTGGCCGGTCGCCTCGACGGTGACCATCGCCGCCCGGTCCCCGAAGGCGCGCAGGGTCCGGCGGGCCTCGCTCAGCGGAGTCGAGGGGTCCGCGGTGTTCTGCGCCATGAGGATGTTGTGCGGTCCGCGCGGCACCGGTTTCGGCGGGTGCTCGGAGCCGGTCACGGGCCAGAAGGCGCAGGGCCAGATGTTCGCCGGAGAGCCCGCTGTCAGCGGGAACCGGGACGCGCTGCGGGCGACCGCCCGCCGGTAGCCCGCGACCTCCTTCGGCCAGCGGGTGTCGTTGCAGACGATGGCGTCCTGCGCGCTGAAGAAGTTGTCCGGGAACACGCTGCCGAACTGGAGCTTCGACGTGACGTCGGCCGGGACGGAGCCGGCGTGGGCCGCGCCGAGCAGCTCCGCAAGCCCGGGGAAGTCGTCCCGCTGTTCGAGCAGTGCTTCCTCGGCCTCCAGCAGCTGGTTCCCGGTGAGGCTCTTCCCGGTCATCAGCGGCAGCGGTGTCGCGTTGAGCTCCCGCACGGTGGACAGGACCGTCCGCCGTACGTCCGGCGGCGACCCGCCCAGGTGGTAGGTACTGTCCCGGTCCGCGGCCCACCGCGCGAAGCCGCCGAAGGCGTCCTCGGCGCCGCGGCCCTTGTTCTGGATGGCCGCCTTGACCCCGCCCGGCGGGACGGTGCTGTCCAGGAGCACCCGGCCCGATGTCGCGGGAAACAGCGAGGCGTAGACCTGCCCGACGTACGTGCCGTACGAGGTGCCCGTGTAGGAGAGTGTCCGCAGCCCCAGGGCGATCCGGATCCGGTTGATGTCCCGGGCGATGCTGACCGTGTTGAAGAAGGGCAGTGTCCGGCCCGCGTGCCGGGCACAGGCGCCGGCGACGCGCTTGGCCCACGCGGCGTTGGCGTCGATGGTGCCGTCGGCCGCCGGATAGGGGATGCCGGCCGCCGCGGTGCGGG
>NZ_JAAGLN010000250.1 GCF_010548145.1 Streptomyces sp. SID10853
CCGATACGCAGCGGACCTCCGTCGCCCTTGGCCGACTCGCCGTTGGACATGTCCCGCCCGACCGGGCCCCAGCCGCTGCTCTCCGCCGACAAGGGGAGACCGCTGACGTAGTCGATGCCGGGCGGTGCCACGAAGACACGGACCTGCCTCCGCTGACTCAGTTTCGGGGCTGCCGCGACCGCCGCCGCGTCCCGATAAGTGGCGGTGACCGGCACCTCCGCACACCCCTAGCCGGGGCCCCTCGGGCGATGGCGTTGACCTGGACGCCGTAGCGGCCCAGCTCGGCGGCGGCGACCAGGGTCAGCCCGAGGATCCCGGCCTTGGCCGCCGCGTAGTTGCCCTGCCCCACACTGCCGAGCAGCCCCGCGCCCGAACTGGTGTTGATGACGCGCGCCTCCGGCGTACGGCCTGCCTTGGCCTCCGCGCGCCAGTGCGCCCCGGCGTGCTTGAGCGCCAGGAAGTGGCCCTTGAGATGGACCCGCATGACCGCGTCCCAGCTCTCCTCGTCGATGTTGACGAGCATCTTGTCCCGCAGGAACCCGGCGTTGTTGACCAGGATGTCCAGCCGGCCGAACGCGTCCAGGGCCGCGTCGACCAGCGAGGCGGCGCCGTCCGTTGTGGCGATGTCCCCGGCATGGGCGACCGCCTGTCCGCCCGCCGCGACGATCTCGTCCACGACGTCCTGTGCAGGCCCCGCCGAGCCGCCCGCACCGTCGAGCCCGACCCCGAGGTCGTTGACGACGACCCGCGCGCCCTCGGCCGCCAGGGCGCGCGCATGGGCGCGGCCCAGGCCCCGGCCCGCGCCTGTGACCACGGCGACCCGCCCCGCGCAGATCCCCCCGCCGTTCCCGGCGGCGCCCTCCGTCGTGTTACCCGGGCCGGCGCCGGTGCCTTCCGCGTGCTGTGACGTCATCTCACTTCTCCTCTTCGGCAGTCGAACGGGCCGGGACGCCGGGCGCCCCCCTCCCGCGGTACGCGAACCACTGCTACCTTCTCACCTAACAAATGTTTGGTGGAAAGGTAGCTGATCTGCTCATGGGTGTCTCCACCTCAAGCCCGCTCAATGGCGTCACCGTGGTCACCGTCGACTTCCCCCCGGTCAATGCCCTGCCCGTACAGGGCTGGTACGACCTGGCGGCTGCGGTGCGTGCCGCGGGCGCCGACCCGGCCGTGCGCTGTGTGGTCCTCACCGCCGCCGGGCGCGGTTTCAACGCCGGAGTCGACATCAAGGAAATGCAGCGCACCGAAGGCCACGCGGCCCTGGTCGGCGCCAACGGCGGCTGCGCCGAGGCGTTCGCCGCGGTGTACGAGTGCGAGGTCCCGGTGGTCGCGGCCGTGGCGGGCTTCTGCCTGGGCGGCGGTATCGGCCTGGTGGGCAACGCCGACGCCATCGTGGCGAGCGACGACGCGACCTTCGGCCTCCCCGAGCTGGACCGGGGCGCGCTCGGCGCCGCGACCCACCTCGCCCGGCTGGTCCCCCAGCATCTGATGCGCACCCTGTACTACACCTCACGCACGGCCACCGCGCAGGAACTGCACCACCACGGCTCGGTGTGGGAGATCGTCCCGCGCACGGAACTGCTGGAGGCGGCCGTGCGGCTGGCCGGCGAGATCGCGGCCAAGGACGGCACTCTGATCCGCCTCGCGAAGGCGGCCATCAACGGGATCGACCCGGTCGACGTCCGTCGCAGCTACCGCTTCGAGCAGGGCTTCACCTTCGAGGCCAACCTGCTGGGCGTGGCCGACCGGGTCCGTGACACCTTCGGAAGCAAGGAGAAGTCGTGAGCAGCGACACCCCCGGCGAGACCGGGCAGACCGGACAGACGGAACGGTCCGCAAAGACAGAACGGTCCGGAAAGATCATGTCGCCGGACGAGATCGCGGGCCGGCTGCGCAGCGGCATGACCATCGGGATCGGCGGCTGGGGCTCCCGGCGCAAGCCCATGGCCCTGGTCAGGGCCCTGCTGCGGACGGACATCACCGACCTGACCGTCATCTCGTACGGCGGCCCCGATGTGGGTCTGCTGGCCGCGGCCGGGAAGATCCGCAAGCTGGTGGCCGCCTTCGCCACACTCGACTCCATCCCGTTGGAACCGCACTTCAGGGCGGCGCGCCAGCGCGGTGACTTCGAACTGACCGAGCTGGACGAGTCGATGTTCATGTGGGGGCTGACCGCCGCCGCCCACCGGCTGCCCTTCATGCCGATACGGGCCGGTCTCGGCTCGGACGTGATGCGGGTCAACCCGGAGCTGCGGACGGTCACTTCGCCCTACCCGGACGGCGAGGAGCTGGTGGCCGTACCTGCGCTGCGGATGGACGCCGCGCTCGTCCACCTCAACCGGGCCGACGCCCGGGGCAACGGCCAGTACCTGGGGCCCGACCCGTACTTCGACGACCTCTTCTGCGACGCCGCCGACGAGGCGTACGTCTCCTGCGAACGCATCGTGGAGAGCACGGAGTTCGCCGATGCGGGCACACCGCAGACCATGCTGGTCGGGCGGCATGCGGTGACCGGGGTCGCCGAGACCCCGAACGGGGCGCACTTCACCTCCTGCGTGCCCGACTACGGGCGGGACGAGCCGTTCCAGGCGGCGTACGCGAAGGCCGCCGCCGACCCGGACGCCTGGCGGGAGTTCACCGCACGCTTCCTGTCCGGTGACGAGGACACGTATCAGGCCGCGGTCGCGGCGTTCGCCGAGGAGGGCGCATGAGCACACAGGACGCCACCGCCGAGGGGCGGAGCGATGTCACCCGCGCCGAGTACTGCGTCATCGCCTGCGCGGAGGCGTGGCGGGGGGACGGGGAGATCCTGGCCAGCCCGATGGGCACCGTCCCGTCGGTCGGGGCCCGGCTCGCCCGGCTGACCTTCGCGCCCGACCTGCTGCTCACCGACGGCGAGGCGCTGGTGATCGGCGATGTCCCCGCCATCGGCGCCGCGCCCGGGGTCGTCGAGGGCTGGCTGCCCTACCGGCGCCACCTGGCCATGGTGACCGGCGGCAAGCGGCACGTGATGATGGGCGCCAGCCAGCTCGACCGGCACGGCAACCAGAACATCAGCTGCATCGGCGACTGGAAGCAGCCCGCCAGGCAGCTCCTCGGGGTGCGCGGCGCCCCGGTCAACTCCATCAACAACCCGACGAGTTACTGGGTGCCGCGGCACTCCACCCGGGTGTTCGTCGACAAGGTCGACATGGTGTGCGGTGTCGGCCACGACCGTGCGGCGGCCGCGGGCCCGTCGGCCACCCGCTTCCACCAGCTCCGCCGGGTCGTCACCGATCTGGCCGTGCTGGACTTCGAGACGCAGGACCGGACGCTGCGTGTGCGGTCGCTGCACCCGGGGGTGAGTGCGGAGCAGGTGCGCGAGGCCACCGGGTTCCCGCTCGCGGTGGCCGATGACGTACCCCGTACCCGCGAGCCGAGCGCGGAGGAGCTGCGGCTGATCCGTACGGTGATCGACCCTGCGGGGCTGCGCGACCGCGAGGTGCGGACGTGACCGGGAACAGTGGCGGAACGGGCCCGGCCGCCACGCTGTCCACCCCGCTCACCGAGCTGGTCGGGGTGCGCCATCCGATCGTGCAGACCGGCATGGGGTGGGTGGCGGGCCCGCGTCTGGTGTCGGCGTCGGCCAACGCCGGGGCGCTGGGCATCCTGGCCTCGGCGACCATGACGCTGGAGCAGCTGCGCTCGGCGGTACGTGAGGTCAAGTCCCGTACGGAGCAGCCCTTCGGCGTCAATCTGCGGGCCGACGCGGGCGACGCCACCGCCCGCGTGGACCTCATCATCGAGGAGGGTGTACGGGTGGCGTCCTTCGCGCTCGCCCCTTCCGAGGCCCTGATCGGCCGGCTGAAGGACGCGGGCGTGGTGGTGATCCCGTCCATCGGCGCACGCCGGCACGCCGAGAAGGTGGCGGCGTGGGGCGCCGACGCGGTCATCGTGCAGGGCGGTGAGGGCGGCGGGCACACCGGTGAGGTCGCCACCACCGTGCTGCTTCCGCAGGTCGTCGACGCGGTGAACATCCCCGTCGTCGCGGCCGGCGGCTTCCGTGACGGCCGCGGTCTGGTGGCCGCGCTCGCCCAGGGCGCGGCGGGCGTCGCGATGGGCACCCGCTTCCTGCTCACGTCGGACAGTACGGTCCCGGACGCGGTGAAGGCCGAGTATCTCGCGGCGGGTGTCAAGGACATCACCGTCACCACGAAGGTCGACGGGCTGCCGCACCGGATGCTCCGTACCCCCCTGGTCGCCTCGCTGGAGCGCTCGGGGCGGCCCGCGGCGCTGCTGCGGGCGCTGCGGCACGCCGCCGGTTTCAAGGCGCACTCCGGCCTCGGCTGGGCGGAGATGGTCCGCGACGGCCTGGCCATGAAGCACGGCAAGAACCTGACGTGGAGTCAGGTGCTGCTGGCGGCCAACACGCCGATGATGCTCAAGGCTTCCATGGTGGACGGCCGCCCCGATCTGGGGGTGATGGCGTCGGGCCAGGTCGCTGGGCTGATCGACGATCTGCCGTCCTGCGCCGAGCTGGTCGCCCGGATCATGTCCGAGGCGCACGGGACCCTGCGGTCCCTGGCCGTGCTGGAAGCCACGTCCGCCGTCCCGGAGGCGTCCGCCGGGACCGGCTGAGACCCGCTGGAGCACTGGGCCCGTACGAAGGCGGCCGTGCCGTTCCCGACACTCCCAGGTGTCGGGAACGGCACGGCCGCCGGTATGCGGGACGAGGGGTGTGTCAGAGGCGCTCGATGATGGTGACGTTGGCCTGGCCGCCGCCCTCGCACATGGTCTGGAGGCCGTAGCGCCCGCCGGTGCGCTCCAGTTCGTGCAGGAGCGTCGTCATCAGCTTGGTGCCGGTCGCCCCGAGCGGGTGGCCCAGCGCGATGGCGCCGCCGTTGACGTTGACCTTCTCCGGATCGGCGCCCGTCTCCTTCAGCCAGGCGAGCACCACCGGAGCGAACGCCTCGTTGATCTCGACCAGGTCCATGTCGTCGATGGACATGCCGGTCTTCTTCAGCGCGTACGCCGTCGCCGGGATGGGCGCGGACAGCATCCGGATGGGGTCCTCACCGCGTACCGAGAGGTGGTGGATACGGGCCCGGGGTGTCAGCCCGTGCTCGCGTACGGCCCGTTCGGACGCGAGCAGCATGGCCGACGCGCCGTCGGAGACCTGGGACGAGACACCCGCGGTGAGCCGGCCGCCGTCCACGACGGGCTTCAGTCCGGCCATCTTCTCCAGGGAGGTGTCCCGGCGCGGCCCCTCGTCGGTGGTGACATCCCCGTAGGCGACGGTCTCGCGGGCGAAGCGCCCCTCGTCGATGGCCCGGAGCGCGCGCTGGTGCGAGCGGAGCGCGAACTCCTCCATGTCGGTGCGGGAGATGCCCCACTTCTCGGCGATCAGCTCGGCGCCGTGGAACTGGTTGACCGGCCGGTCGCCGTAGCGCGCCCGCCATCCCTCCGACCCGGCGTACGGCCCTTCGGTCAGCCCCAGCGGCTCCGCGGCCTGCCGGCTCGCGAAGGCGATGGGGATCATCGACATGTTCTGGGTGCCGCCCGCGACGACGAGGTCCTGGGTGCCGGAGAGCACGCCCTGGGCCGCGAAGTGCACGGCCTGCTGGGAGGATCCGCACTGCCGGTCGACGGTCACACCGGGAACCTCCTCGGGCAGCCCGGCCGCCAGCCAGCTCGTCCGGGCGATGTCCCCGGCCTGCGGGCCGACGGTGTCCAGGCAGCCGAGGACGACGTCCTCGACGGCGGACGGGTCGATGCCCGAACGCTCCACGAGCGCCCGGAGCACGTGCGCACCGAGGTCGGCGGGGTGGACGGCGCTGAGACCGCCCTTGCGCCGCCCGACCGGGGTGCGTACCGCTTCGACGATGTATGCCTCGGCCATGACTGCTCCTCCATGGGGAACCTGGTGATGCCGGCCGTCCGGCGAACGGCGGCCGGTCTATGGGTGCTGGTGGGGCCCGGACGCGATGCCTTCGAGGACCATCGCGAGGTACTGGCGGGCGATCTCCTCCGGGCTGTGCTGTCCGCCGGGCCGGTACCAGCTCGCGGCGACCCAGACGGTGTCGCGCACGAAGCGGTAGGTGAGGCGGACGTCGAGATCGCCGCGGAAGACTCCTTCGGAGACTCCGCGTTCGAGCGTGCCGAGCCAGGCTTTCTCGTACTTCTCCTGCGAGTCGGCGAGATAGCCGAAGCGCGGCTGCACGGAGAGGTACTTGGACTCCTTCTGGTAGATGGCGACCGCGGCACGGTGCCGGTCGATCTCCCGGAAGGACTCGGTGACAAGGGCTTCGATGGTCTCCCTGGGGCCGAGACCCGATGCGAGTACGGAGTCGTAGCGGGCCCACAGCTCGTCCAGGAAGGTGCTCAGGATTTCGTCGAGCATCGACTCCTTGGAGTCGAAGTGGTAGTAGAGGCTGCCGGCCAGGATGCCGGCCTCGTCCGCGATCTTGCGCACGGTGGTGGCGTTGTAGCCCTGGGCCGCGAACACCTCGGCGGCGGTGGCGAGCAGCTCCCTGCGCCGCGCGGGCGAGGGACTCACGTCAGTCTTTTTCTTGGCGGCAGCCACATTTTTGTCGGCGGGCGCATTCTTGGGAGTAGGCACAGACCCATTGTCGTTCCCCGCTCACGCGTGCTGGCTGCTGACCGACACGGTCTCGCCCGTCATGTACGAGGAGTAGCCGCTGGCCAGGAAGACGATGACGTTGGCGATCTCCCACGGCTCCGCGTACCGGCCGAACGCCTCGGCCTCGGTGAGCTGTTCGAGCAGCTCGGGCGTGGTGACCTTCACCAGGTGCGGGTGCATGGCCAGGCTGGGCGAGACCGCGTTGACCCGTACTCCGTACTCGGCTGCCTCCACCGCGGCGCAGCGGGTGAGCGCCATCACGCCGGCCTTCGCCGCAGCGTAGTGGGCCTGTCCGCGCTGGGCGCGCCAGCCGACGACGGAGGCGTTGTTGACGACGGCTCCCCCTTCGCCGGACGCCTTCATCCGGCGCAGCGCGGCGCGGGTGCACCGGAAGGTCCCGTTGAGGGTGACGTCGATGACCTTGTCCCACTGGGCGTCGGTCATCTCGGTCAGGTCGGCGGTCCCGCCGAGCCCCGCGTTGTTGACGACGAGGTCGAGTCGGCCGTGCCGCTCCTCCGCGAGGTCGAAGAGGGCGCCGACCTGCTCCTCGTCGGTGACGTCGCAGGCGGCGCCGGCGACCCGGTCGGCGCCGAACTCGTCCGCCAGGGCCCGCACGGTCTCGTCGAGACGGCGGGCGTGGCTGTCACCGAGGACGACGCGGGCGTCCTCCTCCAGGAACCGGCGTGCGGTGGCGCCGCCGATCCCCGCGCCCGCGGCCGCGGTGATCACCGCGGTCCGGCCGGCGAGCAGCTGGTGCCCGGGGAGGTACTGCGGGGGCTTGTTCACGGATGTCCACCTCGCGATGCGGTCCGCTGCCGGGCGGTCCCGGTGCCGGATTCCTCGACGCTGCTCATGACCGTAGGTTAACCTACCAAACACTTGTTAGGGAAGAATGCCTGCCACAGAATGCCTGCCAGAGAAGGAGGCGCCGATGACCGCCGACCATGAAGAGCCCGTGGTGCGTTACGAGCGGCAGGGCCCCGTCGCCCTCGTCACCATGAACCGCCCGGACTACCGCAACGCGCAGAACTCCGCGATGACCTACGCCCTCGACCGCGCCTTCTACCGCGCGGCCGACGACAGCGAGGTGAAGGCCGTCGTGCTGGCGGGCGCGGGCCGGCACTTCTCCGCGGGGCACGACATCGGAACCCCGGAGCGCGACGCTCATCTCCCCTTCGACCGCAGGGCCGGACTGTGGTGGGACCACTCGGACAAGACCGGCGCCGAGAGCCGTTTCGCCCGGGAGTCCGAGGTCTATCTGGGGATGTGCCGGCGCTGGCGCGAGCTGCCGAAGCCGCTCATCGCCTCCGTGCAGGGTGCCTGTGTGGCGGGCGGTCTGATGCTCGCCTGGGTGTGCGACCTGATCGTCGCCGCCGACGACGCCTTCTTCGCGGACCCGGTCGTACGGATGGGGATCCCCGGTGTCGAGTACTTCGCCCACCCGTGGGTGATGCCCCCGCGGATCGCCAAGGAGTTCCTCTTCACCGGTGACCGGATGAGCGCGCGGCGCGCCTACGAGGTCGGCATGGTCAACCGGGTGGTGCCGGCGGCCGAGCTCACCGACCGCACCTTCGAACTCGCCTCCCGTATCGCCGAGATGCCCAGGATGGGGCTGGCCCTGACCAAGCGCGCGGTCAACCAGGCCGAGGATCTGCAGGGCCTGCACACCGGCCTCGACTCGGTGTTCGGCCTCCACCACCTCGCCCACGCGCACAACGCCGAGACAGCGGCCGACTCGCTCGGCGGGATGGACATCGGTGCGATGAAGAAGGCAGGACGCTGATGGATCTCGACTTCACCGCCGCCGATGACGCCTTCCGCGCCGAGGCCCGCGAGTGGCTCGCCGCACATGTGCCCGCGGACCCGCTGCCCTCCCTGGAGACCGCCGATGGCTTCGCCGCGCACCGCGCCTGGGAGCACACCCTGGCGCAGGACCGCTGGTCGGTGGTCTCCTGGCCCGCCGGGTACGGCGGCAGGGACGCCTCGATCCTGCGGTGGCTGATCTTCGAGGAGGAGTACTTCGCCGCGGGCGCGCCCGGCCGGGTCAGCCAGAACGGCATCAACCTGCTCGCTCCCACACTCTTCGAGCACGGCAGCGCCGAGCAGTGCGCGCGGATCCTGCCCGCCATGGCGAGCGGCGAGGTGATCTGGGCGCAGGCGTGGTCCGAGCCGGAGTCCGGTTCCGACCTGGCCTCGCTGCGCTCCACCGCGACCCGGACGGCGGGCGGCTGGCTGCTCAACGGCCAGAAGGCGTGGTCGTCCCGGGCCGCCTTCGCGGACCGGGCCTTCGGCCTCTTCCGCAGCCACCCGGACGCGGACCGGCCGCACCGGGGACTGACCTATCTGATGTTCCCGCTCGACGCCGACGGTGTGACCGTACGGCCCGTCGGGCGGCTGGACGGCAAGCCGGCCTTCGCCGAGCTCTTCCTCGACGACGTGTTCGTCCCCGACGCCGACGTCATCGGCGAGCCGGGCCGCGGCTGGCAGGTCGCGATGAGCACCGCGGGCAATGAGCGCGGTCTGACGCTGCGCAGCCCGGGCCGCTTCACCGCGGCGGCCGAGCGGCTGGCCGGGCTGTGGCGCGACGGGGCCGACCCGGGCGACACCGCGCTGCGTGACCGGGTCGCCGACGCCGTGATCCGCTCCCGCGCCTATCAGCTGTTCACGTACGCCAACGCCTCCCGGATCGCGGCCGGCGGCTCCATCGGGGCCGAGTCGAGTCTCAACAAGGTGTTCTGGTCGGAGCTGGACATCAGCCTGCACGAGACGGCGCTCGACCTGCTCGGCCCGCTCGGCGAACTGTCCGACGAGGCGCCGGACGCACCCGCCGGCGGCAGCTGGGCCGACGGCTACACCTTCTCGCTGGCGGGCCCCATCTACGCGGGGACCAACGAGATCCAGCGCGACATCATCGCCGAGCGGCTGCTGGGCCTGCCGAAGGGACGCCGGTCATGAAATTCCTGCTGGACGACGAACAGACCGAATTCGGCCGCACCCTGGACCGGATGCTGGCGGCGGCCGACACGCCGGCGGCGGTACGGGCCTGGGGCGCGGGCGACACCGGACCGGGCCGGGCGCTGTGGAAGCGGATCGCGGACGCGGGGGTGTTCGCTCTCGCCGTACCCGAGGAGTACGAGGGCATGGGCCCGCTCCCCGTCGAACTGGCCGTCGCCTTCATCGAGCTGGGCCGGCACGCCGTGCCGGGGCCTCTGGTGGAGACCGTGGCGGCGAGCGTTCTTCTCGGCGGCCCCGCGGGGTGCGCGGACAGCGCCGCCGC
>NZ_JAAGLN010000251.1 GCF_010548145.1 Streptomyces sp. SID10853
GGCGACCGGCTCCGCCTCGGCGGGGGCCGGGGCCGGGGCCTCGCCCTCGGCCTCGGCGGGGGCGGCCTCCTCCGGCACGGCCGACAGGGTCGTTCCCGGCTCGGTGACAGCCTCGGGCTCCGTCTCCGTGACGGGCTCCGCGGTCGCGGTCTCCGGCTCGGCCTCGGCGGCGGGCTCCGCCTCTGCTTCGGCCGACGCCGCATCGGCTGCCTCAGCGGCCTGCGGCTCGACAGCCGTCTCCGGCTCGACCGCCGTCTCCGGCTCGACCGCCTTCTCCGGCTCAACAGCCGTCGCCTCAGCGGCAACCGGTGCGTCCTCGGACACGACGGGAGCGGACTCCGGCTCGCTCTTCGGCTCTACCTCCGGCTCCGCTTCCGGTGCGGTCTCGTCCGATGCCTTCGCCTGGGCCGGCACCGTCGGTTCGGCCGACCTCCGCTTCGGGTTGTCGAAAGCCTCCGCCACCAAGTCGGACGCGATCCCCGGACCGGACCTGCGAGCAGGCTTCGGCACCGTCTTCTCGGCGGCCGGTACGGAGGTCGACGCCTTGTCGGCCTGCGCGGGCAGCGACACCGTGCGCGGCTTCTCCGACGACCCGCCCTCGGACGAGGCCCGTTCCGACGCAGCGCTTTCCGATGCGGCGCCTTCCGACGCCGCACCCTCCGCCGCTTCGCCCGCCGACGCCGCCTTCTCCGACGCCGCCTTCTCCGACGACGACTGCGAGGACTGCGACGACTCCGCAGAGGTCTTCGCCGACGCCGACGTGCGCTCGGCCTGCGCCGGAACGGTCGTGGCCGCCGACGGCTCACCGGACTCCACGCGGTCGCGTCCAAACACCTTGCGCAGCAAGCTCCGAATGCCCATGGGCGAGACCTTTCGCAATGATTCGCAGAGTCGAGTACGAGACAAGTCCGCGCCGACGGGAGTCGATCCCTGGCCAGGGCGGACACGTAAGGTTAGCGACCGCCGTCAGCGATCTTGGACCGACCGGCCCCGAAGGGCCGGTCTCAGCAGAGGGTAGAACTCACGCCGCCGGGTCGGGCTCCAGGTCGAGCCGTGCGCGGGTCGTGTCGGCGAACAGTGCGGAAAGCCGTGCGCCGTCCGGCTGCCCGGGAGCGAAAAGCCCGGTCGCTCTGGCCCGTACGACCAGCAGACCGTGCGCGTCGACCTTCTCCGATACGCCCCGGGTCTCCACCACGTCCCACCAGGCATCGAGGTTCCTGCCGAACCAGTCGGGCAGCCCGCACGGCCGGGTCACCGCGTCCCAGAAATCGTCGAGCGAGGCGAGCGGCAGCGTGCGCAGATCCACGACCAGTTCGGAGCCCATGGCAGCGGATGGTACGCGGAAGGCCCGGCAGGCGTACCGGGCCGACGCCACCCGGACTCCCCGGTGGCTCCACGGGGAACACGATTTCACCCTCGGTGACGACACGCTCCGGGCGGTGCTGGTCTTCAGCCGGTCAGCAGCAGGTCTACAGCAACTCCCCGTACGCGGCGGCCAGCTCCTCGTACACCACGTCCAGCTCCGCCTCATCCGTACCCGACCGTGCGGCGAGCAGCAGCCGCACCCCGAGAGGGTCCCCGTGCAGTGGTCTTATCACCAGTTCGGGCCTGGGTCTGGTGGTCGGCTGGCAGACCGTGACCACCTCGCCGGAGGCGACCAGGGCGAACGCCGTGAGGTAATCGCCGTGCAGCACCCGGGGATTGAGGCCCGCCGCGCGCAGCATCCGGCGCATACCGTCCCATTCGCCGTCCACGGTCGGGTCGACCATCCACTGGTCCGTCGCCAGGTCGGCCAGCTTCACCACCGCGTCGCTGGCCGCCGGGTGGTCGGCGGCCAGTGTCACGGACTGCGGTTCGCGCTCGACCAGGACACGGACCTCCAGGCCGTCCGGCACGCGCAGCGGGCACCCCTCCACCTCGTGCACGAACGCCACGTCGAGCTGGCCCGATGCCACCAGGCGCAGCAGGGCGTTGGCCGACACATCCATATGGAGCGAGGTCTCGGTGTCCGGCAGCCGGGTGCGCAGTCTGCGCAGCCAGCCGGGGATGGCGCGGCTCGCCGTCGCGCCGATCCGCAGCCGGGGCCCGGCCGCACGCGCCGCCGCCGCCTTCGCCTCGGTGACCAGTGAACGCATCTCGTCGATCAGTGGCCTGGCGCGGCTGAGTACGGTGCGGCCCAGCGGGGTGGGCCGACAGCCCGTGCGGGTGCGGGAGAAGAGCTGCCCGCCCAGGGAGTTCTCGATCCGGCGGAGCTGTGTGGTGAGCGAGGGCTGGCTCATGCCCAGTTCACGGGCCGCCCGGTGGAGGCTGCCGGTGTCCGCTATGGCGCACAGTGCGCGGAGATGCCGCACCTCAAGGTCCATGCAACCAGAGAGTAGGGCCGCGTCGGGGGCCGCACCAGACCATCAAACCCGCACCGATAGCCCCAAGTTATCGCCAGTTGCCATCATCCCGGCGGGGCGCCCGCACAGCACACTCTCCGGTACCACCCGTTCACCCCCACACCGGACGAGTAGGAGCCCCCCACATGAAGCACCGTAATACCGCGATGTCCGCGATCCTCGGCCTCGGCATCGCCGCCGCCCTCGGCACCGCGGCCCCGGTCCAGGCGGCCACCTCCGTACAGGCCCCTGTGCCGCACGCCGCGCAGCAGGGCGCCCAGCACTACACGAGCGCGAAGCAGGAGGCGGGCAACAAGGCGTTCTTCGACGCCGTCATGAAGTCGGTCGCCAAGAAGCAGGCGGCGCACCCCGGGCTGAAGTCCGTCACCATCACCTATGACGCCTCGGCCGCGCCCAGTTACCAGAGCCAGATATCGGCCAGCGCGCAGATATGGAACGCGGCCGAGACCAACGTCAAGCTCCAGGCGGGCTCGTCCGGCGCCGACTTCTCCTACCGTGAGGGCGACGACCCGCAGGGTTCGTACGCCTCGACGGACGGTCACGGCAGCGGCTACATCTTCCTGGACCACGCGCAGACCCAGGAGTACGACTCGATCCGCGTCACCGCCCACGAGACCGGGCATGTGCTCGGCCTTCCCGACGACTACAGCGGCCCGTGCACCGAGCTGATGTCGGGTGGCGGCCCCGGCCCGTCCTGCACCAACCGGCAGCCCGACGCGCAGGAGCGCGCCCAGGTCGACTCCCTGTGGGCGAACGGCTTCGCCAAGGCCCTGGCCAAGGCGAACGTGGCGCGCCACTCCTGACACGGCTGCGGCTCCTCACCGCGCGACCCTGATATGCCAGTGCCCTGACGCCACCTCCCCGGCGTCGGCCCCCCACCCCCGCACCCGGCGTCGTCAACGATGCCGGGTGCGGGTGACCTGCCGGGGCGGAAAAAGCCGGGCCGGGCCATGCCCGGCCCGGCTCCGCCGTCTCCGGGCTCGGCCCCGCCGTCTCCGGGGCCGGTCCCGCCTTCTCCCGGCCCGGCTCCGCCGTCTCCGGGGCCCCGGCGGCCGGCCACCGGCCTGTCTGAACCGGCCTGTCTGAACCGGCCTGTCTGAACCGGCCTGTCTCACCGGCCTGTCTCACCGGCCTGTCTCACCGGCCTGTCTCACCGGCCTGTCTGAACCGGCCTGTCTCACCGCTGCGGTGAGGCGATCTCCCGTGCCGCGACGACCTCCTGGCGCAGCGGGGCCAGTACGCCCTCGTCGTCGCCCTCGATCCGGGTCTCCACCTGCACGAGCGTCGGGCTCGACCGCAGCCCGTGCGCCAGCTCACGCAACTCCCGGGTCACATCGCGGACTTCCTCCGGCGCGGGCGGCCGGGCCCCGTGGTCGACGCGTACCCGGGCGGCCGTCGTCGCGTCCACGATCCGTTCCGCAGCGACGACCAGCGGCCACCAGGCGGCGGCCCGCTTCCCGGTCGGCGGCGGCTCGGTGAGGGCCCGCTGGAACTCCGTCCGTACGACCGACAGATCGCGGTAGAGCCGCCGCCGCAGCCGCGCCCGGTCGGCGTGGTCGCCCGGCGGGCTCGGCACGTCCGCCGCTTCCCCCGCGCCTCTCGTGCCGGACGCGTCCCTCATACCGGGCGCGTCCGGCGGCCCCGGCGCATCCCGCTCCCCCGTACCGCCGCCTGCCGTCCGGCCGGATCCGTCTCCCCCGCCGAAGGCGCACTCGACGTAGCGCGCGCTCTCCTCGACCGCGATGGCGAGCCGGTCGCCGATCCGGGTGTGCCAGCTCTCCGGCCAGAGCAGATAGCCCGCGACCAGGGTGATCCCGCAGCCGATCAGACTGTCGAGCAGCCGGGGCAGCACCAGATGGAACCCCAGATGGTTGAGCTGGTCGGAGATCAGCAGGATCACCGGGGTGATGGCCGCGGTCTGGAACGCGTACCCGTTCGCGGAGACCGCCGGGATCAGTGCGGCGAGCACCACCATCACCGGCACGTCCCACCAGCCGCGCGGCACCACCCCGAGGACCAGTGCGGCCGTGAGCACCCCCACCGCGGTGCCGAGCGCCCGCAGCACCGCCCGCGAGAAGACCGAGCCGAAGTCCGGCTTGAGTACGAAGGTGACGGTCAGCGCGACCCAGTACGAGCGGGGCACGCTCACCACCGACACCAGCACCTGCGCCAGGCCGATGCAGAGCGCGAGCCGCAGCCCGTAACGCCAGGAGGCGGGCGAGAGCAGCACGGTCGTGGCGGCTCTGCGGGCCCGTACTCCGAGGGCGGCGGGCCGGCCCAGCCGGTCGTCGGCGCCGTAGTGGTCGGGGCCGTCCGTGTCCGACTCGCCGACCACGGAGGCCGCGTGCCGCAGCGCCGCGTTCATCGCGCGGTCGGCGGGGCCCTCGGGCTCGGGGAGCACCAGGTCGGGCACCGCGCCGGAGCGGCCCGAAGCGACCACATCGGCCAAGTCCCGCACAGCGGCGGCGATCTCGGGGCGGCGCGAGGCGCGGCCGTGCAGATGGGCGGCGGCGGCCGCCTCGATCAGCGGAACGAGCACATTGAGCCGGCCGAGCAGCCGCACCATGGACGTGCTGCGGCCGTGGTAGTGGGCGCGCCGGGCGAGGATCAGGTCGTACGAGGCGTTGAGCGAGGCGGTCACGGCCTGGCGTCTGACGTCGTACGCGCTCGTGCCGGCGGCCGCGAGCAGTTCGGCGGCGGCGCGGTAGGTCGCGGCGACAGCGGTACGCTCCGGGGCCCGCGCCCGAAGCGGCCAGCCGAGCAGCGCGAGCACCAGCACGAAGAGCCCGCCGAGCGAGAGCAGCAGCGGTGCCTTCCACCAGGGCCCCGGCATCGGGAGGCCCGCGCCGACCACGGAGTTGAGCAGGAGCAGCAGCCCAGACACGGACGCCACCGCGCCGATCGTGGAGATCATCCCGGAGACCAGCGCGACCAGCGTGAGCACCGCCACCGCGGTCCAGCCGTCGCCGTACACCAGGGTGCCGAGCATGACGCCGAGCGCGCCGAAGCACTGCGGCACGGCGATGTTGAAGATCCGCATCCGGTACGCGTCGGCGGTGTCGCCGATGACACCCGAGAGCGCGCCCATGGCGACCAGCGCCCCGTACTGGGGCTGCCCCACGGCGAGACCGACGGCCAGCGGTGCGGCCAGGGCGATGCTCGCGCGGACCGCGGCGGCCCGTGGGATCGGCGCCGACTGCGGGCGCAGCCCCCGGATCAGCCACTCCGGCGGTGAGATCAGCGACTGCCTCTTCCGTGCGTCTGCTCTGCTGCCGACCGTGTCACCCATGGCAACAAACTACGTCCTGGCGTGCGGGTTTCATCCGCCGCGTGCGCCCCTGGGCACCGCCCGGGCACGCGCGGGGGCGTGGACGGCCGACGGACGGCCGGGGCGCCGTTCCGTTCCGCCGTCCTGTTACGCCGTACGAGTTGCCGGGTGGCCGTCGCGGGTGTCCGCTGGGGAGAGGGCGAGCGGAAGGAATCTGCCATGGCCACACCCAGCACGCTCCACGGACACCGGCCGGCTCATCGGCGCCCGTCGGCCCACCGGCACCTCCCCGCGGCCGCCGTGGGCGTCCCCCTGCTCATCGGCATCGTCTACGGCCTGTACACGGCGTTCATCCTCAGCTCCGGCCATGTCTTCAGCACCGCCAAGACGGTGCTCAGCATCGTGTCGGGGCTGGTGCTCGCCCTGCTGGCCTTCGGTTTCGGCCGGATCCAGCACTCGCTGCCCAAGGAGGCGAGGGCGGCCGGGTACGGCGTGCTCATCGGCGGGGCGATGGGGTTCCTGTACTCGATGACCGGATCGAGCGTGCTGTCGTCGTCGTTCATCGGCGCCGGGTTCGGCATCGGCGCCCTGATCGCGACGTTCTACCTGTTCTATACGCACGAGGACTGACCTCGGGGACCGATCTCCGGGTCTGACCTCACGACGGCGTGGGACCGTCTGCCGTCCGGCCGCCGCCGGCCGGGCGGGGCGTCCCGTCGTCGGCGGCCAGCTCCACCAGCGCCAGCGCGATGAGCGCGGACAGGACGATGCCCACCACGACGCCCGCGGTGGGCCGGTCCCAGACCAGATAGACGGCGAGCGCGACCGCCACCACGGTCCGGTCGAGCCAGGTCCTGGCGCGCAGCACCCAGAGCCCGGCCCGCCCGGTGCGCAGGCCCATGGCGTCGCGTACGGCGCCGATGGAGCCCCGCCACACGGTCCGCACCCGCACCGGGATCCGGCCGGAGCCGCCCAGCCAGGCGGCGAGCGCCACCACCCCACCGACGACGGCGGTCATGCGGACCGCCGTCCGCAGGAAGGCCGTCAGCGCGTCGATGACGGCGGACGCGGCAGGCTCCGGGATGTCGGCGGGCAGCCGGTCCAGATACAGGCTGCGCAGGACGGCGAGCGTCAGGCCGAGCAGCAGCGCGCCGACCGCCACCGCCAGGGCCGCGGTGACCAGTGCGCGCCGTCTGCGGACCGCGAGGAGCACACCGGCCGCCGCGAGCAGCAGGGTCACGACCGGCAGCCAGAGCCCGCCGATCCGCAGCAGCCGGAAGGCGGTGCGTGCCCGGCCCACGGCCCGGGAGTCCAGCACGGTGAACCGGGTGTGCTCCGTGGGGATCTTCGACGCGAGGGTCAGCCCGCTGTCCACCAGCCGCTTCTTCGCGGCCTCGGTCACGGGTGCCAGATCGATCGTGAGCGCACTGCCGCGGTCGCTGGTCAGGGCTTTCTCGGCGGCGGTGTGCGCGGTCCTGTTGAGCTGGACCCAGACGGGCGTGAACTCGCCGCTGTCGACGGAGTCCTCGACCGTGCTGTGCACCAGGTTCCTGAGCCCCGATGTGAGGGGCCGGTCCAGTGCGCCGAGGGCCAGCCTGATCTTGGCCCGCTCGGCGGACGGGACCGACTTGAGCAGCGCGTCGACCGTGACGTACTTCATGATGGCGTCCGTCGCACGGTCGGTCACGGCCGACCGCACGGCCGGGTCGGAGGCCAGCGGGCGCATCAGCGCGACGTAGTGGCCGGTGTCGCCGATGACGTCGCGGGTCCAGACGGCGACGGTGGCGACCGGGGTGAGGATCCCGGCGACCACGATCAGCACAACGGCGAAGAACGACCGCACCCGGTGGCCCGGGCGCCCCTCGGGGGCGGCGGCCCGGGCCCGTCGCCCGTCGAGTCCCTCCGCGCCTTCGCCCATCACGTATCCAGGGGAAGCCACCGGCCGGGACCCCGCACTCCGGACGACGCCATTCGGCCATTTCCGCCGCGCGCCGGGACCACTCGGCCCACCGTCCCTTGCGCCCGCGTGTCAGGGCGGGGGCCGGATCCTGCACTATCCGTTTCGCTGATCGCCGAGCGCTGAGACGATGGCCGGAAACCGGGAGGAACACATGGCAGAGGTCTTCATGCGCCGCCTGACCAGATGGCAGGCCGAACAGCAGCGGGAGGCCGTCGCGGACACCTACGTCGAGGCGTACCGGGGGTCGCCCGGGGAGGAGTTCCACGACCGCCGGCAGTTCCTGGAGCGCTTCGCCGAGGACATGCAGCGCCCCGGCTTCGACATGATGGTCGCCGACGGTCCGTCGCTGGCCGGCTGTGCGTACGGCTACGTCCTGGAGCGTGACGGCGACCTCTGGGAGGGCTTCCGCGGCGCGCTTCCGGTGGACGTCGAGGAGCTGACCGCGTCCGGACAGGTCTTCGTGCTGGCCGAGCTGATGGTGCAGCCGTCCTACCGGCGGCAGCAGATCGCCACCCGCCTGGTCGACCAGCTGCTGGTGCGCTCGCGTGCGGCGCTGGTCGCGTCCCTGGTGGAGCCGGGGAACGAGGCGGCGAAGGGCGCGATGCAGGCGTGGGGCTGGACCCGCTTCGGTGCCGTGCGGCCGAGTGAGACGCAGGAACCGCTGGAGCCGCCGCAGCCGCAGTCGACGTACGAGGCATGGAGCCACCCCATCGAGCACGCGGGCAGCGCGGGGTAGGGGCGCGGCGGGAGCGGCAAAAGGGGGCGAGGCGAAGGGGGAGGCGCGGGGCAAGGGCAAGGCAGGGGCAGGCGCGGGCGTGGGCGTGGGCCCGGGGGAGCTACAGCCAGCCGTTGCGGCGGAAGCCCCGGTACATGATCAGGCAGGCCGCCGCGATCACGGCCAGCGCCAGCGGGTAGCCGTACTCCCAGCTCTTCTCCGGCATGTGCTGGAAGTTCATGCCGTACACCCCGCACACCATGGTCGGTACGGCGAGGATGGACGCCCACGCGGAGATCTTCCGCATGTCCTCGTTCTGCTCGATGCCCACCTGCGCCAGATGGGCCTGGAGAACCGAGTCGAGCAACGCGTCGTACGCGCTGGTCTGCTCGGCGATCCGGTCGATCCGGCCCGCCACATCGCGGAAGTACGTCCTGATGTCCTGGGTCATCAGCGGCAGCGGCTGCCGGGTGAGCAGCTTCTCCAGCGGGCGGCAGAGCGGGACCACCGCCCGCCTGAACTCCATCAGCTCCCGCTTGAGCAGATAGATGCGCCAGGCGTCGGTGCTCGCCACATGCTGCGAGAAGACCTTCGACTCGACGGCGTCGATGTCGTTCTGCATGGTGTCGGCGACAGCGGCGTACCGCTCGACGACATGGTCGGCGATGGCGTGCAGCACGGCCGCCGGGCCCTTGGCGAGCTGGCCGGGGTCCGCCTCCAGCGCCTCGCGCAGCGGGCCGAGCGAGCCGTGCCGGCCGCGGCTGACGGTGAGGACGAAGTCGGCGCCCGTGAAGACGGCCAGCTCTCCGGTGTCGACGATCTCGCTGGTGGCCGTCAGCTCCTGGTGCTCGACGTAGCCGACGGTCTTGAGCACGGTGAAGAGCATGTCGCCATAGGTGTTGATCTTGGGGCGGTGATGCGGGAGCAGCGCGTCGTCGACGGCGAGCCGGTGCAGCCCGAACAGCTCCCCGAGTGAGGCGAGTTCCGGCTGCTGCGGCTCGTGCAGCCCGATCCAGACGAAGCCGCTGCCCTCCGCCCTGACCCGGCGCAGTGCCTCGTCGGCCGGGCAGTCGCCCGACTGCCGGACGCCGTCCAGATAGACCACGCAGTTGACGACCGCGCTGCCGAGCGGGGAGCGGGCGGGGTGGCTGAGGTCGACGACCGTGCGCTGGTGCGGGAGCCGCACGGCACGGCGCAGGGTGCGGAACATCGGCATGGTGGCTGCTCCTTCGGCGGACCGCGGCCAGTGTGCCACCGCGGGTCTCCGCAGGTGAGAACGGGGACCGCCTGGGGCGGGTGCCGGACCCGTCAGGCCCCGGGGCCGTCTCCCCGGCCGCTTCCGGGGGTGGCACCCGGAGGCCCGGGGAGCGGGAGCCCCGCGGCGGTGGCCGCCTCGCGGAACACCGCCGTCAGCATCGGGCGGGTCAGCCGGCCGGTGTTCACATTGCGCCGGCTCGGGTGGTAGCAGCCGAAGAGCCGCAGCTCGTCGCGGCCGTCCGGACCGGCCAGCACCACCTGCGTCCCGTGGCCGAACACCGGCCGCGGGCGGGGCA
>NZ_JAAGLN010000252.1 GCF_010548145.1 Streptomyces sp. SID10853
TCGGCACCGAGAACGGGTCGGTCCAGCCGCCCGGGTCCGGCTCGGGGGCCAGCTCGGCCCTCCGTACCGCGGCCGCCGCCGTGTACACCTCGGGCGGCACCGTGTCCGGTACGAGTCCGTCCGCCTCCCGCTCCACCAGACCGGTGTCCAGCTCGCCCGCGACGACCGCGGGGTGGGCGAGCAGCCGCCGCAGGAAGCCCGCGTTGGTCGGCACGCCCAGCGTGACCGTGCCGGCCAGCGCCGCCCGCAGCTTGCGCAGCGCCGTCGCGCGGTCGGGACCGTACGCGATGACCTTCGACAGCATCGGGTCGTACCGGCTGCCGACCTCCACGCCCTCACTGAGGCCCGAGTCGGTCCGCACGCCGTGGCCCTGCGGTTCGCGCAGCGCCAGCACCGTGCCGCCGGACGGCAGGAAGCCGCGGGACGGGTCCTCCGCGCAGACCCGCGCCTCGATGGCGTGCCCGGTGAGCATGATGTCCCGCTGCCCGAACGGCAGCCGCTCACCGGCGGCGACCCGCAGCTGCCACTCCACCAGGTCGAGGCCGGTGATCAGCTCGGTCACCGGGTGCTCGACCTGGAGGCGGGTGTTCATCTCCATGAAGTAGTACGAGGACGGGTCGGAGCCGGGGACGATGAACTCCACCGTGCCCGCGCCCGTGTACCCACAGCTGCGCGCCGCCTGGACGGCCGCCTCGCCCATCGCGGACCTGGTCGCCTCGTCCAGCAGGACCGAGGGAGCCTCCTCGATGATCTTCTGGTGGCGGCGCTGGAGCGAGCACTCGCGCTCACCGAGGTGCACCACGTTCCCGTGGGCGTCCGCGAGGACCTGGATCTCGATATGGCGCGGGCGGTCGATCCACCGCTCCACCAGCAGGGTGTCGTCGCCGAACGACGACCGGGCCTCGCGGCGGGCCGAGGCGATCTCGTCGGCGAGCAGCGCTTCGTCGCGGACGAGGTGCATGCCCTTGCCGCCGCCGCCCGCCGACGGCTTCAGGAGCACGGGCATGCCGATCTCCCGTGCGGAAGCGGCCAGTTCGGCGTCCGAGAGGCCGCTGCCCGAGGAGCCGGGGACCACCGGGACGCCCGCGGCCCGCACAGTGGCCTTGGCCCGGATCTTGTCGCCCATCAGGGAGATCGCGGCGGCGGGCGGCCCGATGAAGACCAGGCCCGCGTCGGCGCACGCCTGCGCGAACTCCGCGTTCTCGGCGAGGAACCCGTACCCGGGATGGACCGCCTGCGCGCCGGAGCGCGCCGCCGCGTCGAGCAGCCGCTCCACCGACAGATAGCTCTCGGCGGCGGGCGCGGGACCGAGCCTGACCGCGGTGTCGGCCTCCCGTACGTGCCGGGCGTCCGCGTCCGCGTCGCTGTAGACGGCGACCGAGCGGATGCCCAGCTCCCGCAGCGTGCGGATGACGCGTACGGCGATCTCGCCACGGTTGGCGATCAGAACGCTGTCGAACATGTCCACCCTCATCAGATCCGCGACCTTCATCACATCGGCCATCCCCGTCACATCCGGAAGACGCCGTAGCCAGGCGCTGTCCGGTCCTTCACGGGCAGCGGCGCGTTGGCGCAGGCGGTCAGCGCCAGGCCGACGACCTGGCGGGTCTCCAGCGGGTCGATCACGCCGTCGTCCCAGAGCCTGGCCGTCGCGTAGTAGGCGTTCCCCTGCTCCTCGTACTGCGCGCGGACCGGCGCCTTGAACGCCTCCTCGTCCTCGGCGCTCCAGTCGTCGCCCAGCTGGTCGCGCTTGACCGTGGCCAGGACGGATGCGGCCTGTTCGCCGCCCATCACGGAGATCTTGGCGTTCGGCCACATCCACAGGAAGCGCGGCGAGTAGGCCCGGCCGCACATCGAGTAGTTCCCCGCGCCGTACGACCCGCCGACGACCACGGTCAGCTTCGGCACCCGGGTGCAGGCCACCGCCGTGACCATCTTGGCGCCGTGCTTGGCGATCCCGCCCGCCTCGTAGTCCCGGCCGACCATGAAGCCGGAGATGTTCTGGAGGAAGAGCAGCGGGATGCCGCGCTGGTCGCACAGCTCGATGAAGTGCGCGCCCTTCTGGGCGGATTCGGAGAAGAGGATGCCGTTGTTGGCGACGATGCCGACCGGGTGGCCGTGGATCCGGGCGAAGCCGGTGATCAGCGTCGTCCCGAACTCCGCCTTGAACTCGGCGAACCGCGAGCCGTCCGTGATGCGCGCGATCACCTCGCGTACGTCGTAGGGCGTGCGTGAGTCGACCGGCACCGCGCCGTAAAGACCGGCCGGGTCCACCTTCGGCTCCTCGACCGGCTCCACGGACCAGGGGAGCGGGGTGCGCTCGGGCAGCGTGGAGACGATGGTCCGGACGATGCGCAGCGCGTGCGCGTCGTCCTCCGCGAGGTGGTCGGTGACCCCGGAGGTCCGCGAGTGCACCTCGCCGCCGCCCAGCTCCTCGGCTGTGACGACCTCGCCGGTCGCGGCCTTCACCAGCGGCGGGCCGCCCAGGAAGATCGTGCCCTGGTTGCGGACGATCACCGCTTCGTCGCTCATCGCCGGGACGTACGCACCGCCCGCCGTGCAGGAGCCCAGCACGGCGGCGATCTGCGGGATGCCGGCGCCCGACATCCGGGCCTGGTTGTAGAAGATCCGGCCGAAGTGGTCCCGGTCGGGGAAGACCTCGTCCTGCATCGGCAGGAAGGCGCCGCCCGAGTCGACCAGATACACGCACGGCAGCCGGTTCTCCAGGGCCACCTCCTGGGCGCGCAGATGCTTCTTCACGGTCATCGGGTAGTACGTGCCGCCCTTGACGGTGGCGTCATTGGCGACCACGACCACCTCGCGCCCGCTCACCCGGCCGATCCCGGCGATGACCCCGGCGGCGGGCGCCGACCCGCCGTACATGCCTTCGGCGGCCAGCGGCGCCAGCTCCAGGAAGGGCGAGCCCGGGTCCAGGAGGGTGTCGACGCGGTCGCGCGGCAGCAGCTTCCCGCGCGCCACATGGCGGGCCCGGGACTTCTCGCCGCCGCCGAGGCGCGCGGCTGCCAGCCTGGTCCGCAGCTCGGTGGCGAGCACGCCGTGCGCCGCTTCGTTGGCCTGCCAGGCCCCCGAAGCGGGATCGGCCGCACTCGTCAGGACTGGTGCCTGCTGCATCGGTCGGGTCCCCTCTGTTCTGCCCTGTTCTGCTCTGCTCCGGCGTGGATCTCGACCATCCCTACCCGGTCCGGGCGGTTAGTGATCGTTAACACCTGCGGTCAGGTTAACGCTCGCTAACCCCGCTGTCTAGAATGGAGCCATGAGCACCAGGACGGACGCCCCGACGCGGCGCGAGCAGATCCTCAAGGAAGCGGCGCGCCTCTTCGCCGAGCGCGGTTTCCACGGCGTCGGTGTCGACGAGATAGGCGCGGCGGTGGGCATCAGCGGCCCCGGCCTCTACCGCCACTTCGCGGGCAAGGACGCGATGCTCGCCGAGCTGCTCGTCGGGATCAGTGAGCGGCTCCTCGACGGCGGCCGGACACGGGCGGAGAGCGCCGTGGGCGGCCCGGCGGCGGTACTGGCCTCGCTGATCGACGGGCACATCGACTTCGCGCTCGACGACCGCCCGCTGATCACCGTCCACGACCGGGAGCTGGACCGGCTGCGCGACAGCGACCGCAAGGCGGTCCGCAGGCTCCAGCGGCAGTACGTCGAGCTGTGGGTCACCGTCGTACGCGAGCTGTACCCGCGCACCCCCGAGCAGGAGGCCAGGGCGGCCGTGCACGCGGTCTTCGGCCTGCTGAACTCGACCCCGCACCTGGGCACCGGCGGCCTCCCCGGCCGGACCGCCACCGGCGCCCTGCTGCGCCGCCTGGCACACGGCGCGTTCGCGGCGCTGGACGGGACGGCGGGCACGACAGCGGGCGGGGTGGCGGACGGGGCAGTGGCGGCCGGCTGACGGGGCGGCGGCCGACGTACACCTGTGCGGCAACGCGGCCCTGCTCCGATACCGGACTGACGGGGAGAGGCCCTGGCGTCCACAATGGGCTCATGCCGATACCCAGCCGCGCCGAACTCGTCGACCACCTGGTCCGCACCCGGATCGCCGGAAACGTAGCCACGCCCCGCGACAACAACCTCGCGCACTACCGCAAGCTCTCCAACGGCGACCGGCACTTCTGGCTGGGGCTCGAACTCGGTGACCGCTGGGTGGACGAGCAGGACGTGCTCGCCGTGATGGCCGAGCGCTGCGGCGTCAACGACGACCCGCAGCACCGGCACGGCCAGGACACCATCGACCCCGAGCTGACGGTCGACGCCCTGGACCGGATGGCGGCCCGGCTGCGGAAGGCCGCCGAAGCCGGCGAGAGCGTGCTGTTCGCCACCGGGCACCCGGGCGGGCTGCTCGACGTGCACCGGGCCACCGCGGACGCGCTGCGGGCGGCGGGCTGCGAGATCGTACGGATCCCGGGCGGGCTCAGCGCCGACGAGGGCATGGTCTTCCAGTTCGCCGACGTGGCGATGCTGGAGCGCGGCGCGACGCTCTGGCACACCCACTCGCCCGAGCCGATGCGGGCCATCCTGGACGGCCTGGAGCGCGCGGGCAGGCCGCTGCCCGACCTGGTCGTCGCCGACCACGGCTGGGCGGGCTGCGCCGGCCAGCGCGGACTGGACTCGATCGGCTACGCGGACTGCAACGACCCGGCGCTCTTCCTGGGCGAGGCCGAGGGCACGCTCCAGGTCACGGTCCCGCTCGACGACCACGTCACGGACCCGCGCTTCTACGACCCGATGACGGCGTATCTGCTGGACGCGGCGGGGCTGGGCTGACGCCGTATTGCCGACGCTTCGCGGCTCTCGTTACGTTGTCGGTGTTCGTACACGCGGGAGCACAGGGGGCGGCACGGGGTGTCCGGTTACACGTATGCCATCTTCATCGCCGTGGCTGCGTTCGCCTGCGCGCTGATCGACGGGGTGCGTCTGTGGCGGCTGGCGTCCGCCGGGGGAGGCGCCGACAGCGACAAGGCGGTCATGTTCGGTGTGATCCGCGTCGCCGGGTGCACCGTACTCGGGCTGGTCCTGGCGGTCATGTACTGGCGGGGCGCCGATGACGCGCGGTGGAGCGGCGACGAGGTGCTGCACGAGACCCAGAAGATCGCAGCGGACATCGAGGACGGACCGGCGCCGACGGAGTCCCCCGTCGAGGAAGGGCAGCCGGACCAGGGCGTCTTCACCACCTTGGTCGACAACGAGACGGAGTCCGTCGTCAAGGGGGCGGGCCTCGCGCTGAGCGCCCGGTCGGTGCCGCCGCCGGAGGGCGCTGCGGACAGTTACGTGATCACCGGCACCAAGCCCGGCCAGGACGGTTCGGCGGAGCCCACGAAGTCACAGGCGTGCCTGGTGTTCGTCTCGGCGGCGCGGGTGCCCGACGACCTGCCGAGCGGGGCACCGGACGCTGTCCGGGTCCCGCAGTACAAGGTCAGTACGAAGGTCACCGCAGGGCACTGCTGACGCCGCCGACCGCGCGCGCCGGTCAGCGGCCCGGCCGTCCCGTCACCGCGGGTACAGCCGTCCCCTCACCGCGGGACGCGGATCACGCCCTCCTGGATCACCGTGACCGCCAGCTGCCCGTCCTGGGTGTAGATGCGGGCCTGGCCGAGTCCGCGGCCGCCGGACGAGGACGGGGACTCCTGGTCGTACAGCAGCCACTCGTCGGCCCGGAACGGGCGGTGGAACCACATCGCGTGGTCCAGGCTCGCGCCCACCACGTCGCCGACCGCCCAGCCGCCGCGCCCGTGGGCGAGCAGCACCGAGTCGAGCAGCGTCATGTCGGAGACGTACGTGGCCAGGCAGACATGCAGCAGCGGGTCGTCCGCCAGCTTTCCGTCCGTGCGGAACCAGACCTGCGAGCGCGGCTCGCGCGGGGTGCCGACGCTGCCGAACGGCGGGGCGTCCACATACCGCAGATCGACCGCGGCCCGTGCCTCGATCAGCCGGTCCACGACCCCCGGCTCCAGGAAGCGGTCCGCGTACCGGGGCAGCATCTCGGCCGCCGTCGGCAGGGTCTCCGGGTCGGGTGCGTCCGGCATGGCCGTCTGGTGGTCGAGGCCCTCCTCGTACGTCTGGAACGACGCCGAGAGGTGGAAGATCGGCTGCCCGTGCTGGACGGCGACGACCCGGCGTGTGGTGAAGGAGCGGCCGTCGCGGATGCGGTCGACCGTGTACACGATCGGCGCGCCCGGGTCGCCGGGGCGCAGGAAGTACGCGTGCAGCGAGTGGGGCAATGGGGCATCCCCCGGTCGAGCGGAGCCGAGAGCCTGGGAAAGGTCGCCGGGCACGGTGCGCCCGGCGGCGACCAGGGCCTGGGCGGCGACCTGGCCGCCGAAGACGCGTGGCACGACGGCCGAGCGGCTCAGACCGCGGAAGATGTCCTGCTCGATCCGCTCCAGGTCGAGCAGATCGAGCAGGGACTCGAGTGCCTGGTTCATGAGGCCATTTCTACAAGTTCTACAAGTTCTACAAGCTGTTTCAGCGGTGTTCTGTACCGCTACAGACCCATGCTCTTGGCGATGATCATCTTCATGACCTCGCTGGTGCCGCCGTAGATCCGGTTGACCCGGTTGTCGGCGTACAGGCGGGCGATCGGGTACTCGTTCATGTAGCCGTAACCGCCGTGCAGCTGGAGGCACTTGTCGATCACGCGGTGGGCGACCTCGGTGGTGAAGAGCTTCGCGGACGCGGCCTCGGCCGCCGACAGCTCGCCCAGGTCGTGTGCCTCCAGGGCGCGGTCGCAGACGGCCTCGGCCGCGTCGACCTCGGCCTTGCAGGCGGCCAGCTCGAACTTGGTGTTCTGGAACGACGCGACCGTCTTGCCGAAGACCGTGCGGTCCTGCACGTACTCCTGGGCGAAGCGGACGGCGGCAGCGGCCTGCGCGTACGCACCCACCGCGATGCCCAGGCGCTCCTGCGGGAGGTTCTGGCCGAGGTAGGAGAAGCCCTTGTTCTCCTCGCCGAGCAGGTCGGCGACCGGCACCTTCACGTCGGTGAAGGACAGCTCGGCGGTGTCCGAGGTCTTGAGCCCGAGCTTGTCGAGCTTGCGGCCGACCGCGTACCCCTCGGACTTGGTGTCGACGACGAGCAGCGATATGCCGTGCCTGCGGTCCTCGGGGGTCGGGGCGGCCGTGCGGGCGCAGACGATCACGCGGTCGGCGTGCACACCGCCGGTGATGAAGGTCTTGGCGCCGTTGAGCACGTAGTGCGTGCCGTCGTCCGAGAGCTTGGCGGTCGTCTTCATCCCGGCCAGGTCGGAACCGGTGCCCGGCTCGGTCATGGCGATGGCGTACATCGCGGCGCCGCTGACGAAGTCGGGCAGCCAGCGCTTCTTCTGCTCGTCGGTCGCGTACGCCTTCAGATACGGCAGACAGAGCGCGACGTGCACACCGGAACCGCCGAAGGAGACACCGGCGCGGGCGCACTCCTCGGAGATGATCGCCTGGAACTTGAAGGACTCCTCGCCGGCGCCGCCGAACTCCTCGGGCACCTCGATACCGAAGATGCCCAGCTCACCGAGCTTGTAGTAGAACTCGCGGGGCGCCTGGCCCGCGGCCAGCCACTCGTCGTACACGGGCACGACCTCGGCCTCGATGAAGGCCCGGATGGTGTCCCGGAACGCCTCGTGGTCCTCGTTGTAGACGGTACGGCGCACGGAAGGCTCCTCTGCGGTTCAGGCGTGGCCCCGGGCCTGGTGGGCTCCGGTCGGCCGCTTCTGCTAAGCGCTTGCTCAGTCGAAGTTACCGGGAGGTCACCGGGGCTGTCCAGGGTGAGCCTGCGCACGCCCGCCCGGGCCGGGCTTTCACCACGGGCGGTCAAGCCGCCGCTACGCGCCGTGTGATGTGAGTAAAGAAGTGCGTCGTGTGGAGACTTTCTTCCTGTGAAGGCTGTGATGGTCACGAGATGGTCACTAGGTTGGGCATCGAACCTTCGCGCGATCGATCACCCAATCGGGGTGACAGCGAAGGCACCGCCGAGTCCGTGATGTGCACGGAGCCGGGGATTCGCTTCCCCCCACAGCCCGGTAGGCGGCTCTGAGGAAGAAGGAGCTCGCCTTCGTGGCGTCCCACCGTCGTCCCAAGCAGCCGAGCCGCGCCCGCGTGACCGTGCTCACCGCGACCGCCGCTGCCGCCGTGGCCCTCACCTCCCAGGCGGCCCAGGCCGACCCCAAGCCGACCAAGAGCGAGGTGAAGGCGAAGGTCGACAAGCTCTACGACGAGGCGGAGGTGGCCACCGAGCAGTACAACGGTGCCAAGGACCAGCAGGAGAAGCTGGAGAAGCAGACCGACGCGCTGCAGGACAGGGTGGCCCGCGGCCAGCAGGAGCTCAACACCCTCCGGGCGGGCCTCGGTTCGATCGCCGCGTCGCAGTACCGCGACGGAGGGATCGACCCCTCGGTGCAGCTCTTCCTCGCCTCGGACCCGGACACCTTCCTCGACAAGGCCACCGCGCTCGACCAGTTGACGGCCAGGCAGGCCGAGTCCCTGGCGAAGATCCAGAAGAAGCAGCGGGTCCTCGCACAGGAACGCACCGAGGCCCAGGGCAAGTTGCACGACCTCGCGGACGTCCGCAAGAAGCTCGGCGAGAAGAAGAAGCAGCAGCAGGCCAAGCTCGCCGAGGCGCGGAAGGTGCTCAACACCCTGACCGCCGCCGAGCGTACGAAGCTGCGCGCCGACGACGCGCGCGCCAGCCGCGACGCGGGTGAGCGGGTCGACCTCGGCCACGAGGCCCCCGCGTCCGCCCTCGGCGCCGCCGCCCTCCAGGCCGCCGCGACCCGGGTGGGCAAGCCGTACGTCCGCAGCGCCACCGGCCCCAACGCCTTCGACTGCTCGGGCCTGACCCAGTGGGCCTACAGCCAGGCCGGCGCCCAGATCACCCGCACCACGTACACCCAGATCAACGAGGGCACCCGCATCTCCCGCAGCCAGCTCAAGCCGGGCGACCTGGTCTTCTTCAACAACACCCAGCACGTGGGGCTCTACGCGGGCAACAACACGGTGCTGCACGCCCCGTATCCGGGCGCCTACGTCCGCTACGAGTCGATGAACACCATCGGCGGATTCCAGGCGGCGGTACGGATCTGACCCGCAGAGCAGACGGCTGAGCCGCGCACGGCCAGCGAGGCGGACCGCTGCCCTTGAGCGCGGTGACGAGGGAGGCCCGCCCGGCCCTGGCCAGGACCAGGGCCGGGCCGTGGCGCCGTGCTGCTTCAGAGCTCGGGAATGAGTACGCGAAGTGTGCGCTCCTGCCCGAGCAGCCAGTCGTTCACCGAATGCGCTGCGCGCCTGTTCACGTTCCGGGTTGTGATGTGTTCCGGGGCTTCCTTGACGGCACGGAGGTCTTCCTCCTCGACCATGACCGTCGTCTTCTTGAGTGCCATGGGGTGATGGTGCCCCCGCCATAACCATGGTGCCGAGCGGCAGCTGAACCAATGCGGCGAGTCAATCGCTCGTCCGGCTGGAGGCTGACCGACTGTGGCGCGCGGCTCGTTGATGCGGCGCAGGGGACCTTCACCGATGGAGTGGCCGAGCTGTCACGCCCGCCGCAGCGCGACCCACAGTTCCGTGCGTACGTCCATGTCGTCCAGGTCCGAGCCGAGCAGGGTCGCGCAGCGGCCGATGCGCTGGCGGACCGTGTTGCGGTGGATGTTCAGGGCCACCGCCGTGCGGTCCCAACTGCCGTGCAGGGAAAGCCAGGTGCGCAGCGTGTCGAGCAGCGACTCGGGTGGCGGGTCGCCGAGTGGGGCGAGCAGGGCGCGGGCGTGGGCCGCTGCCTCGGCAGGGTCGAGGAGGGCGGCGAGGCCCGTCGTGCCGTGCCGGGAGAGCGGGGAGCGGGTCGCCGTCGCGTGCCGCAGGGCCCGGCCGGCCTGG
>NZ_JAAGLN010000253.1 GCF_010548145.1 Streptomyces sp. SID10853
GACACCGCGGGCAGCGCCGGCACCCTGGTCGGCGGCACCGCGCAGAGCGCCGGCGGCGCCCTGCCGTCCGCGGGCAAGCTGCCCGTCAACGGCCTGCCGCTCGGCCAGTAGGTCAAGTCCGTGTGCCGGACACCGCCCGGCACACAGGCGAGGGGCTCGGGGAGTTGGCTCCCCGGGCCCCTTCCGTATGCGGATCGCGGCGCGGCCGGCTACTGCTCGCCCAGCCGCTTCACCGCGGCGGCCACCCGCTCGTCCGTGGCCGTCAGCGCGACCCGGACGAAGCGCTCGCCCGCGACCCCGTAGAAGTCGCCGGGCGCCACCAGGATGCCCAGCTCCGCGAGGTGGGCGACGGTGTCCCAGCACGGCTCGTCACGGGTCGCCCACAGGTAGAGGCTGGCCTCGCTGTGCTCGATCCGGAAGCCGTGCGCCTCCAGCGCGGTCCGCAGGGCGGCGCGCCGGGCCAGGTACCGCTCGCGCTGCTCCGTCACATGGGCGTCGTCGCCGAGCGCGGCGACCACCGCGGCCTGTACGGGAGCGGCCGTCATCATCCCGCCGTGCTTGCGGATCTGCAGCAGCTCGCCGAGCACCGCGGCGTCGCCCGCGATGAACGCGGCGCGGTAGCCGGCCAGGTTGGAGCGCTTGGAGAGCGAGTGGACGGCGATCAGGCCCTCGTACGTACCGCCGCAGACGTCCGGGTGGAGCACGGAGACCGGCTCGGCCTCCCAGCCCAGCTCGAAGTAGCACTCGTCGCTCGCGATCAGCACGCCGTGCTCCCGCGCCCAGGCGACGATCCGGGCCAGTTCGTCCGCGCCGATGACCTGGCCCGTCGGGTTCGACGGCGAGTTGAGCCAGAGCAGCCTGAGCCCCTCGGGGTCCAGCTCCGTCGGGTCGTCGTACACGACCGGCTCCGCACCGCAGAGCCGCGCGCCCACCTCGTACGTCGGGTAGGCGAGCCGCGGGTACGCCACCCGGTCGCCGGCGCCGAGGCCGAGCTGGGTGGGGAGCCAGGCGACCAGTTCCTTGGAGCCGACGACCGGCAGCACATGGGTGTGCGCGACCTCGCGGGCACCCAGCCTGCGCTCGCACCAGCCGCTGATCGCGTCGCGCAGCCCGGGGGTCCCCCACACCGTCGGATACCCCGGCGAGTCGGCCGCCGCGGCGAGCGCTTCGCGCACGACCGGCGGGACCGGGTCGACCGGGGTGCCGACGGAGAGGTCCACGATGCCGTCCGGGTGGGCTGCGGCCGTCGCCTTGTACGGCTCCAGCTTGTCCCAGGGGAAGGCGGGGAGACGCGATGAGAGTGCGGACACGGGCTTCACTTTCTCGTACGTACGGGGTTTCACAAGAAATGCCGCGGTCCCGTACGGCGAAGATGCCGTACGGGACCGGGTCGCTACGGGATCAGCCGTTCTGCGGAGGAAGCGCCGCGATGAAGGGGTGGTCGCGCTCGATCAGGCCGAGCTTGGAGGCGCCACCGGGCGAGCCGAGCTCGTCGAAGTATTCGACGTTCGCCTTGTAGTAGTCCTTCCACTCCTCCGGGGTGTCGTCCTCGTAGAAGATCGCTTCCACCGGACAGACCGGCTCACAGGCACCACAGTCGACGCATTCGTCCGGGTGGATGTACAAGGACCGGGAGCCCTCGTAGATGCAGTCGACGGGGCACTCCTCGATGCACGCCTTGTCCTTGACGTCGACACAAGGCTGCGCGATGACGTAAGTCACGCTGTCGTTCCTCCTCGGTAGGGCTGCTCTGCGCGGGAGCGCGGCGTCGTCGATGCCCGCACCTAGTATCTCCGTTCCTGGGCGCGATCCGAACAGGAGGGGCGGAGAGAGCTGTGGAATTCACTACCGGCGGACGGCTCGAGGTCCGAATTACACCTGTTGACGTGGGCAAACGGGTATCAGTCAGGCAGCTGGCCAACGAGGCCGCACCAGGGGCGAAGTTCACCGACACGGTGGGTGTTCTCACATCATGGGACGCGGGTGTGCTGTCCATCACACAGCGGTCGGGCGTGTCGGTCCGTATTCCGGAATCGGCGCTCGTCGCGGGCAAGACCGTGCCCGCGGCCCCCGCGCGCAGGCGCGGCCCGTCGGCGACCTTCCCCGAACTGGCGCGGGCCATGGCGCGCGCCTGGCAGCCGATGGAGAGCGAGCAGCTCGGCGACTGGCAGCTGCGGGCCGCCGCCGGATTCACCCGCCGCGCCAACTCCGTCCTGCCGCTCGGTGATCCGGGCCGGCCGCTGGACGAGGCGCTGGAGCGGGTGCACGCCTGGTACGCGGAGCGCGGCCTGCCCGCGTACATGCAGCTCGCCACCGGGTACGAGGGCACTCAGGAGGTGCTCGCCGCGAGCCTTGAGGAGCGCGGCTGGACCCGCGAGGTGACCGCGCTGGTACGGACCGGGGCGCTGGCTCCGCTGGGCGATCCGGGCCGCCCGCTGGAGGACGCGGTCTCCCGGGTCACGCTCTCGCGGTCCTGCGACGCGTCCTGGCTGGCCCGCTACCAGCGCATCACGACACCGGATCCGGCCGTGCTCAAGGTGCTCGGCAGCGGCCCTTCGACGTGGTTCGCCTCGGTCGCGGGGACCGGCGGGGTGCCGGTGGCGATCGGCCGCTGTGTGACCGACGGCCGGTGGGCCGGTTTCATGGCCGTCGAGGTGGACCCCGCGGCCCGCCGCCAGGGCCTGGCGAGCGCCGTGATGACCGCGCTGGCCCGCCGGGCGCTCGACGAGGGCGCGTCGGCGGCCTGGCTCCAGGTCGAGGAGGACAACACCGGGGCCCGCGCGCTCTACGACGGCATGGGGTTCAGGACCCACCACAGCTACCACCACTACCGGCAGCACATCCCCACGGCATAGGCGGGTACGAGAGTCACATGGACGAGCAATCCACCGACTGGCGCCGGCAGTTCGCCGACGAGGCCCGCTCCGAGCGGCCCGACCTCGCGCTGCTGTGTCTGCTGGTGGGCACGGAGGCCGACCCCTCGCTCGGCCAGGACGGCATCGACACCGCCGAGATCGAACTCGACCGGCTGGCGGGGATGCTGCCGTACGGGCTCGCCGGAGCCCGCGCCTGGGCCGCCGCCCTCGGTGAACTCCTCGGCGAGCAGCACGATTTCAGGGGCGGCGCCGCCGACTACCAGCGGCTGGAGTCCTCGCTGCTGCACGAGGTGCTGCGGCACAGGCGCGGACTGCCGATCCTGCTCTCGGTGGTGTGGATCGAGGTGGCGCGGCGGGCCGGTGCGCCGGTGTACGGGGTGGCGCTGCCGGGCCACTTCGTGGTCGGCTTCGGCGATCCCGCCGGGCCGCGGGACGAGCAGGTGCTCGCCGATCCCTTCGGGGGCGGCCGCCTGCTCAGCGGCGAGGACGCGGGCGCCCTGGTCGCCGGGGCGACGGGTGCGCCCTTCGATCCGGCCATGCTCGTCCCGGCGGACCCGCTGGAGATCATCCTGCGCGTCCTGAACAACATCCGCGCCTGGGCCGCGGCCCGCCCCGAACGCACGGACGTCCAGCTCTGGGCGGTCGAACTCGCACTGCTGCTGCCCGCCCACCCGGCGCAGCTGCGCTATGAACACGCCCAACTCCTGGTGGAGCGCGGCGACTTCATGCGTGGTGCGGTGGAGATGGAGGAGTACGCGGAGGTGGTCGCCACGGTCGACCCGGCAACGGCCGAGACGGTACGGGGGCGGGCCCGGTCGGCCCGCGCGATGCTCAACTGAGGGGCGGCGGACCAGCGGGCGCCCGCGCCGCTCCCGTGCGGGCGTACCGGCCCGGTGCCACGCCCACCACACGCTTGAAGTGCCGTGTCAGATGGGACTGGTCGTAGAACCCGGTGGCCACCGCGACATCGCCGGGCAGCCGGCCCTCCAGCAGCAGCCCCCTGGCCAGGTCGATCCGGCGGGACGTCAGGTACTGGTGCGGGGTGATACCGAAGGCGGCGCCGAACGCCCGTACCAGATGGGCGGGGTGGGCGTGCACCTCGGCCGCGGCCTGCTGCAGTGTCACGCCCTGGACCAGCCGTTCGTCCAGCAGCGCCCGCAGCCGGTGGGCGACGGTCCTGCCGTCCTCCGCCGGGCGGCGCACCGTGGTGCCGGGCCGCAGATGTCCGCGCAGCCGCTCGCTGATCAGCGCCAGGCCGCTCTCCGCGGCCAGCTCGTCGCCCCGGGAGGCCAGGGCCGTGTGCAGCCGGCCGACGCTGCTGCGCAGCACCGGGTCGACCAGGTCGGGCCGGTCCACCGCCGCGCCGATGTATCCGGCGTCGAGCTGGGTCATGTCCAGGTAGAGCACCCGTTTGCGGAAGCCCTCCGGGGTGGCGGGCGAGCCGTTGTGCGGCACCTGCGGGGGCAGCAGCGAGACGGTGTCGTGCGGGGTGCCGTGCTCATGGCGGTCGAGGTCGTAACGCACCGCGCCGTCGTCGACGATCAGCAGGGTCCAGGCGTCATGGACGTGCATCGGGTAGGCGTGCTCGGTGAAGTGGGCGTGGAAGACCTCCACGACACCCGCTACGGGCGGGCGCCATGCGGAGATCTCCGGCTCGGGCACCATGCAAACAACGTACAAGACGCTGCTCAGGACCGTTGGGCAGTCTCTGGGTATGAGTACTGAGACTGCCTCCGCCCCCATCGCCGACACGCCCACCGCCGGCCTCCGCGACGGCGCGCCGGTCCGCTTCGACACCAAGATCGCCGTGCTGCTGCACGAGGACCTGGCGACCTGGCAGCGGCTGAATGTGACGGCGTTCCTGGTCAGCGGTCTCGGCCCGACGGTGCCCGAGGTGATCGGCGAGCCGTACGCGGATGCCGACGGCACGGCCTATCTGCCGATGTTCCGGCAGCCGGTGCTGGTCTTCGAGGGCTCCGGCGGGACGCTGACCACCGCGCACGCACGGGTCCTGTCCCGGGCGCTCCCCCGGGCCGTCTTCACCCGTGATCTGTTCGGTACGGGCAACGACCGGGACAACCGCGCCGCGGTCCGTGCGGTCGGGCGCGACCGGCTCGATCTGGTGGGCCTCGCGGTGTACGGACCGCGCAACGCGGTGGACAAGGTACTCAAGGGGGCCAGGATGCACCCGTGAAGCGGGGTGCGCCTGGGGAGGGGATGCGCGGGGGCTCGGGGCTCAGGAGACCGCGGTCAGAGCCAGCCCTTCTCGCGCGCGATCCGTACGGCCTCGGCCCTGTTGCGGGCCGTCAGTTTCTGGATCGCCGTCGAGAGGTAGTTGCGGACGGTGCCCTGCGACAGGTGCAGCGCCGCGGCCAGCTCCGCGTTGGTCGAGCCGTCCGCCGCCGCGCGCAGCACGTCGCGCTCCCGCTCCGTCAGCGGGTTCGCGCCGTCCGAGAGCGCGGCTGCGGCCAGGGTGGGGTCGATGACCCGTTCCCCGTCGAGGACCTTCCGCACCGCGGTGGCCAGCTGGGCCGCGGGGGCGTCCTTGACCAGGAAGGCGTGGGCGCCGGACTCCATGGCCCGGCGCAGATAGCCGGGGCGGCCGAAGGTGGTGAGGACGACGACCTTGAGCGCGGGCAGCTCGCGGTGGAGCTGGGCGGCCGCTTCGATGCCGGTCATGCCGGGCATCTCGATGTCGAGCAGCGCGACATCGACGGACTGGTCCCGGGCGGCGGCCAGGACCTCGTCGCCGCGGGCCACTTGGGCCACGACCTCGAAATCGGGCTCAAGGCCGAGCAGTGCGGCCAGGGCCTCCCGGACCATGGCCTGGTCCTCCGCGAGCAAGAGCCTGATCATGCACCGGATCCTATGGGGACGCGGACAGTGAGGGTGAAGCCAGGACCGGCCTGGGTATCGAGGGTGCCGCCGGCCTTGGCGAGGCGCTCGGCCAAGCCGGTCAGCCCATTGCCGTGCGGACCGGCCGCGGCGCCCCTGCCGTCGTCACGCACCACCAGTTCGAGGCTGCGGCCGTCCAGGGTCTGCCGGGCACCGAGCGCGACCGTGCAGTGGCGGGCGCCGCTGTGCCGTACGACGTTGGTGATGCCCTCGCGCAGCGCCCAGGCCAGGACGGCTTCCTGTTCCTCGTCCAGGCCGGCGCTCTCGAAGTCCGCGGGCACTTCGACGGGTACGTCGGCCACGATGCCCGCGGCCGACAGCGCCGTGCGGGCGCCCGCCAGTTCGCCGGGCAGGGTGGGCCGCCGGTAGCCGGTGACCGCTTCCCGTACGTCCGTCAGCGCCTGTCTGCTGACCTGCTCGATGTCCGCGACCTGCGCGGCCGCCTGCCCCGGGTGGTCCGGGAGCATCCGGCCGGCCAGCTCGGACTTGAGCGTGATCAGCGACAGGGAGTGGCCGAGCAGATCGTGGAGGTCGCGGGCCATCCGCAGCCGCTCCTCGTTCGCGGCGAGCTGGGCGACCGTGGCGCGAGCCTCCTTCAGCTGGACCGTCGTACGGATCAGCTGCCGCACCCCGGTCATCGCGAACCCGCCGAGCAGGGTGGGGATGAGCAGCGGCCCGGCCTGCTGCTCCAGATCGCCGCTGCGGACGGCGAGGAGACAGAGCAGCGCGGTGGACCCGAGAATCCCCCAGCTGGCCCGGCGCAGCGGCAGGACCGCGCCGCAGTTCACGGCGACGTACACGAAGAGCACGAGCCAGGGGGAGCCGAGGGCGAGGTTGAGCCCGACGGCGATGGCGCCGAGAGCCGCGGCCAGGGCGCTGTTGACGTACTCGGGATGGCGTGAGCGGCTGGTGTGCCGGAAGACCATGACGAGATACGTGCCGACGAAGACGGTCAGCCCGGCCCAGCCGAGCACCTGCTCGGCAGCCGAGTAGCGGCCGTCGAGCAGCGCGTTCAGCGGGGTGGCCAGGAAGACCAGCCAGATGCCGATCCACAGCATCTTCCTGGCGGCCTCCCGGCGGTTCTCGGGCACTCGGCCGATACCGACCGCTCGTTCCTCCTTCACGCCTTCAGTGTGTCCTTCCGGTACAGCCAGGCGGCGCCGCCCGCGAAGATCAGGAAGTACACGAAGAGGATGGCCACGTCCTTGATGTGCGGGGCGTTGCCCACCTCGATGGACTGGCCGAGACCGGCGTACGCGTGGGTGGGCAGCCACTCCGCGATGTTCTGCAGCCACTTCGGGAAGGACGTCGTGGGCAGCCAGAGGCCGCCGAGGATGGACAGGCCGAAGTAGATGATCATCGTGATCGGCCGGACCGCGTCACCGCTGGCGATGTATCCGATGGCGACCCCGAGCGCGGCGAAGACCAGACTGCCGGCCCAGATGACCCCGGTCAGGGCGAGCCACTGCCAGGCGTCGAACCGGACGCCCTTGGCCAGCGCCGCCACGATGAAGACGACGACGATGCACGGCAGCGTGACCACCGCCGCGCTGCCGATCTTCGCGATGACATAGCCGCGGCCCGGCAGCGAGGTGAGGCGCAGCTGGCGTACCCAGCCCTTCTCGCGCTCCTTGGCGATGCGCTCGCTGTTGCCCATGAGGACGGCGGTGAGCGCGCCGAAGGAGGCCATCGCGACCACGTAGAAGTTCTGCAGGGTGAGGCCGGTGCCGCCGATCTTGTCGGTCGACGACGCCCCGCTCGCGATGATCAGGTAGAGCATCGAGGGGTAGAGGATCGAGAAGAACATGAACTTCTTGTTCCGCAGGGTCCGGGTGATTTCGAGCTTGACCAGGGTCCTCATGCTGCTTTGGCCTCCTCGGCCTCGGTGATGGCGACGAATGCCTGCTCCAGGCCGAGGCCCGCGACTTCGAGGTTGCGGGGGTAGAGCCCGAGTCCGTACAGCGCGTGGACGGTGGCGTCGGCGTCGGACGACTGGATACGGACGGTGCGGCCCGACACGTCGAAGGCCGTCAGGAACGGGAGACCGCGCAGCGCGCCCTCGTCGATGGCGCCCTCCAGGTCGAAGGCGATCCGCCGGGCACCGGCCTTGGCCTTGATCTCGGACGCGGTCCCGTCGGCGAGCAGCCGGCCCTTGTGGAGGACCAGCACCCGGTCGGCGATGGCGTCCGCCTCCTCCAGGTAGTGCGTGGCGAAGAGGACCGTACGGCCCTGGTCGGCCTGTTCACGCATGGTGGCCCAGAAGGCGTGCCGGGCGGAGACGTCCATCCCGGTGGTCGGCTCGTCGAGGACGATCAGGTCGTTGTCCCCGGCTGTCGCCAGTGCGAAGCGGACCCGCTGCTCCTGGCCGCCGGAGAGCTTGTTGACCATGCGGTCGGCGATCTGGGTGATGCCCGCGCGGTCGAGCACATCGGCGACCGGGCGCGGGTGGCGGTGCAGGTCGCAGGCCAGCTGGACCAGCTCGCGGACCTTGACCTCCTCCATCAGGCCGCCGCTCTGCAGCATCGCGCCGACGCGGCCGTCCCTGATGGCCTGCTCGGGGCTGGTGCCGAAGACCCGGACGGTGCCCGAGTCGGCGTTGCGCAGTCCGAGCAGGAGGTCGAGCGTCGACGACTTGCCCGCCCCGTTGGGGCCGAGGAGTGCGACGGTTTCTCCGGGGTGCAGATCGAGGGTGAGGTCGGCTACGGCGCGTACCTGGCCGTAGGTCTTGTTCACCTGCTCGAAGCTCGCCACGGTGGTGGGCGGTGCGGTCGTCTTCGTCATGAGAACAGCGTCGCTCACAGGGGGTGCCCCGCGGCAGAGCCGCCTGTCGTGAGTCGACGATGACAGATGTCATAGGGGATTCATGACGGGCTGGTCCATGACGGGCCGATCGGTGACGGGCTGGGCCGTGACGGGCCGATCCGTGACGGGCTGGTCCATGACGCCCGGAGTCACGACGCGGCCCCCGCCGGTGTGGTCGGCGGGGGCCGGGTTGCCCGTACGGCGTGGCTGGGGCCCCGGTCAGCTCGGGTTGAGGCTGATCGTGGCGACGCGCTCCGTCGGCGTCTTGCCGAGCAGCGCGGTCTGCATGGCCTGTGCCACGTCGGTCGACGAGACCTGGTGCTTCTGGCCGTCGCCCTTGGTGATCATGATGCCGTCGAAGACGCCTTCGAGCAGCTGGTTGATCGCGGTCCGGTTGTAGACCTGTTCGAGCCTGCCGTTGACGGGCTTCATGGAGAGGATCTTGGGGAGCGACTTCTCCGGGCCGAACTGGATCTGCTTGTTGCCCGCCTTGATCGTGATCAGGCCGGACATCGCGGGCTTCGCGAAGTCCTTCATGGCCCGGTCGATCTCGGCCTGGGAGATCGTCGGCTGCCGTGCCACCACCGGGAGTTGGACGGTGTGCGGCTTCCCCGTCTGGACCTGTGCACGGAACGCGTCCCGGACGGCCACCATCGACTTGTTGACGTCCAGCGCCTTGCCCGCCTTGCCCGGTTCGGGAACGGCCTTGCCGGGCTCGAACTTGATCGTGCCCTCGGACGCGGAGCCGGACGCACCCGCCAGGTCGGTGAGCGCGACGCCGAGCTTCTCGTTGTCGGTGGGCAGGACCGGCTCGACCTGCCGTTGGCCGCCGAAGAGCGAACCGATCACCGAGACGGGGTTGTAGTCACTGCCCGCGGCACCGCGCACGGTGGCCTGGGTGTCCAGGGTGAGCCCCGCCGTGGCCGGCCTGAGTTCGGTTTTGCGGCCGTCGACGCTCAGCTGGATCGGGGAGTTGACCCTGGTGCCGAGCGTGCTGTCGAGTTTGTTGACGGCGTCGTCCCGGGTGCCGCCGCCGATGTCGACGCCGAGCACGGTGGTGCCCTTGGGTACGTCGGAGTGGTTCATCAGCAGCCCCGCGCCGTACGCCACACCGGCGAGCACCACGACGCCGACGCCGATGAGGCCCAGCTTCGAGCGGCCCTTCTTGGCCGGCGCGGCCGGCCGGACCGGAGCGGGCGCCGGGGTGGGGACCACGCCCGGGTGTTCGGACGGGCCGGCGGGGCCGGACGGGCCCGACGGGCTGTACGGCGAGGGGCCGTCGGAGAGCCGCG
>NZ_JAAGLN010000254.1 GCF_010548145.1 Streptomyces sp. SID10853
GCCTGCCCACCGTCTTCGCGGCAGCCGTCCACGCGCTCCAGTGACCCGGCGGGGTTCCGCGCTACGGGTCGCTCGGCCGGTGGCGCGGTCTCACCCCGCGCCACCGGGACGTCCGGCCCGCCCTCCGGGCGATAGCGCGGGGCACACGGAGAACGGGCCGTGGCCGGCCGTGCCGGCCACCGCGGCGGCCAGGCCGGTGTCGAGGTGCTCCAGCCTGATGCGCCGGTCGGTGTACAGCAGGCCGAGAGTCAGGGGCGTCAGAGGGGCCCTGACGATCGCGGCGCTGACAGCCGCGAGCCCGACCACGGCAGCCGGCAGGATGAGGCCGGTGAACGGTGTCGACGACGGGTTGCTCGATGAGCCGTCGAGGACTCCGGACGGGGCGAGCCGCGCCGCGACCGCCCCCACCAGGGGCATGACCAGCTGGGTGGCCGTGTAACAGATCATTCTGGTCAGGCAGGCGATACCGAGCGTGCGCCACGAGGCCGCGTGGCCGAGTTTCCAGGCGCGGCGCATGGCGGCCGCCGGGCGCTGGTTCTCCAGGACCACGACCGGTACGGCGAGGATGAACCGGCCGCCCGCATAGACAGCACCGAGCAGGCCGGGGATCAGCAGAAGCAGGCCGAACGCCAGGGCGGTGAGGCTGTGCAGGAGGACACCGAGCAGGATGGCCGGAACCATGGAGGCGACCATGACGGCGACGGCGGCCACGCTGGTCAGGAGCTGGGTACCCAGCACCCGCCACAGGTACGGGCGGGCCTCTGCCCACACCTGACGGGCGGTCGGGGGACGATGGCCCAGTACGGCATGGCGGCCGAGTACGGTGATGCTGACCGTCGCGGTCACGGCGTAGGCGATGGTCGCGCAGATCAGAGCCGGGACCAGGACGACGGCCCCGGCCGTGATCATCCCGGACAGGTGGCTCGTGAGGGGCCGGCCGCCGTGTGCCGTCCCGTGGGTGGCCAGGAACCAGGCGGCGCAGACACAGCCGCCGAGCAGTACGGCCGAGCCGAACGCGAGGGCGAGCAGCGGAAGATACAGCGGCTTCGGGTAGCGCCGGGCGGTGGCGAAGACACCCCTGAGGATGTCGCTGGCGTCGAGACGGCGCAGCGGAACCGTTCCCGGCTTGGGCGCGGGGTCCGCGTGTGCCCTGCCTGTCGGTGCCCACGCTCCACCGGGCAGGCCGCTGGGATCAAGTGCCCACTGTCCCCCGTTGGTTGCCATGGCCCACCCTTCCGGTCGGCGGTTCGCACTGTCGCGCTGTATCGAGCGTACGGGCACGAGGGGCCGAGCGGGATCCGTTCCCGCGGGAGTCGGGCCCGCGGGTCATTCCCGTGCGGCCAGCGTGCCCAACTCGTCCATGATCGGGCGGAGTTCACGCCTGACGAGGCGAGTCACCGTCAGCGGGTTCGGCAGGCGCAGCGTCGTCGGGTCGAATCGCGTGAAGCCGGCCTTCCAGTCCGGGGCGAACACCACGACGCCCTTGAGTACGAAGTCCCAGCGCAGCCGCTTCCGGCCGTTGAGCAGGACTTCCCAGCGCGGGCGGTGCGGACGGGCGGGTGGCGGGTAGTCGGGCAGCGCGGGCAGCGGCGGCCATGAGGCGCCCGGCGCGGGTGCCTCGGTAGCCGAGCGCCGCTCGTACTCCACAGCGACCGCATCCCGGAAGCACTGGTAGGTCACGGCGTCGGAGTAGACCACCAGGACCAGCCGGGAGGGCGGCAGGAGGCGCACCGCCTCGGTGAACTCCCAGACAGTGCCCGGTCCTGGACCGACCGACATCAGCACCACATGTGCTCCGGCGATCAGTCCGCTGACGGTGGCCCGCCAGTCGTCGAGGGGAAGTTGCCCGCGGACCGCGCCGGGCGGCGGCAGGTGCTCCCCCGGTCTCCCGACCGCGATGACACGGCCCAGCCGCCCGAAGCGGCGTACCAGCGCCTCCTCGTGGGTCAGCCCGGAGAGAAAGAACAAGTTCGGCGGCTGGGCCCCACCGCTCTGGATGTCCGTGTTCAGCGAAGCCATCTCGGAGTCGTTGGAGAAGGGACGCAGATACAGGACGTAGCGGGAGTCGGGCAGCGCGTCGAAGGAGTCGATGACTTCGGCGGCGTACCGCTTGCCCCGTACGACAAGGAGGCGACCGGCGCCGAAGACCGCCAGGCCCGCCAGGAGCGCCACCAGGCCCCCCAGCCCGCGTAGCCACCAGGCGAGTTGCGTCACTTCCGACAGATGGTCGCTGTGGAATCCGGAGCTGAAGACCAGCCAGCCGGGCAGGCCGAGCGCCGCCCCCGCCAGCCGCAGGGCCCACCCGCCGACGACAAGCCTGCGCCCCCTCGCCGCAGGCTCCGTGCCACGGAGTAACGGCTTTCCCGGCACACCCAAGACGACACCCCCGTACCCCTGCATGCCGCAGCTCGGGCCCCACCCTAGCCGTCACGTTTAGCGTGCACATGGCCTTCGGGCTGCCGGATCAGCCCGCCAGTGGGGCCGCCAGGTCGAACAGCTGGTTGGCGGGGCGCGGCAGGCCGTAGTGCTCGCGCAGTGTGCGCCCCGTGTACTCGGTGCGGAACAGTCCGCGCTCCTGGAGGATCGGCACCACCTGGTCCACGAAGGTCTCGAGGCCTGAGGGCAGCACGGCGGGCATGATGTTGAACCCGTCGGCCGCCCCCCTGTCGTACCAGTGCTCGATGGTGTCGGCCACCTGCACCGCCGTGCCCGCGAAGGTGCGGTGGCCGCGGCCGCCGCCCAGCCGTCCGATGAGCTGTCGTACCGTCAGCCGTTCGCGCCTGGCGAGCTCCACGACGAGGGTGTACCGGCTCTTCGCTCCCTCGATCTCGTCCTCGGTCGGGATGCCGTCGGGCAGCTCCTCGTCGAGCGCCAGGTCTTCGGGGGCGATCCGCAGTCTGTCCGCCAGCTGCCGCTTGGCGTAGTCGGGCACGATCAACCGGTCCAGTTCGGCGTCCAGTTCCTGTGCCTGGGCCTCGGTGTCACCGATGACCGGGACGATGCCCGGCAGGATGCGGATGCCCTCGGGATCGCGGCCCGCGGCCTGTGCGCGCCGCTTGACGTCCTGGTAGAAGGCGATGCCCTCCTCCAGGGTCTGCTGGGCGGTGAACACCGCCTCCGCGTAACGGGCGGCGAAGTCCTTGCCGTCCTCGCTGGAGCCCGCCTGTACCAGCAGTGGATAGCCCTGCGGCGGGCGCTGGACGTTCAGCGGTCCGTCGACGCGGAAGTACTCGCCGCTGTGGTCGATCCGGCGTACCCGGTCCGCCAGCGCGTGCACCCCGCGCTCCTTGTCGGCCACCACCGCGTCGTCGGCCCAGCTGTCCCACAGTTTGGTCGACACCTCGACGAACTCGGCGGCCCTGCGGTACCGGTCGTGGTGCAGCGGGGTGTCGTCAAGGCCGAAGTTGCGGGCCGCGTCGGCGCCCGCGGTGGTGACGATGTTCCAGCCGGCCCGGCCACCGGAGACATGGTCGAGCGAGGCGAACCTGCGGGCCAGGTTGTACGGCTCGTTGTAGCTGGTGGACGCGGTGGCGATGAGACCGATGTGCTCGGTGGCGCCGGCCAGCGCGGTGAGCAGGACCGTGGGCTCCAGCTTGGCCGACGGCCGCCTGCCGGGGTCGCCCATCAGGACGGGGCTGTCGGCGAGGAACACCGAGTCGAGTCTGCCGCGCTCGGCGATCCGGGCGAGGTTCTTGTAGTGCTCGATGTCGGAGTTGGCGCGCGCCGGACTCTCGGCGAGCCGCCAGGAAGCCTCGTGGTGGCCGGTGGACATCAGGAACGCGTTCAGGTGCAGCGGGGCGCGGCCGGGGGTGGCGCCGGGGTTGCTGGGCATGGTGGTGTCCTCGTCTCCTCGGGAGATACGGGTGTACGGAACGAGAGGGCGTGGTCAGGTCGGGGGCTGTGGCTCGGACTCGGTGGCGCCCAGCGCGGCCAGCAGGGTGTCGCGGTACTCCTGGAACCGGGGATCGCGCCGGGTCCTGGGCGCCGTGAGGCCGATCGTCAGGTCGAGCGAGATCCGGCCTTCGTCCAGGACCAGTACCCGGTCGGCGAGTTCGACCGCCTCGTCGACGTCATGGGTGACCAGCAGCACGGCCGGCCGGTGGCGTTCGTACAGCTCGCGCAGCAGCCCGTGCATCTTGATCCGGGTGAGGGCGTCCAGCGCACCGAACGGCTCGTCGGCCAGGAGCAGTTCCGGATCGCGTACCAGGGCGCGGGCGAGTGCGGCCCGCTGCTGTTCGCCGCCGGAGAGTTCGTGCGGCCAGGACCGTCCGCGGCCCGCGAGGCCGACCTCGTCGAGCGCGGTCAGCCCGCGCTCCCGGGCCCCTGGGCCGCGTATCCCGAGCACCACGTTGTCCAGCAGACGCAGCCAGGGCAGCAGCCGGGAGTCCTGGAACGAGAGCGACACCCGGTCGGGGACGTCGAGCGTGCCGGAGCCTTCGACCGCGTGGTCGAGGCGGGCCACGGCGCGCAGCAGCGTCGACTTGCCCGAGCCGCTGCGGCCGAGCAGGGCGGTGAACTCGCCCTGCCCCAGGGTGAGATCGAGCCCGTGCAGGATGGTCCGGTCACCGAAGCGGCGCACCAGCTTCGTCATCCGTACGGCCGGCCGGGTACCGGTCAGCCCGCCAGGGTGCGTCGCCATGACAGCGCCCTCCTTCCGACCGCCTGGACGAGGGCGTCCGAGACGAAGCCGAAGATCCCGTAGACGACGAGACCCACGATGATGACGTCGGACTGGGCGTACTGCTGGGCCTGGAACATCATGTAGCCGATTCCGCTGGTGGCGTTGATCTGCTCGACCACGATCAGGCCGAGCCAGGAGGCGGTCACCCCGAGCCGCAGCCCGACGAAGAAGCCCGGCAGCGAGCCGGGGCCGATCACCTTGCGGATGAACTGGAGACGGCCGAGTCCGAGGGATTCCGCCAGCTCCACATACCTGCTGTCGATGCCGGTCAGGGCCGCGTAGGTGTTGACGTACACGGTCACGGCGACGCCGAGGGCGATGACGGTGACCTTCATCTGCTCACCGATGCCCAGCCAGAGGATCAGCAGCGGCAGCATCGCCAGCGAGGGGATGGCCCGCTTGATCTGGAGCGGGCCGTCGAGCAGATACTCCCCGGTGCGGCTCAGCCCTGCCGCCACCGCGAGGGCCGTGCCGGACGCCACCCCGAAGAGGAGGCCGAGCCCGGCGCGCTGGAGCGAGATCAGTACGTTCGTCTGGAGCCGTCCGTCGGCTGCCAGGTCACCGGCGGTGGAGAGCACGGTGCCGGGGCCGGAGAGGATCCGCGGGTCGAGACAGCCGAGGGCCGACGCGGCCCACCAGACGGCGACCACCAGCACCGGGCCGATCAGCCGGCCGAAGGGCAGGGCACGTCCGGGCCCCAGCCGCCTGCGAGCGGTGCGGCCGGCCGGCCGGGTCCGGGGCGGCAGCTCCTGGACACCGGCGTCCGCGGGCACCGCCTCATCGACGTGGGCGTCCGCGGGCACCGCCCCCTGGACGCGGGCGTCCGGCAGTACTTCGGTCATGATCCCTCCCGGTAGGCGGCGGGTACGGCCGCTGCCGCGATCCGCTCGAAACGCCGGTCGAACAGCTTGGTGACGTCCTGCCGGGGCACGAAGCCGCCCGCGGCCATCAGGTCCGCGGTCTCCTGCTCCCAGGCGATCGCCCGGTCCCAGCGTGTGGTGAAGACCGGTCTGGCCAGGGAGGCGACGATGCGCTTGCCGTCAGCGGCCGTGACGCCCTGGTCCTTCACGTAGTACCGGTCGATCCACCGCCCGGGGTGCTCCCAGGCCCAGACCTGACCGCGGGCCCACACCGGGATGAACTCGCGGACGGCAGCGGCCCTGGCCGGGTCGTCCAGCACCGCGTCGGGTGCCCAGAGAACGGTGAGCAGGTCCACCACGTCGGTGTGCACGCCCCGGGCGCCGTCCTTCGCGTACTGACCGAGGTACTTGGTGAGCGTGGGCTCCGCGAGCGGGGCCACATCCACCTGCCGGGACTGGAGCGCGGTGAGGAACTGGGTGCTGGGCAGGGCCACGAGCGTGACGTCGCTGTTGCGCAGCCCGGCCTTCTTCAACGCCCGCAGGACGACGACGCCCTGTGCCTGGCCCTGCGAGAAGCCGATCTTCTTGCCGCGGAAATCGGCGGCCGTCCTGATCGGCGAGCCGGGGGAGGTGGCGAAGACGTACGACGGGTGGTTGCGCTCCTGGACCGCCACGATCCGCGCGCCGACCCCGATCGCCGCGGCCTGGATCGGGGGGATTCCCGCATTGACCGCGAGATCGATGGAGTGCGCCCTGAATCCCTGGATGATATCGGGGCCCGCATTCAGATTGGGCCAGTCGGAAACAGTGAACCGCAGATCCTTTGTCAGCCCGGCCGGGGCCAGTTGCAGTTGTGTGGTGCGTACGGCAACCGAGAGTTTCGTTCCTGGCGGCGGGGCTCCGGACGGGAGTTTTCCGAGCGGTTTGTGGCCGGCCGTCGTGGTGGTCCGTGGAGCACAGCCGGCGAGGCCGAGTGCCGCTCCGCCCATGAGGGCGAGCAGGGACCTGCGGCCGACGGGCGCCGACGGCGGGGAAGAAGCTGACATGGTGATTCCTGATCGGTGGGCGGACTGTTTCACCGCATACGGGGGCAACGGGTTCAGAGCGAGAGGTAGTTGCCGTCGTGGAAGACCAGCGGGCTGCTGCTCTCGTCGAGCCAGGAGTCCTCGACCCGGGCCACCACGATCCGGTGGTCCCCGGCCGGCACGATCTGCTCGACGCCGATCCGCAGCCAGCCGGCCACCCCGCCGAGCACCGGCTCGCCGCCGGGCAGCCGCCGCCACTCGGTCGGCGCGGCGAATCTGTCGATGCCGCTGGTCGCGAACGTCCTGGCCAGCGACTCCTGTTCGGAGCCGAGGAAGTTGACGACGGCTGTCGCGGCGCGCTCGATGTGCGGCCAGGACGAGGCGGTCACGGCGATACCGAAGGACACCAGCGGAGGGTCGAGGGAGAGCGAGGTGAGCGAGGTCGCGGTGAACCCGACCGGCCCCCGCCCGGAGTCGGCGGTGACGGCCACCACCCCGGCGGGATACCGGCGGAAGACCTGCCGGAACCGCTCGGGCGGGACGGCGGGCGCGGAGTACGCGGACGGTACGGGGTACGGAGCAGCGGTGACGGTCATGGTCTCCCCGGGAGAAATGGGGCCGTCGGGCATGACGGATCGGCACGGCACACCCGGAGGCAGGAAAGCGGAATGGCAGAAAAAGCGGCAGCGGGAGGGCGGAAGAGCAGCAATTCCGCGCGCCTTCAGGAAGCGTGGGCCTGATGCCCAGCGGCTATCGGGAAATCCCTGCGCGGCGACAACAGAAAGGGCGGGCGAAGAGGCCGGCCGACCCGACCGCGCAGCAGCAGCCGCATGCCCCACGGGACATGTACGGGGAAATCCGCTGCGATCCGGTCATGAATCCATCCTCGCGTCCGGTTTCCCGCCGGGTCAACAATGCAACGTTCTGAATTAATTCGGTGCGCGCACCGCCGGGCGGGAGGCGGGTCAGCACGCGGCGGTCACCGAGGGCCAGGGGCCGAGCGGGTCCGCGTACAGGGCGCCCAGCGCCACCGCACCGCCCGCGGTGGCCAGCACCGAACCGGTGAAACTGCCCGGCACGACGGCCCGTTCGGGGTCTTCGCAGACCAGGGAACGTGTTCCCGCCTCCGCCCGCAGCGCGGCCAGACACTCCGGCAGCCGGGCGGCCGCCGGTTCGACGACCACCAGGATCTCGGGGTCGAAGGTGTCGAGCAGTAGGGCCACCGCCCGGCCCACGTACCGGGCCCGCTGTCCGAAGAGTGCCCGTGCCCGGGGTTCACCGGCCAGGGCGAGATCGAGCAGCGCCCTGAACGACGGTACGCGCAGCCCCTGTTCGGCCGCCATGCCCAGCAGGGCGGACTCCGATGCCACCGAGTGGAGGCAGCCCGGCCTGGCGCACACACAGGACAGCACGGCACCGGCCCGGCCGTCCGCACCCACCGGGCCGACCGGGCCCACCGGGCCCACCGGCAGATGCGCCACGCTCCCGGCCCCGGCGCGCGGCCCCAGATGGACCGTTCCGGCGGAGGTGAAGGCCGCGTCGATGACGGCACCGACGAAGAGCAGGACCGCGCTGCTGCGGGTGGTCACCTGACCGAACATCTGCTCCGCGCGCGCCAACGCCCGCGCGTGGCTGTCGACATGGACCGGCAGCCCGGTGGCGGCGGCGAGGCGCTCCCGTACCGGCACATCGCGCCAGCCCAGTTGGGGATGGTGCACGATCGTCCCGGCTGCGGGATCGACCCGGTTCCCGGTGGCCACCCCGAGTCCGAGCACGGTACGGCCGTCGGCGTGCGCGGCCACCAGCCGGGGCAGCCGCGCGGCCAGCGCACTCAGCACCCGCCGGGGGTCCGTGTTCCCGTGCGGCTGCCGGTCCTCGGCCACGATCCGGCCCCGCAGATCCATCAGGGCGAGCGTCGAGTGGGCCACGGCGATATGCGCACCGGCCACCAGGAACTGACCGGTGTCGATCTCCACCGGGATGTGCGGCCGCCCGAGACCGCGGGGCCCGGCCGTCTCGGCGGCCTCCCGGATCAGCCCACGCGCCAGCAGCTGTCTGGAGTGGCCGGTGACCGACGCGGGCGACAGCCCGGTGAGACGGGCCACGGTGGAGCGGGCGACGGGGCCGTGGTCGAGGATCGCGCCGAGCACCGCACCGGTGGCGGTGCCGGCCCGCCGCTGGGGGCCGGCGGCCGGTATGTCGGAGCGGCGGACGGGAGCGGTGCGACGGACAGGGGCGGGGCGGCGGGCGGGCGCGGGCGTACGGTCCACGGATGGCATCCCGGTACTCGGTGGGGGTGGCACTCCAGCCGGGGCTCCGGTGCGGGAGCCCCACGGCAGACCGCGCCGGCGGGGACACCGGCGGAGCTCTGCTTCTTCCAGGGGGGCGCCGCGCCACCCGGCGGAACCGGTACGGGAGGTGTCGTCAGCGGGCGGCGCCGTACAGCCAGTGCGTTCAGGCCCGGTGACACGCAGCGGAGCACACACGCTTGAGGTCGACGTGACCACGCGTCGTCAGGTGTGCGGAGGGCTGCATGGCGCGCAACGTATCCGGCACGGCGGAACCCGGTCAAACCATCGACCACATCATGGACAGGCGGATGAACAGAGGCTTTCTTTTACGAGTAAAACACCTGCTAAGCTTTTACTATGCCGAAGCACGCCAGGAGACAGCAGGCCAGGACAGAACAAGGAGGAGCACGTCTCCCCCGGACCCGCCCGCTCCCCCTCCGGTCCACCCTCCGGCTGAGACGCCCCGTCGACATCTGGCACAAACCCGCGCTCAGCGCCGCGGTGGCGCTCGCCGTACCCGACGCGGTGCTCCTGACGCTCGGCCGGATGGACCTCGTCCTCTACACATCGGCCGGGGCCATGTGCGCCCTGTACGCACACGGTCTGCCGTACGCAGCGCGCGCCCGCACCCTGCTCTGGGTGGTGCTCGGCATGGTCGCGAGCCTCGGTGCCGCGCTGCTGTCCGCGTCGCTGGTCACCTCGCCCGTCCTGCTGGTGCTGCTCGCTTCGCTGCTGGCCGCCGTCCACAAGACGGTCTGTGACGCGACCCGGATAGGGCCGCCCGGCAATCTGATCTTCACGTTCATCGCCGCATCCGCCTTCTTCGCGCCCCAGCGGCTGGGCCAGGTGCCCTTCCATCTGGCGCTCGCGCTCGGCGGCGGAGCGGTGGCCTGGGCCGTCGGGATGGCTCCGGCGCTGGTGCGGCCGCACGGACCGGAGCGGATCGCCGTCGCCCGGGCCCTGGAGGCAGCCGCAGCGGTGTGGCGGGGCGGGCAGGAGGG
>NZ_JAAGLN010000255.1 GCF_010548145.1 Streptomyces sp. SID10853
GACCCCGCTCTCCCGGATGCCGCGCACCCCGGCACCACGCACGCCGACCCCGCTCTCCCCGGCCCCGGCGCCGCGGACCCCGGTGTGCCGGCCGCCCCCGACGCGGCCCCCGCCGTCGCCTGGAGCGAACACACCCCCGCCTCCTACGTCCTGCGTGTCAACGGCACCGACCGGCCCGTCACCGACGCCTGGATCGGCGAGTCGCTGCTCTACGTCCTGCGCGAGCGCCTCGGCCTCGCGGGCGCCAAGGACGGCTGCTCGCAGGGCGAGTGCGGTGCCTGCAACGTCCAGGTGGACGGCCGCCTCGTCGCCTCCTGCCTGGTCCCCGCCGCCACCGCGGCCGGCTCCGAGGTCCGTACGGTCGAGGGCCTCGCCGTCGACGGCGAACCCTCCGACGTACAGCGGGCGCTCTCCGAGTGCGGAGCCGTCCAGTGCGGTTTCTGCATCCCGGGCATGGCCATGACGGTTCATGACCTCCTGGAGGGCAACCACGCCCCCACCGAACTCGAGACCAGACAGGCCCTGTGCGGCAATCTCTGCCGCTGCTCCGGCTACCGGGGTGTGCTGGACGCGGTGGGCGAGGTGGTCGCCGGGCGCGCGGCGGCGGGCGCCGCGTCCGAAGAGGCCCGTATCCCGCACCAGGCAGCACCCGGATCCGGCGGCATGCAGCCGGACAACCCGCAGCAGCATGACGGAGGCATGGCGTGAGCAGCGACGCGGCCACCGCGGCCACCGCGAAGTCCCCGGAGGTGGACGGCCCGGAGCAGGAGCCGCCCGCGCACGGGCTCGGTGTGTCCCTCCCGCCGGCCGACACCCGTGCGAAGACCGAGGGCACCTTCCCCTACGCGGCCGACCTGTGGGCCGAGGGGCTCCTCTGGGCCGCCGTGCTGCGCTCCCCGCACCCGCACGCCCGGATCCTGTCCATCGACACGTCCGAGGCGTCCGCGATGCCCGGTGTCCGCGCCGTGGTCACGCACGCCGACATCCCCGGCGACGCCGCGCACGGCCGCGCGGTCGCCGACCGCCCCGTCTTCGCGTCCGAACTGGTCCGCCACCACGGCGAGGCGATCGCCGCGGTCGCCGCCGACCACCCGGACACCGCCCGGCTCGCCGTGGCGGCCATCGCGGTCGAGTACGAGGTCCTGGAGCCGGTCACCGACCCGGAGAAGGCGTTCGAGGCCGAACCGCTGCACCCCGACGGCAATCTGATCCGCCACATCCCGCTGCGGTTCGGCGACCCGGACATCACCGGCGATGTCGTCGTCGAGGGCCTCTACCGGATCGGCCGCCAGGACCCCGCGCCCATCGGCGCCGAGGCCGGACTCGCCGTGCCCAGGCCCGACGGCGGCGTCGAGATCTACACCGCGTCCACCGACCCGCACACCGACCGCGATCTGGCCGCCGCCTGCTTCGGCCTCGACCCCGACCGGGTCAAGGTCGTGGTGACCGGCGTGCCCGGGGCGACCGGCGACCGCGAGGACACCAGCTTCCAGCTCCCGCTCGGGCTGCTCGCCCTGCGCACCGGCTGCCCGGTCAAGCTGGCCGCGACCCGCGAGGAGTCCTTCCTCGGCCACGCCCACCGCCACCCGACCCTGCTGCGCTACCGCCACCACGCGGACGCCGAAGGCCGCCTGGTGAAGGTCGAGGCGCAGATCCTGCTGGACGCGGGCGCGTACGCCGACGCCTCGTCCGAATCGCTGGCCGCCGCCGTCGCGTTCGCCTGTGGCCCCTACGTCGTCCCGCACGCCTTCATCGAGGGCTGGGCGGTCCGTACGAACAACCCGCCGTCCGGGCACGTCCGCGGTGAGGGCGCGCTCCAGGTCTGCGCCGCGTACGAGGGCCAGATGGACAAGCTTGCGGCCAGGCTCTCCATGGACCCGGCGGAACTGCGGCTGCGCAATGTGCTGGCCACCGGCGATCTGCTGCCCACCGGGCAGCCCGTCACCTGCCCGGCGCCGGTCGCCGAACTCCTGCGCTCCGTCAAGGACTTCCCGCTGCCCGCGCTGCCCAAGGACACCCCCGAGGGCGACTGGCTGCTGCCCGGCGGCCCGGAGGGCGCGGGCGAGCCGGGCGCGGTGCGCCGCGGGGTCGGCTACGCGCTGGGCATGGTGCACATGCTCGGAGCCGAGGGCGCCGACGAGGTGTCCACGGCCACCGTCAAGGTCCACGACGGGGTCGCCACGGTCATCTGCGCCGCCGTCGAGACCGGCCAGGGATTCTCCACACTGGCCCGGCAGATCGTCCAGGACACCCTCGGTATCGAGGAGGTCCATGTCGCGTCCGTCGACACCGACCAGCCCCCGGCGGGGCCCGCCACGCACGGCAGGCACACCTGGGTGTCGGGCGGCGCGGTGGAGCGGGCCGCGAAGATGGTCCGCACCCAGCTGCTCCAGCCGCTGGCCCACCAGTTCGGGATGTCCACCGAGCTGCTCCAGATCGCCGACGGCAAGATCACCTCGTACGACGGGGTGCTCTCCACGACGGTCACCGAGGCCATGGACGGCAAGGAACTCTGGGCGACCGCCCAGTGCCGCCCGCATCCGACCGAGCCGCTCGACGAGTCGGGCCAGGGCGACGCCTTCGTCGGTCTCGCGTTCTGCGCGATCCGCGCGGTGGTGGACGTCGACATCGAACTGGGCTCGGTCCGGGTGGTGGAGATGGCCGTCGCCCAGGACGTCGGCCGGATCCTCAACCCGCGGCTGCTGACCTCCCGTATCGAGGCGGGCGTCACCCAGGGCGTCGGGGCGGCCCTCACCGAGAACCTCCGTACGACACGGGGCGTGGTGCGCCACCCCGACCTGACCGGTTACGCGCTGCCCACCTCGCTGGACACCCCGGACATCCGCATCGTGAAACTCATCGAGGAGCGCGACGTGGTGGCCCCGTTCGGCGCGAAGGCGGCCAGCGCGGTGCCGGTGGTCACGTCCCCGGCCGCGGTGGCGGCGGCGGTACGGGCGGCCACCGGGCGCCCGGTGAGCCGGCTGCCGATCAGGCCGCAGGCCGCGGTGGTCACGGGCTGAGGTGCCGACGCGCCTCCCGGGGGCTCAGCCCCCGGGGGCTGCCCGCTGACGCCGCAGCACACCAATTCCCGTCCCGCATCCGGTTTCCGCCCGTGTCACACATATGGGCATACCAGGATCTGCCGGAGGATGCCCGCTCCCGTGCAGGGGTAGTGCTGCGCTGATCAGCGACCTCGCGCGAAGGGCATAACGTCAGTGTCGAAGCCTTTTGAACTGCCGGAGTTCTACCTGCCGCATCCGGCCAGGCTGAATCCCCATCTCGAAGAGGCCAGAGCCCACACCAAACAGTGGGCCAGGGACATGGGAATGCTGGAGGGATCGGGGGTCTGGGACGAGCACGACCTCGACTCCCACGACTACGCCCTGCTCTGCGCGTACACCCACCCGGACTGCGGCGGGCCCGAACTGTCGCTCGTGACCGACTGGTACGTGTGGGTCTTCTTCTTCGACGACCACTTCCTCGAACTGTTCAAGCGGTCGCAGGACCGGCAGGGCGGCAAGGCGTATCTGGACCGGTTGCCCGCCTTCATGCCGATGGATCTGGCCGCCGGGTTCCCCGAGCCGCAGAACCAGGTGGAGGCAGGTCTCGCCGACCTCTGGGCGCGCACCGTCCCCGGGATGTCGATGGACTGGCGGGAACGTTTCGCTGTCAGTACCGAGAACCTGCTCAACGAATCCCTCTGGGAGCTCTCCAACATCAACGCGGGGCGGGTCTCCAACCCCGTCGAGTACATCGAGATGCGGCGCAAGGTCGGCGGTGCGCCCTGGTCGGCGGGGCTCATCGAGTACGCGACGGGTGCGGAGGTCCCCGCGGTCATCGCGGGCTCGCGCCCGCTGCGCGTACTGAAGGACACGTTCTCGGACGGCGTTCATCTGCGCAACGACCTCTTCTCGTACGAGCGGGAGATCCAGGAGGAGGGCGAACTCAGCAACGGTGTCCTGGTCCTGGAGACCTTCCTCGGCTGTACGACCCAGGAGGCGGCGGACGCGGTCAACGATCTGCTCACCGCGCGGCTCCACCAGTTCGAGAACACCTTCTTCACGGAACTCGGCCCGCTCTTCGCCGAGTTCGGTGTCGACCCGAAGGGCGTGGCCGACACGCTGACGTATGTGAAGGGGCTCCAGGACTGGCAGTCCGGCGGCCATGAGTGGCACATGCGCTCCAGCCGCTACATGAACGACGGCGGCAAGGCGGCCGAGGCCGAACGGGGCCTGCCGCCGGGGCCGTCGGGGCTCGGCACGTCCGCCGCCGACATCAAGCGGATCACGGGGAAGACGGGCCTGTCCCGGCTGCGCAACCATCTGCACGTCCCGCACCAGCACGTCGGGCCTTCCCTGCTCCCGGACTTCGACATGCCCTTCGCGCTCTCGCTCTCGCCGCATCTGGAGACCGCGCGGCGCAATCTCGTGGCGTGGGCGCACCGGATGCGGATGCTCGACGACATCTGGGACGAGCGGCAGCTCACCGGATTCGACTTCCCGGTCTGCGCCGCGGGCATCGACCCGGACGCCACGGCGGACGAGCTGGACCTCGCGTCCGGCTGGCTGGCCTGGGGGACGTACGCCGACGACTACTTCCCGCTGGTGTTCGGCCGGACACGCGACCTCGCGGGCGCGAAGGTGCAGAACGAACGCTTCTCGCTCTTCATGCCGCTGGAGGGGGAGGCGCCCCCGCCGGAGAACGTCATGGAGCGGTCGCTGGCCGATCTGTGGGCGCGTACGGCGGCTCCGATGGACGAGGGGGCGCGCCGCACGTTCCGTACGGCCGTCGAGAACATGACGGCCAGCTGGCTCTGGGAGCTGGCCAACCAGGCCCAGCACCGCATCCCGGAACCGGTCGACTACATCGAGATGCGCCGGATGACCTTCGGCTCCGATCTGACGATGTCCCTGGCGAGGCTGGGCCACGGGCACCAGATCCCGGACGAGGTGTTCCGCAGCGGTCCGGTGAAGTCGCTGGAGAGTTCGGCGGCCGACTACGCCTGCCTGATGAACGACGTCTTCTCGTACCAGAAGGAGATCGAGTTCGAGGGGGAGGTGCACAACGCGGTCCTGGTCGTCCAGGCGTTCTTCAACGTCGACTACCCGACCGGTCTTGCCATGGTGGACGACCTGATGGTGTCGCGCATGCGCCAGTTCCGGCATGTGGCCGAGCACGAGATCCCGGTCGTGTGCGAGGACTTCGGGCTCGACGACGCGACCCGCGATGCCCTGCGGAGCTATGTGCGGGAGCTGGAGGACTGGATGGCGGCGATCCTGAACTGGCACCGGGAGACCCGCAGGTACACGGAGGCCGACCTGCTCGCGGGCGGCCCGGGCTCCCGCTATCTGCCGCCCGCGCCGACGGGGTTCGGCATGGCGGCGCTGGGGCTTGCGGAGCTGGTCAGCAGGGGGTGAGGCGGGACCGGGAGGGGGCGGTGTCCGTGCCCTCCCGGGCGGCGCTTCTCCGGGCCTGCCCGGTGTCCACCCGGACGCCCCTCCCACGTGTCCGGTTCGCGGCATATTTCCTATAGTGGGCTGAGTTCCGAGTTCCGAGTTCCGAGTTCGTTCTGTGTCCCGATGAGGAGTCAGCCGTATGAGCAACCTGTTCGTCGTCGCCTACAACGATGTCGCCACCGCCAACCAGGTCCGCGACAAGCTCATCGGGCTGAGCCGCCAGCACCTCGTGGAGCTGGAGGACGTGGTCGTGGTCGAGCGCCGTGAGGCCGACGGCAAGATCAAGCTGCACCAGGCCGTCAACCTCACCGCGACGGGCGCGGCCGGCGGCGCGCTCTGGGGCGGGCTCATCGGGCTGCTCTTCCTGGCACCGCTGCTCGGTGCGGCCGTGGGGGCCGCGGCGGGCGCGGCGGGCGGGGCAGTCACCGACACGGGGGTGAACGACGACTTCATGCGCGAGGTCAGCTCGAACCTCCGCCCGGGCGCGGCGGCGCTCTTCGCCCTGGCCAGGACGGAAGCGGTCGACAAGGTCGTGGCCGAAGTGGCACCGTTCGGCGGCCAGCTGGTCCAGACGTCGCTCTCGTCGGAGGACGAGGAGCACCTGAAGGAGATGGTCCGGGCGGCACGGGGCGCCGAGAGCGAACAGCCGACGACGCGGCCGGAGGCATCCGCGACCCGGGCCGGGGCCACGGAGCAGCAGCCGACGACGCGGCCGGAGCCCTGAGGGCCGGGAGGCCGTGAACGGGCCTCGCGGCCGGGTCAGGCGGCCGGTACTTCCCGGCAGCCCGCCGCGGGGACGACCCGCGTGTCGATGGTGACGCCGCCACGCGGCCGCCCGCCGGCGATGTCCGCCGCACGCAGGCAGAAGTGCACCCACATGTTGAACTGAATCTCCTTGGACACCCGGAGCCGGCAGTACAGCACGTCCGCCAGCCGGTCGCCCGCCCGGGACCATGCCTCGATCTCGAAGGCGAGCAGTCCGCCTTCGCCCCTCGCCCGGAACTCGATCTGGCCCGCTTCGAGATGGCCCTGCAGCGTGCCGAACCTGAACGATGCCGCGTCCTGGTGGAGTACGCGTACCGGCCCGTCCCACGGCCCGGGCATCCGCACCCGGTATTCGTCCCCGGTCCGCACGGTTCCCGTACGGCCGGCCGTCTTGTCGAACACCGCGGCACCGCGCGGAGCCGCTTGGTTCAAGTCGGCCATGACGGAGCCCATCAGCTCCCGCGGACCCAGTTCGCTGCCTTCGATGAGAACGGAGAAGCGCCGGTGGAGCATCGGTCCTGCGCCGTCCTCCAGGCGCTTGCTGCGTCCGTCGAGCAACTCGGCAGGCACGGTGGGCGGCAGATCGCTGCTGTCGCCCACGGTCTCGCTGCGGTGCAGCGCGCGGATGCGCCAGAGGTAGTTCCAGGACATGATCGCGATCCCGGCGGGGAACCGCAGGACCGTCCCGAGTCGGCGCCGACGGGACAACTGCCACGGTTGCTCGGTATGCGCTGACGTCATACCGTTCACGATACGGGCAAAGCGCACAAGTCATATTCTTCTGTACTTTTTGCTGCTGCTGCGGCGGCGGCGGGAGGCTGGGAGGCACGGTGCGGATTTCGCGGATGCTGCAGCGCGCGGGTGTGCGTGGCGCGTACATGGAAGCGGCTTCCATGGTCGGGGTGGCGGTCTGCATCGGGTTCTGGATGCGGGCCAAGGGCTGCGACCAGGACGAGCGGGGTAACGCGGAGCGACGGGCGCTGTTCGTCGGCCTCTGGCCCGCCACGCTGTGGCTCATGGGCCAGTCCATCAGCGAAATCGAGCGGATCGAACGGATCGAACGGATGGCGCGGATCGAGCGGATCGGACAGCCCCGTTGAGGGGCAGCCATGCTGCGTGAAAGGCGACTCCACGGTGAGGACGCCGCTTCGGTGCTGCGCTCCCTGGCGGGCCGTACGGTCAACTACTCCCTGCCGGCGGGCCGTACGCCCGCGCGGGGTGAGGGCTGGCACGTCGACTCGCTCCGCCGGCCGCTCGCCCGTGAAGGGCCGGGCGACCCGGAGCCGGGCGGGGCCTGGGACATCGCCTGCCGGCTCGTGCGCGACTACCAGTTCCCCGAACCCGGCATCCTGCGTGCGCTCTACCGTCGCGACGACGCGTTGCTCGGGCGGAACATCCTGCTGGAGGGGCGCTTCCTCGGTCTCCGCTTCGACATGGGGGTCAGGATCACGTCGGTCACCGACGACCTGCGCGGTACGGGCGAGAGCGCGCAGCGGGTCTGGGGCTGGGGCTACCGGACGCTCCAGGGGCATCTGGAGGAGGGGGAGCTGCACTACCAGGTCATCAAGTACCCGCACACGGGTGCGGTCGAGTTCCTCATCACCGGATACTCACGCCGGGCGCCGATCCGCAACCCGGTCGTCCGCGCGGGCTTCGTCCTGTTCGGCCGCATGACCCAGCGCCGTTTCTACCGCGCCAGCGCGAACCGGCTGCACCGCCTGACCCAGGCCGAACTGCACGGCGCCCCGCCCGCGCGGCCGCAGCCGTCCCCCGCCGGGGACAGCCTCGTGGTGGTGCCGGGCCCACCTGGCCGCGAGCGGAGAGCCTGAGCCGCCTTCCCCCGGCCGGGAACAGCAGGGGGCGACGGATGTACGTACACAGAGGTCGGGTGCCCCCGGCCGGGAACAGCGGGGGCGAGGGGGCTTACGTACGCAGAGGCCGTGGCGGGAATCGAACCCGCGTAACTCGCTTTGCAGGCGAGTCCCTGAACCACTCGGGCACACGGCCAAGTCACCGGAACCGTTCCGTTCGTGCGCTCGCTCGGAACCGATCCGGTGCACCGACCGTAGGCTCCCCGCGCCGGACGCCTCAAGGCCGCGGGCCGTCCCGCAACGCGACTGCCACACCCCGTTCATGGTCGTACGACCAACGGACCAGTCCCGCCCCGCCCTCCGACAGGGTTCATCGGGCGGTACGCCCCTTACGCTGATCCCATGGCCGCCCTGGAATCCCGCGACGCCGAGGTCGCATCGCCCGACGTGCCCGACGGTACGTCCACCCCCGTGACCGGCGGGATCCTCGGCAGCGCGCACCGGTCGCTCAGTATCGGCATCGTCACCGTCGTCCTGCTCATCGCCTTCGAGGCGACCGCCGTCGGCACCGCGATGCCGGTCGCCGCGCGCGAGCTGCACGGCGTCGCGCTCTACGCTTTCGCGTTCTCCGCGTACTTCACCACCTCGCTCTTCGCGATGGTCCTCTCCGGCCAGTGGGCCGACCGGAACGGGCCGCTCCGGCCGCTCGCCACCGGGATCGCCGCCTTCGCGGCCGGACTGCTGCTCTCCGGTACGGCCTCCACGATGTGGATCTTCGTCTCGGGGCGCGCGGTGCAGGGCCTCGGCGGCGGACTGGTCATCGTCGCGCTGTACGTGGTCGTCAGCCGCGCCTACCCGGAGCGGCTGCGGCCCTCGATCATGGCCGCCTTCGCGGCGAGCTGGGTGATCCCCTCCGTCGTCGGGCCGCTCGCCGCCGGCACGGTCACCGAACACCTCGGCTGGCGCTGGGTCTTCATCGCCATTCCGGTCCTGGTCGTTCCGCCGCTCGCCCTCGCGCTGCCCGCGATCCGCCGGACGGCCGCGGGCCCCGCCGACCCCTCCGTACCGCCGCCGGGATTCGACCGGCGGCGCATCCGTCTCGCGCTCGGGATCTCGGTCGGGGCGGGGCTGCTCCAGTACGCGGGCCAGGACCTGCGCTGGCTCTCGCTGGTGCCCGCGGTGGCCGGCGCGGCGCTGCTCGTGCCCGCCGTGCTCGGGCTGCTGCCCCGCGGCACCTGCCGGGCGGCCCGCGGGCTGCCTTCGGTCGTGCTGCTGCGCGGGGTGGCCGCGGGGTCGTTCATCGCGGCCGAGAGCTTCGTACCGCTGATGCTGGTCACCCAGCGCGGACTCTCGCCGACGCTGGCCGGGCTCTCCCTGGCGGCCGGCGGCGGGACCTGGGCGCTCGGTTCGTACGTACAGTCCCGGCCGCGCATGGAGCCGTACCGGCAGCGGCTGATGGTCATCGGCATGATCCTGGTGGCGGCGGCCATCCTGGCGGCGCCGAGCGTCCTGTTCCACTCCGTCCCGGCGTGGACGGTCGCGGTGGCATGGGCGTTCGGATGCTACGGCATGGGCACGGTCATCGCCTCGACGAGCGTCCTGATGCTGACGCGGTCGGCGCCGGAGGAGGCGGGCGCGAACTCGGCCGCGCTGCAGATCTCGGACGGCCTCTCGAACGTCCTGATGCTCGCGGCGGGCGGCGCGGCGTTCGCGGCGCTGGGCGGGGGAGCGGTGGGCGTCCTGCACGACGGCGCGTCCG
>NZ_JAAGLN010000256.1 GCF_010548145.1 Streptomyces sp. SID10853
GACCGCGACGAGGCCGGGCTCGCGGTGCTCGCCGGCCGGGCCGCCGGGCTGTCCGGCGCGGTCGAACCGTACGGGCTCGACCTGACCGACCTCGACGCGGCGGAGCGGGCCGCCGCCGGCACGGACGTCCTCGTCAACAACGCGGGCCTGCAGCTCGTCCGGCCCATCGAGGACTTCCCGCCCGAGGTCTTCCACACCGTCCTCACCGTGATGCTGGAAGCACCCTTCCGGCTGATCAGGGGCGCGCTCCCGCACATGTACGCCCAGGGCTGGGGCCGCATCGTCAACCTCGCGTCCGTGCACGGGCTGCGCGCCTCCCCGTACAAGTCGGCGTATGTGTCGGCCAAGCACGGCCTCGAAGGGCTCTCCAAGACCGCGGCGCTCGAAGGCGCCCCGCACGGTGTGACATCGAACTGCGTGAACCCCGGTTATGTGCGCACCCCGCTGGTCGAGCGGCAGATCGCGGACCAGGCCGCCGCGCACGGGATCCCGCCCGAGCGGGTGGTCAGCGAGGTCCTGCTGAAGGAATCGGCGCTCAAACGGCTGGTCGAGCCGGACGAGGTCGCCGAGGCCGTGGCGTACCTCTGCGCGCCGCAGGCCGCGTTCGTCACCGGCACCTCGCTCTCGCTCGACGGCGGGTGGAGCGCGCGTTAGCGGGCCCCCGGGCCCAGACCTCCCGCGACGTAGGCGCGCGCGCCGTCCTCCAGCCGGGACCTGAGCGTGAAGAACAGGTCGGCCGCCCGGATCCCGACCCAGCCGTCCGGGAGCAGCTCAGCCGGCAGGCCCGGGTCGAGGTACGGGAGCTGACGCCAGTCGGTCAGCACCCGGACGTAGTCCACGAACGCGTCCCGCCCGGCCGGGCCGGTGCCGGCCGCGGCCGGCAGACGGTCCAGTACACCCCCGTGCTTACGGACGAACTCGCCGTACAGAAGCTCCAGTTGGTCGAGGTCCCACCACTGCCTGACCTTCTCCTCCAGCGGGCCGAACGCCAGGTGGTCGGCCCGGAAGAGGTCGGCGTAGCCGTCCAGTTCCAGGCGGCGGAGCATCTCGGCCGTGGCGTCGTAGAGATGCGCGGGGGCGATGTAGACCCCCGCGGAGGCCGTGCCGAAGCCGAGCCGGGTCAGCCGGGAGCGCATCAGATGCCGCTTGCTGCGCTCCGACTCCGGTACGGAGAAGACCGCGAGCAGCCATCCGTCGGACGGTGTGGCGCGGTCCCTGCGGAAGATGCGGCGGTCGCCCTCCCGCAGGACCGAGAGGCCCTCGTCGGAGAGTGCGTACCCCGCCGAGCCGTTCCGGCGTTCGGCCCGCAGCAGGCCCCGCCGCTTCAGCCGGGAGATCGACGACCGTACGGCGGGGGCCTCGATACCGAGGTCCGCGAGCAGCCCGATCAGGGTGGCCACCGAGAGCCAGCCGCCCTCGGTCCTGGAGTAGAGGCCGTACACCGTCACGATGAACTGGCGTGGCTGCGCGGAACCGGCTGCGGGCTCCCCCTTCGCGGGCTCATCCGCTTCTGCTGCGATCGTCACCCGGGGAGGCTATCAACGGGGTGTTCCGGTTCTACGGTCTACGATGTCGTTCCTCCGTGTGCTGCTGTGTCAGGAGGCCGGTGTGCCGGACAGGAAGACCGTACGACCTTCGCGCCGTGCGCTGGTCGCCGGCGGTGCGGTGCTGGCCGCCGCACTGGCGCTCGCGGGCGCCGGGGCCGCCGGGCTGCTGAGCGGTCACGGCCACTCCGCCGCCGGGCACTCCGACGGTCTGCCGCACACCGGTGTCGACGCGTCGGCCGGCAGTTGCGGAACGGGCTGGCACGACCCGCGTCCTGGCACCCAGGTCTTCGACGTGCACAACACGTCGAGCGTGCCGGTCGAGGTGTATCTGAAGGACGCGTCGAGCGGCGCCGTGTACGGCGAGGTGGAGGGGCTCGGGCCCGGCACCACCCGGGCGCTCCGGGTGACCATCGCCTCGGGCTCCTACGCCTTCGGCTGTTTCCCCGACGACGCCGCGTCCGTCACCGGTCCCACCGTGCGGGTCCCGTCCGGCGGTGACGGCAGCGGCAGCAGCGGTGAAAGCGGCAGCAGCGGCCCGGCCGCGGTGCCCGTCAGCCAGCACGATCTGATCCCGCCCACGCTGAGCTACCAGAAGTGGGTCACCGGCCGGATGGGCTCACTTGTCGGCGCCGCGCGGCAGCTCGCCACCGCGGTCCGCGCGGACGACCCGGCACGGGCCAGGAAAGCCTGGCTCACCGCGCACCTCGACTACGAGCGGCTCGGCGCCGCGTACGGCACGTTCGGCGACGCGGACGCGGCGATCAACGGCACGACCGCTGGGCTGCCCGGTGGCGTCCACGACAAGGACTTCACCGGTTTCCACCGCATCGAGTACGGGCTGTGGCACGGCGAGTCCGCCGCCGCCCTGCGGCCGTTCACCGACCGGCTGGTCAAGGACGTGGTCGCCCTGCGTGCGGACTGGCGGCAGGCCCGGATGGACCCCCTCGACCTGGGGCTGCGGGCGCACGAAATCCTGGAGAACACCGTGCAGTTCGAGCTGACGGGCCGCACCGACTACGGCAGCGGCAGCAATCTCGCGACCGCCCGCGCCAATCTCGACGGCACCCGGGTGGTGCTGTCCAGGCTGCGCCCGGTGCTCAGCGGCAGATATCAGGGGCTGAAGACCCTGGACACCGAACTCGACCGGACCCAGGCGGTGCTGGACCGTCAGGAGCACGCAGGGCACTGGACCGCGCCCGCCCGGCTCGGCCGCGCGGAGCGCGAGAAGGTGAACGCCGCGGTCAGCGGGCTGGTGGAGCGGCTCGCCGACATCGCGGCTCTCTGTGACGTACGGCGGTCGTCCTGACGGCCCGTCGGTTCAGGCTCAACAGTTTGTTTGCTCAATTTTGTTTTCCCACCGGATGCCAGCTGTTCACTCCCGTGTCATCGTGATGCATCGTGTCAGGATGTTGAGACGTGCATGACAGGGTGCACCAGTCAGAAGTGGAAGGCGGATCCGCATGGGGAGCAAGGGCAGAGGAGCAGGCGCGCGCCGTTGGGGAGCGCTGGCCGGTGCCGCCGCGCTGACCGTACTCGGCGGCGCCGCACCCGTCTGGGCGACGGTGCCCGCCACGGCGCACCACGGGAGTGCGACGGCGACCCCCATCAAACACCTGGTGGTGCTCTTCGACGAGAACATCTCCTTCGACCACTACTTCGCGACCTACCCGCAGGCCGCGAACACCGACGGCACGAAGTTCACCCCTTCCCCGCGCACGCCACACGACATCGACAATCTCCGTACGGCCGGGCTGCTCGACAAGAACCCCAACCAGTACCTGCCCAAGCGGCTCACCCCCGACCAGGCCATGACCTGCGACCAGAACCACTCGTACGGTCCGGAGCAGTACGCGTACAACGGCGGCAAGGCCGACAAGTTCGTGGAGAACACCGACTCGGGCAAGTGCTCGGGCAACCTCTTCGGCGAACCCGGCCTGGGCATGGACTACTTCGACGGCAACACCGTCACCGCGATGTGGAACTACGCCCAGCACTACGCCCTCAACGACAACTCCTTCGGCTCCGCCTACGGCCCTTCGACTCCGGGCGCCATCGAGCTGGTCTCGGGCCAGACGCACGGTGTGGTCTCCACCGACCCCGCCTCCTCCACCGAGCACCCGAAGCGGACCGACAAGCCCGACCCGGCGGCGGTGGCATCGCCGGACGCGCACGGCGTCGGCACCATGATCACCGACCCGGACCCGGCCTACGACGACTGTTCGGGCAACGACCACACCAGCAAGTCCTCGCTCGCCATGCTGGGCGGCAAGAACATCGGTGACCGGCTGAACGAGAAGAACGTCAGCTGGGGCTGGTTCCAGGGCGGCTTCCGGCCGAGCACCCCGTGGGACGGTACGTCGAGCCACCTCGCCAAGTGCGGCGGCACCACGCACGCGAACGTCGGCGGCGAGCAGGTCGTGGACTACAGCCCGCACCACGACCCCTTCCAGTACTACGCGTCGACGGCCAACCCGCACCACGTGGCGCCGAAGTCGGTCGCCGAGATCGGTCACGCGGGACAGGCCAACCACAACTACGACCTGACGGACTTCGACGCGGCCCTCACCTCGGGCCATCTGCCGTCGGTGAGCTTCCTCAAGGCCCCCTCCTACCAGGACGGGCACGCCGGATACTCCGACCCCACCGATGAGCAGGACTTCCTGATCGGTCAGATCAACAAGATCCAGCAGTCCCCGCAGTGGAAGGACACGGCGGTCGTCCTCGCCTACGACGACTCGGACGGCTGGTACGACCACGTGTACGCCAAGCCGCGCAACGGCTCGCAGGACACGAGCAAGCAGACGAACGGCAAGACGGTGGACTCACCGGCCTGCCAGAAGGGCCCGAAGGCCGCGGGCGGTTATGCCGACCGGTGCGGTCCCGGCGCCCGGCAGCCGCTGATGGTCATCTCCCCGTACGGCAAGGTCAACAAGATCGACCACACGCGGACCGAGCAGACCTCCATCATCAAGTTCGTCGAGGAGAACTGGCACACCGGCCGCATCGGGGACCACTCCTTCGACACCCGGGCCGGATCGCTGGCCGGGATGCTCGACTTCCGCCACCCCAACGGCAAGCAGGTCCTGCTGAACAAGGACGGCTCCGTCAAGTCGGCCGGCCCCATCAGGTCCGTGGCACCGGTCGCCGCGCGGATCACCGACCCGCAGCGGCAGAACGTCGCCATCCAGGAGCTCTCCGGCAGCGGAAGCTCCCGGCCCGGTCTGCTGACCGCCGGCGTGCTGGCGGCAGTGGTCGTCGGCGGAGCGGGTGTGACGCTTGCCGTCCGCCGCCGCTCCGGGCGGGGCGCGGCCTGAGCCGTACGGCATGACGTGACGCCGGGGACCGGGCCGTGGTGGCCCGGTCCCCGGCGCTGCTTTCCGGCGCGCTGTCCCCGCCGTTCTCAGGTGGAGGCTGCCGGGCCGACCTGGGTCTTGAGCTTCGAGATGTTCACCGCCTGGTCGGGCGACGGTGTGCTCGACGGCACGGGTTTGTCGAAGCCGGAGAACCCCACGGTCGCCAGGGTGGTGCCGTCCTTCGCCTTCACCGTGACCTGGACGGGATAGGGCTTGCCGTGCGTCGCCACGTACAGGGTCTCCCGCTGGCCGCCGCGCACCCCGCTGACCGGGACCACCTCGATCCCGTGGAGCTTGGTCACCTTGCCCTTGGTCAGCCGGCCGCCCGAAGTGCCCGACTCCGTACTCGTCTTGAGGAACGAGTCCAGATCGCAGACCTTCGAGAGGCCCTGCAGCGGGGAGTCGGTCGACGACCCTTCGAGATAGCGCCCGTTGATGACGGCCTCGGCGGCGCTGCCTCCAGGCACCTGGTTCTTCCAGAACGCCGCGTCCGGCTTGATCCACACCTTGCCGCCCCTCTTGATGATCTCGACGGAGCCCTGTCCGCCCAGGCTCAGCGAGCCCCGGCAGTTGGCCTGCCGGTCGAGCGTGAGGTCCATCGAGGTGGGGGTGCCCCGTGAGCCGAATCTCCCGTGGACACTGATGTGCAGCGATGAGGTCCCGAAGAGGGCGTCATGTGCCTTTTTGGCGATCTCCTGGGCCGACAGCGACCCTGTCCCGCCGTCCGCCACGGCTGAGCCGCCCGCAGCGATCGTCAGAACGGCTGCTGCGGCGCCCGCTGCCAGTGGCTTGGCCATGCGGTGTCCTGTCAACGTCGCCTCCTGAATGTGCCTGGTCAAGGGCGGTGAGACGTACACGACGAGGCTACGCCCGCCATGCGTGTGCCGCACGGCGGGCGCCGGAGGGGGCGGGAATCAGCCGGTGTGTGCTGCCTGCGGGGAGTGCGGTGCGGCCGGCGCTCGGGTCGTGCCGCTGCCCTGCGGCACGCCGCCGTTGGTCCACACCGGGTCGGGCCAGGTGCCGGTGCAGACCGGCGGGTCCGCGTACCAGCCGGAGTTCCCCGCGCCCTGGGTGATCTCGAAACCGGAACCGATGCAGTTGTGGATCGGGTTCGGCTGCGCGATGTGGGTGGCGGTGACATCGGTGAACGAGGCGGTGCCAGGCGCCTGGATCTGGAGGGCGTACGTCCCGGCGCCGTCGATCCGCACACGGTCGAAGTGCAGACCGTTCGTCGCACCATCGATCAGCATGATCGCCGCGTACGAGCTGTCGAGGATCTCGCTGTCGGTGATGTCGATATCGCCGTTCACCGGTTCGTTGAGGCCGCTGAACCAGACGGCGCCCACGCCGAACTGCCAGTTGAAGTCGTTGTTCCCGGTCCGGATCAGGGTGTTGCGCGCGGCGGTGGTGGTGCCTGAAACGGCTGTTCCCTGACCGGAGTTGACGCCCGGATAGCGATTGGCGATATGCAGTCCGCCGCCGTTGGTGACGGTGTCGGCCATCACGTTGTCGGAAAGGGTGATGTCCTTGCCGCCGTAGGTCACGATGTTGTTCGCCAGGATCGGCAGGACCACTGTGTTGAACGTGAACTTGTTGTTGACGTTCGGGATGTTCTCCGCCCACATGGCCAGACCGTCGTCGCCGGTGTTGCGCACGAAGGTGTTGGTGACGGTGGAGTTGGTGACGCCCATATGGAAATTGACGCCGTCCGCCGTCTGGTCGAGGATGCGGCTGTTCTTGATGGTGAAGTTGTCCATCGGCCCGTCCATCCAGGCACCGACCTTGGTGTGCTGCATCCATACGTCGTCGACGGTGGAGTCGGAGAGCGCGCCACCGACCGCGTTGACCTGGTCGTTGTCCTCGCGCTCACGGATGTCGCCCATGATGGCGAAGTCCTTGAGGGTGACGTCGCTGCTGCCGCCGGCCGCCGCGTACTTCCCGTACACGCCGACGGCCTTGCTGCGGTCGGTCGGGTCGCGTCCGGTCAGCACGCTGTACCAGGGGCCGGCTCCGGCGAGTGTCACCTTGTCGACCACGATGTGGTCCCGTACCTGGAAGGTGCCCTGCGGGATGTACACCGTCCTGCCCTGGGCCTTGCCCGCGTCGACGGCCGCCTGGATCTCGGCGGTCGAGTCCGCGGCTCCGGTCGGGTCGGCGCCGAAGTCCTTCACCACGTCCAGCGCGCCCGCGGGCTCGGCGATCGGCGCGGCCACCTGCTCGAAGTCGGCCAGGTCGATGGTGAACGTCGGTGACTGCGCCGTCGACGAGACCTGGAGGCGGACCTTGGTCCCGGCCGGCAGAGTCGAGCCGAACATGGTGCGCGTCTCGTCGTAGAAGTGGTGCGGGTTGGTGTCACCGGGGTTGTTGTTGAAGGGGTAACCCCCGTAATACCAGCTGTACTTGGAGGTCACTGGCACGCTCTTGAGCTGGTTGCCGTCGACCTTCAGATCGATGGAGGCGTCCCGGCCCGCCCCGTCCGGTGTGTCCGGCAGCGAGTACCGGAAGGACATCGCGTTCGCCGGCGCGGTGAGAGTGAACTCCACATACTCGCCGGTCGCGTCGAGCGTCACCGCCTGACGTCCGGACGCCTCCGACGGCAGATGGCCGTAGAGGCGGTCGGGGCCGATCAGGGTGCCGTTGGTGGCGGCGTACTCGGCCTCCTGCTCCTTGAAGGGCACGTCGGCGCCCCGGCCGGAAACGCCGACGGGTGAGGGGGCCGGCACCCCCGCCGCCCAGGCGGTGGGGGCACTGGAGAGGACCACGGCGGCGGCCGTTCCGGCTAGGGCGAGTGCCATGGAGAGCGATACGGAGATGTCGCGGCGGAGCAGGCGGCGTCTTGGGGGAGGGGTCACAGACATACGTCCTTGCGGCTCGTGGGGGGCTCTGCGGACGCCGAAAGGCTAGAAGCGGGACCGAAGAAAGTCTATGAGTCTGCGCAAGAAACCACGTCCAGAGCGCAAAATAACGACTGCCGTGTCAGTCGGGGGCTGGGCGTCAGTTCCACCCCGTACCAAGGTCAGTTCCGTGGTGTGTCCGCCGGGCCCGAGTGGTGCGCCACGATCGCCGCCGCGTCCGTGCCGCGCGGGAGGATGCCGTACTGATGCCCGCGGTCCTCGCCGAGCCGGGCGCCGACGAATGCTTCGGCCGACGCGTGCGGTGCGTACCGCAGCATCAGTGACGACTGCAGCGCCAGCGCCATTCCCTCGACCGTGGCCCGTGCGCGGGTCTGCGCGGCGACCGGGTCGTGCAGATCGGCGGCCAGATCCCGGCGCAGCCGCTCGACGTGCGCGTCGAGGACCTGATGCGCGCCCGCGGTCTTCGCCAGCTCGTCCCAGAACGCGTCGAGGGAGTGTGGCGTCCTGGCGATCCCGCGCAGGACGTCGAGCGCGATCACATTGCCCGACCCCTCCCACACGGCCATGACGGGCTGCTCGCGGTAGCGGCGCGCCAGCGGCCAGTCCTCCGTGTACCCGTTGCCGCCCAGGCACTCGAGCGCCTCATAGGCGTGGTGCGGACCGCGCTTGCAGATCCAGTACTTGGACACGGCCGTGGCCAGCCGCCGGAACGACACCTCGGACTCCCCGCTGTCCTCCTCGTATGCCGAGGCCAGCCGCAGCGAGGTCCAGGTGGCGGCCTCCGTCTCCAGGGCCAGATCGGCCAGTACGGCGGTCATCGCGGGCTGTTCCACCAGCCGGGCGCCGAACGCGGAGCGGTACGTGGCGTGCCACACCGCCTCCGACAGCGACTGCCGCATCCCGGCCGTGGAGCCCAGCACACAGTCCAGCCGGGTGTGGTTCACCATCTCGATGATGGTCGGCACCCCGCGGCCCGGCTCGCCGACCCGCTGGGCCCAGGTGGCGTCGAACTCGACCTCGGACGACGCGTTGGACTTGTTGCCCAGCTTGTTCTTGAGGCGCTGGATACGGACGGAGTTGAGGGTGCCGTCCGGCAGCACCCGGGGCACGAGGAAGCAGGTGAGCCCGGCCTCTGCCTGCGCAAGGACCAGGAACGCGTCGGACTGCGGGGCCGAGAAGAACCACTTGTGGCCGGTGAGCAGATGGGCGCGGCCGTCCGGGTCGGACGGCAGCGGGACGGCCCGGGTGGTGTTGGACCGTACGTCGGAGCCGCCCTGCTTCTCCGTCATCCCCATACCGAAGGTGAGCCCCGCCTTGCGGCCGGGCGCGATGAGCCGCGGGTCGTAGGTGCGGCTGAACAGGCCGGGCAGCCAGTCACGGCCCACGTCCGGGTCGCGCTGCAGCACCGGCACCACCGCGTGCGACATGGACATCGGGCAGGCGTGGCCCGGTTCGATCTGGGCGAAGAGCATGAAGGAGGCCGCCCGCGCCACCGCGGCACCGGGCTTGGGGTCGGCCCAGGCCGCCGTATGGGTGCCGTGCCGTACCGAGGCGCCGATCACCTCGTGGTACGCCGGGTGGAAGTCGATCTCGTCGACCCGGTTGCCGTAGCGGTCGTGGGTCCGCAGCGCGGGCGGGCTGGTGTGGGCCAGCTCGGCCCACTCCTGGAACTCGCCCGAGCCGACGAGAGCGCCGATCCCGTGCAGCTCGGACGCGTGGTGGCCCGCGCCGAACTCCTGGACGGCCGCGGTCAGCGGGGCGTTGGCTGCGTACTCGTCGATACCGACGCGGGGCGGCACCTGGTTGACGACCTCATGGGTGAGCCGCGGCGCGGGAGCGTCCGGGAGACCGGCGGCGGGGGAGGGGTGCTCCGTCATGGCTGAATCCTGTCTGCTGGCGGGTGGTTGCCGGTGGGACGGCCGGATGGGCGTGGGGGCCGCTCGGCCGTGGTGCGGCCGGGCGGGAGCCGGCCGGGGGTGGCGCCCGGTGCGACGGCGGCGGGCGGGG
>NZ_JAAGLN010000257.1 GCF_010548145.1 Streptomyces sp. SID10853
GAAACACACGACCTGCTCCGCGCCGTCGACGGCGTCCCGGCGATCGTGCTGGGCCGCCGTACGGACGTGCTGGCCTGGAACACGCTCGGGCACGCCCTCCTTGCAGGGCACCTGGACTTCCACGGCCACGTCCGTCCGCGCGGTCCCGGTGAAGCTGCTCTTCGACAACCGCATCGTCATCAACAACCATCTGAAGCGCGCCAGGGGCGGGAAGGTCTCCTTCACCCACCTCATCGGCTTCGCCATGGTGCAGGCCCTCAAGGCCATGCCGTCGATGAACCACTCCTTCGCGGTGAAGGACGGCAAGCCGACGCTGGTCAAGCCGGCCCACGTCAACCTCGGCCTCGCCATCGACCTGGTGAAGCCGAACGGCGACCGCCAGCTCGTCGTCGCGGCCATCAAGAAGGCCGAGACGCTCAACTTCTTCGAGTTCTGGCAGGCGTACGAGGACATCGTCCGCCGCGCCCGCGCGAACAAGCTGACGATGGACGACTTCACCGGGGTCACCGCGTCGCTCACCAACCCGGGCGGCATCGGCACCGTCCACTCCGTGCCCCGTCTGATGCCCGGTCAGGGCCTCATCATGGGCGTCGGCGCGATGGACTACCCGGCCGAGTTCCAGGGCACCTCGCAGGACACCCTGAACAGGCTGGGCATCTCGAAGGTCATGACCCTGACCTCGACCTACGACCACCGGGTCATCCAGGGCGCCGCGTCCGGCGAGTTCCTGCGGATCCTCGCCAACCTGCTGCTCGGCGAGAACGGCTTCTACGACGACCTGTTCGAGGCGCTGCGCATCCCGTACGAGCCGGTCCGCTGGCTCAAGGACATCGACGTCTCGCACGACAACGACGTCACCAAGGCCGCCCGCGTCTTCGAGCTGATCCACTCCTACCGGGTCCGCGGCCACGTCATGGCCGACACCGACCCGCTGGAGTACAAGCAGCGCAAGCACCCCGACCTGGACATCATCGAGCACGGGCTCACCCTGTGGGACCTGGAGCGCGAGTTCGCCGTCGGCGGCTTCGCGGGCAAGTCGATGATGAAGCTGCGCGACATCCTGGGCGTGCTGCGCGACTCGTACTGCCGCACCACGGGCGTCGAGTTCATGCACATCCAGGACCCCAAGCAGCGCAAGTGGATCCAGGACCGCATCGAGCGCGGCGCGCACGCCAAGCCCGAGCGCGAGGAGCAGCTGCGCATCCTGCGCCGGCTGAACTCGGCGGAGGCGTTCGAGACCTTCCTGCAGACCAAGTACGTCGGCCAGAAGCGCTTCTCGCTCGAAGGCGGCGAGTCCGTCATCCCGCTGCTCGACGCGGTCATCGACTCGGCGGCCGAGTCGCGCCTGGACGAGGTCGTCATCGGGATGGCCCACCGCGGCCGTCTCAACGTGCTGGCCAACATCGTCGGCAAGTCGTACGCGCAGATCTTCCGCGAGTTCGAGGGCAACCTCGACCCGAAGTCGATGCACGGCTCGGGCGACGTGAAGTACCACCTCGGCTCCGAGGGCACCTTCACCGGCCTCGACGGCGAGCAGATCAAGGTCTCGCTGGCCGCCAACCCCTCGCACCTGGAGACCGTCGACCCGGTCGTCGAGGGCATCGCGCGCGCCAAGCAGGACATCATCAACAAGGGCGGCACGGACTTCACCGTGCTGCCGGTGGCGCTGCACGGCGACGCGGCCTTCGCGGGCCAGGGCGTCGTCGCCGAGACGCTCAACATGTCGCAGCTGCGCGGCTACCGCACCGGCGGCACCGTGCACATCGTCATCAACAACCAGGTCGGCTTCACCGCCGCCCCGGAGTCGTCGCGCTCCTCGATGTACGCCACCGACGTGGCGCGCATGATCGAGGCGCCGATCTTCCATGTGAACGGCGACGACCCGGAGGCCGTGGTGCGCGTCGCGCGCCTCGCGTTCGAGTTCCGCCAGGCGTTCAACAAGGACGTCGTCATCGACCTCATCTGCTACCGCCGCCGCGGTCACAACGAGGCCGACAACCCCTCGTTCACGCAGCCGCTCATGTACGACCTGATCGACAAGAAGCGCTCGGTGCGCAAGCTCTACACCGAGTCCCTCATCGGTCGCGGCGACATCACGCTCGAAGAGGCGGAGCAGGCGCTCCAGGACTTCCAGGGCCAGCTGGAGAAGGTCTTCGCCGAGGTCCGCGAGGCCACGTCGGAGCCGGCCGAGGCATCGGTGCCGGTCCCGCAGGCCGAGTTCCCGGTCGCCGTGGACACCTCGATCTCCCAGGAGGTCGTGAAGCGGATCGCCGAGTCCCAGGTCAACATCCCGGACCGGATCACGGTGCACCCGCGGCTGCTGCCGCAGGTGCAGCGCCGGGCCGCGATGATCGACGACGGCACGATCGACTGGGCGATGGGCGAGACCCTCGCCATCGGCTCGCTGCTCCTGGAGGGCACCCCGGTGCGCCTCTCCGGCCAGGACTCGCGCCGCGGGACCTTCGGCCAGCGCCACGCGGTGCTCATCGACCGCAAGACCGGCGAGGACTTCACCCCGCTGCTCTACCTCTCCGACGACCAGGCGCGTTACAACGTCTACGACTCGCTGCTCAGCGAGTACGCGGTGATGGGCTTCGAGTACGGCTACTCGCTGGCCCGCCCGGAGTCGCTGGTCATGTGGGAAGCGCAGTTCGGTGACTTCGTCAACGGCGCGCAGACCGTGGTGGACGAGTACATCTCGGCCGCCGAGCAGAAGTGGGGCCAGACGTCCGGCGTCACCCTGCTCCTCCCGCACGGCTACGAGGGCCAGGGCCCGGACCACTCGTCCGCCCGCCCGGAGCGCTTCCTCCAGCTGTGCGCGCAGAACAACATGACGGTCGCCATGCCGACGCTCCCGTCGAACTACTTCCACCTCCTGCGGTGGCAGGTGCACAACCCGCACCACAAGCCGCTGGTCGTCTTCACCCCGAAGTCGATGCTCCGCCTCAAGGCGGCCGCGTCGAAGGCGGAGGAGTTCACCACGGGCGGCTTCCGTCCGGTCATCGGGGACGACAGCGTCGACCCGAGCGCCGTGCGCAAGGTGGTCTTCACGGCCGGCAAGGTCTACTACGACCTGGACGCGGAGCGCACCAAGCGCGGCGTCACGGACACCGCGATCATCCGTCTGGAGCGGCTGTACCCGCTGCCGGGTGCCGAACTGCAGGCGGAGATCGCCAAGTTCCCGAACGCCGAGAAGTACCTCTGGGCGCAGGAGGAGCCGGCGAACCAGGGTGCGTGGCCGTTCATCGCGCTCAACCTGATCGACCACCTGGACCTGGCGGTCGGCGCCGACGTCCCGCACGGTGAGCGCCTGCGCCGCATCTCGCGGCCGCACGGCTCGTCGCCCGCGGTCGGCTCCGCCAAGCGCCACCAGGCCGAGCAGGCCCAGCTGGTCGCCGAGGTCTTCGAGGCCTAGGCGGTACCGGCGGGAACGCCCGAGGGGCCCGGACGCATCGTGTGATGTGTCCGGGCCCCTCGGCGTAGTGCTCAGACGAACTGCGGCTCGAAGTCCCAGTACCGCACCGCGCCGTCCCGGATGCTGCGGGTGTGCTGGTGTCCCTCCCCGAGCAGTTCGGTGATCCGTTCCAGGGCTTCGGTGTGCAGCCGGTCGGCGAGCGCCGTATCGCCCGCTGCCCGTAGGTCACGGGCGAGCGCGGACTGGGCGGTGGTGGTGAGCGGGTGCCCGGGGCCCAGCGTCCGCACCGCCCGGTCCACCAGGTCGTGTCCCAGCCGTATGGAGCCCTCGGTGTCTCCCAGCCGCTGCCGGGCCGTCGCGGTGTTGAAGGCGCAGCCCAGCGTCCACGGGTGGTCGGCGCCCACGGCGTCGGTCATCTGCCGCAGGGTCTGTCCGGCGAGTTCCAGTGCGCCCTCGTGGTCGTGCGCGTCGCCCTGCAGCAGCGCCAGATTGGCCCGGGTGCCCACGGCGTACGGGTGCAGCTCGCCGAGTTGCAGCGCGTACAGCGAGGCCGTCTCGTCCGCGAGCTCGTACGCCGCGCGCAACTCGCCCGCCTCACGCAGCAGCATCGCGAAGTCGGCGCCCGCCCGCAGGGTGTCCGGGTGGCGGCGGCCGCGCCGGGCGATCCGGCGCTTGCGGACACTGGACAGCAGTGCTCTGGCCTGGAGGAGCTTCCCGTCGCGGCGCAGGCACAGGGCGAGGTTGTGATCGGCGTTGAGGGTCTGTCCGTGGTTGCGGTCCAGCTCCTGACCGTGCAGCCGCGAGTTGTGCTGCTGGATCTCCAGGGCCTCCTGGTAACGGCCGAGCAGTCGCAGCATGGACGCCGTGCGCAACGCCGAGTGCAGGGTGAGCGGATTGCGCCCGCCGAGCAGGGCGACCCGCGCGGTCAGGATGTCCCGGTGCAGATCCAGTGACATCCGGTAGTGCCCCTGAAGGCCCATCGCCTCGGCCAGGTTGTTCCGGATGGAGAGGGTGCGCGGCACCTCGGCGTCGCCCAGGGAAGTGACAGCCTCCCGGTCCGCCTGTTCGAAGAGCGTTCTGGCCTCGTCGTAGCGGCCGAGCGCCAGCAGGGTGCCGCCGAGCCCGTCCCTGGCCCTGATCACTTCGATCGGCTCGGCTCGCGGGCTGCTCAGCAGCCGCTCCAGCACCTCCCGTCCGACCGCCTCGGCCTCCGCGTAACGCCCCAGCCTGCGCTCCATGTTGGCGCGCTGGTGGACGGCGACCAGGACGGACGTGCTGGTGGCGCCGGAGACCGGCTCCCAGTGCGCGACGGCCGCACGGCTCAGCCGTCTGCCCTCCGCGTACTCGCCCCGCATCCGCAGGTACTCGATGCAGTTGAGGACGAGCCTGCGCACGTCCTCGTCATCGGACTCCAGAGCGCCCGCTGTCTCCAGATGCGGAATCAGCTCCGCGTAGCGGGACCAGTTGCGGGACGAAGCGGGGTCCCGGGGGTCCGCGGTGACGAGCACCTTGAGGGCAGCTCCGGTCAGCTCGACACGCTCAGCGGGTGTCTGGGCGTGCCGTACGAAGGAGTGGAAGATGCGGTGCATCCGCAGGGCGGCGACAGTGACGGAGCCGCCCATCCGCGGGACCGGGTCGTACTCCAGCCGCATGGAGGTCACTTCGGAGAGCCGGCGCAGCGCGGAGTTCCAGCTGCTCGGCTCAGGGACGAGCCGGTCCAGGGGTCTGGGGAGGTCCGCGGCGCGCGCCGACTGAAGCAGCCGCAGTGGCAGCACCCCCGGTGAGAAGCGGGCGAGCAGGTTGAGCAGTTTCCAGGCGCCGGGGTCCTGTTCGTGCAGGCTGCCGAGGGTTCTGGCCCAGGCGATCTGGAAGGCGACCGGGTAGTCCTGGGAGGTGAGCACCCCGAAGCGGTCGGGGTTGCTCTCCGTCAGCTCCCGTATGTACTCGGGGATATCGACGGTGGGGTTGATATCGAGCCAGGCCGCCGTCTGGTCCAGCAGGAGCGGCAGGTCCTCGACGGCCTCGGCGAGCAGCCCGGCCTCGTACGGCGAGAGCCGCTGGGAGCGGCGCCCCGCGAAGGCGATGGACTCCGCGCGCTCGAACTGGTGCACACGGAAGAACTCGGCCCGTGTCGACCACTCCTGGTGGTTGGTGGTGACCAGGACGTCGCCCGCTCCTTCCGGCAGCAGCGCGGACAGCTTCTCCGGGTCGCCCGCGCCGTCCAGGACGATCAGCCATCTGTCCCCGGTGGCCCGCAGCCGTGCGGCGGCCGCGGCGATGGACTGGTCGAGTTTGCTGCCGGCTTCCGCCCCGAGTGCGTCGGCGAGGGCGCCGAACTGCTCACGGGCGGTTCCGATGCCGGCCGCGTCGAGCCACCAGACGATGTCGTACTCGCCCTTGAAGCGGTGGACGTACTCCAGGGCGATCTGGGTCTTGCCGATCCCGCCGGGGCCGCACAGCGCGAGCACCGTGCCCTCGCCGCTGCCCGCCGCGAAGTGGTCGTGGATCCGGTCGAGCAGTCCGCCGCGGCCGGTGAACCTGCGGTTGCGGCGCGGCACGTTCTGGATGTCGGGCGGGTCGTCGGGAAACCTCGGGGCGTGGTCAAGGGTGACCGGACGGACCGCGCCTCCGGACGTGCCGGTGACCTCCAGCACCCGTCTGCGGGCCGCGTCGGCGCTCAGGCCGCGCAGGGCGACCGGGCCGAGGGCGATGATCGCTTCCGGCATCGGGCGGGTGGTGACACTGACTCCCGCGATCCGGCCCGGGTGCTCGGCGAGCACCTGGCCCAGCGCGTCGGACCACGCCGTGTGGGTGCTCTCGTCGAACCGCTCGAACCAGTCGTCGATGACGAGCAGAATCCGCCCGGGTGCGCTCAGCATGCCGGTCAGGGCGTCGGCGGTGGGCGTCCTCCGGGCGGGGTTCCAACGGACCAGGGCGGTGGCGGCGCCCACCTCCGTGAGCTGCCGGTCCATCCAGCGGGCCCAGGGTTCGCTCTGCCCGGCGAAGACCACGGTGACGTGGGGCGTCGGCTCCGTCGTCGTCACCCCTTCAACCAGTTGCGTCACTGTCGTGCACCTACCACTCAAGTGTGAACAGAAGTCGCCATGTTGACGGCCAGTCGGCGCCACGATACGTCACGTGACGAAAGCGCTCAGCCGGTGGGCGATATGCCGGATGAGGTACTCCAAATCGGCGCAGTACACACTGGGATGGCGGAATCCGGCCCCTTCCGCATAGCGGTGGATGTAGTTGCCGCCGCCGCAGACCCGGAGCACCGGGCAGCTCAGACAGACACCGGGAAGCGCCTTAGCGCCGAGCTGCCTCGCTGCGATCCCGGGGTGCGCGAGCGCGGCGTCGAAAGAGTCGCTGAAGACATCGAACCCGGTGGAAGGGGCCCCCTCGTATGCGGACTTGAGCGCGTCGACCTGTTCGATGGCTCCGTCGGTCTCCACCACGACAGCGGCCAGCGGCGCCAGCCCCACCGCCTCGGCCGCTGCGGGTTCGCCCAGCAGCAGCGCGACGAGGGTGTGGAAGAGCCGTACGCGCGGCTGTCCTGGCCCACCGTCCCACCAGCGGTCGAAGGCGGCGGCCAGCCAGTGGCCGTACGGGGTGGGCCGTGGCCGGTGCCGGCCCGGCACCCCCGGCTCGATCCCCGGCGGCGGTACGGACCAGTTCCCGTGCGGCAGCAGCAGGTCGAGCCCCGGCGGACGCAGGGCGCGCAGGCTGTCGTAGACCGCGACAGGGTCGGCCGAGAGGTCCACGGTGCAGAGGATCCCGGCGTACGTGCCGGGGTGTGGACACTCGGCGAGCAGCCGGGCGGCGCGGTGGGCGGCGGGCCAGGAGGGGTGGCCCGCGTGGTCCCGGCGGCGGGAGTTGAGCGTCGCGCTACCGCCGTCGAGGGAGAGCCCGACCCGGACTCCGGCGGCGGCGAGCGCACCGAGCGTGCGGGCCGTCAGCAGGGTGCCGTTGGTCTGCACCGTCGCGGTGACCTCGCACCCCGCGGGGACCGCGTCCCGTACGGCGCGGGCGTACGCGATCACCGGGCCCGGGCCTGACAGCAGCGGCTCACCGCCGTGCAGTTCGATCCGGATGCGCGACAGCCCGTGCGTGGTGACGTGCTCGGCGATCCGCGCGGCGGCCCTGCGGACGGTCTCGCCGGAGGCCCGGCGTGGGCGCTCACGCCAACTGCTGTCCTGGCCGCGGTAGACGTAGCAGTACGAGCAGTCCAGGTTGCAGCGGCTGTGGACCTTCAGCACGAACTGCCGGAAGGCCACGGGCCGCTGTACGGCGGGCCGGTCGCGGACGGCACGGGTCATGGCGCGTCCTCGTAGTAGGCGACGAGCGGTTCGTGCGGGTCGCGCTGCCTGGTCTCGGCGAGTACGGCGGCCAGCACCGGGTGGGTGGTGTGCCGCGGCGCGGTCAGCCGGGGCAGCGGGTCGCCGTGCTGCCGTTCGTTGTCCGGAGTCAACGGCCGGCCGCCTCGGAGGTCAGCCGGGCGACGGCTGCCCGGACCCCGGCCGCTGTCTCTTCTCCCGTGGGTCCGGCGGACTCCAGCAGCGCGAGGGCGGCACGGTACTCACGGAGAGCGTCCAGCGGGCCGGCGAGTTCCTCCAGTACGGCCGCCCGTGCCGCCCGTGCCGCGCCCGCGCCGACGGCGTCGTCGACATCGGTGGCACGCAGGTAGTGCTCGGCCGCCTGCTGGAGCCGGTCGGGGGTGCCGGTGTGCCGGGCGAGCAGGACCGCGGTGTCTCCCCGGGCCCGCCAGGCGCGCGACGCCGCATACGGATCGCGCGCCCCGCGGGCGGCCGAACCGTAGGCCCAGTCCGCCTCGTAGAGGTCGGTGAGTGCGCCGGTGGACCGGTAGCGCGCCAGGTACTGCGCTCCGAGCAGCTCCCGGCGCTGGGCCAGTTCGGGATCCGACTCGGCTGTCTCGTCGACGGCCTCACGCAGTCGGCGCACGGCCTCGTCCAGATCGGCGGGCGCCTCGTCCCGCTCGGCCCGGTGTCCGAGCGCCCTGCCCAGCCGGGTGAGCAGCCGGGCCGGGCGTTCCGGGCTCCCGGTGGAGAGGGCTGCGGACCAGTTGTCGATGGCGCCGTCCAGGTGGGTCCGCGCCCGGGGGGCCGCCGGCCGGCCGGGCGGATCGCGGTCATCCGCAGGGTCTCCGGCCGGGCGCCCGCTCTCCGGGAGGTCTCCGGCCGGAGCCACGGGTGACCGGGGTGCCGCGGGTGCCGCGGGTGCCGCGGGGTCGATGTGGCCCTGCCAGTGCACATCGCCCATACGCAGAAGGCAGTGGTGGCGGACGCCGTCGTCCTCGGCCGCCGCCAGGGCTTCGGCGAGGGCGTCCAGTACCTCCCACCGCCAGAACGGGTCGCTGTCCTCCAGCTGGGACAGCTCCAGCGCACCGGCGATCTTCAGCCAGATGTCGGCCCGTTCGGCGCCCCCGGTGGCCTCGGCGGCTGCGGGCCGCAGTGCCCGGAGCGCGCGCTCCGCGTAATGCCGTACGACGTCGTCGCTCACCACGTGGCGGGCCAGGTCCAGCTCCAGGGTGCCGTGCAGCACCCGCGCCCCGGCCCGGTCCGCCGTGTCCGCCAGCCGCTCCGCGAGGGCCGCTGCCGCATACAGCGGCGTGGTGTCGACCGCCGGTCCGTTCGCCCTGGACAGGCGCCGCAGTACCTCGATGTGGAGTGCGGCGGCAGCCGGCCACTCCTCGGACAGCCGCACGGACTCCGTCAGCCCGCGGAGCCGGTCGGACGCCGCGGTCAGCAGCTCGACCACGGTGTCCGCGTCGTCGGTGTACGGGCCGGTGGCCTCGCGCAGTACGCGCCTCGCCGCCTCCTGGCCGAGGTCTCCGTTCCCGGCGGCCACCGCCATGGTGTACAGCACCTCGGCGGCCGCGAACCCGCCCCCGGAACCCACGGCTTCCCAGGCCGCCGCCAGATCCTCGTCCAGTGCCCGCAGCCGCCAGCGCAGCAGCAGCGCCCGCGACAGCTCCGCCCGACGGCCTGGCAGCATCTCGCGGCGCCGCTCCCCCTCCACGGCCAGGCGCAGCAGTCCGACCGCGCTGTCGAGGTCACGCGCTCCGCCGTACCGCTCGTACCGCCGGATGAAATCGGCGGCCCGCGCGCCGAGTTCATCGGGTGTGCCGGGCGCCGGCACCGCGACGGGAGGCCCGCCCCTGCGCCGGATGGTGTCCGCGGCGACCTCGGCGAAGACCCGCAGCCCGGCGGGTGTCGCGCC
>NZ_JAAGLN010000258.1 GCF_010548145.1 Streptomyces sp. SID10853
CTGGGCGGCATGGACGCCGCCGATCTGCGCCGGCTCGGCCGCGCCCTGCGCGACGAGGAACGGGCGGGCGGCAACCGGCTCCCCGCGCCGTCCGACGAACTGCTCGCCCGCGCGCTCGCCGAGCCCGGACGGCTGATCGCGCACGACCCCGCGTACGCCAGGGGCGCGCAGCAACTGGGCAAGCTCCTGAGCAGAACCCGCGCGCTTCTGGAGAACGGCGGCACCGCCGAACAGGCCCTGTGGGAGCTGTGGAGCGGCACCAACTGGCCCCGGCGCCTGGAGCGCGCGACGCTGCGCGGCGGAGCCGCCGGGCGCAATGCCGACCGTGATCTGGACGCCGTCTGCGCGCTCTTCGACACCGCGGCCCGCGCCGAGGAACGTACTGGCGGGCGGGGCGCGCTGAACTTCCTCGAAGAGGTCGACGCCCAGGACATCGCCGCCGACACCCTCTCGAAGCGGACCGTGCGCCCCGAGGCGGTCCGGCTGATGACGGCGCACCGCGCCAAGGGCCTGGAGTGGGGCCTGGTCGTCGTCGCCGGTGTGCAGGAAGGGCTGTGGCCCGACCTCAGGCGCCGCGGCTCCCTCCTCGAAGCGGACCGGATCGGGCGCGACGGGCTCGCCGAGCCGCTCAGCCCCGGCGCGCTCCTCGCCGAGGAACGCAGGCTCTTCTACGTCGCCGCCACCCGCGCCCGCGACCGGCTCGTCGTGACCGCGGTGAAGGCACCGGCCGACGACGGCGACCAGCCGTCGCGCTTCCTCACCGAGCTGGGCGTGGAGCCCAGGGACGTCACCGGCCGCCCCCGGCGCCCCCTCGCGGTCGCCCCGCTGGTCGCGGAGCTGCGCGCCACGACCGTCGACCCGAAGGCGTCCCCCGAGCTGCGCGAGGCGGCCGCCCACCGGCTCGCCCGGCTGGCCGCGCTCACCGACGACGAGGACCAGCCACTGGTGCCCGCGGCGCACCCGTACCGCTGGTGGGGCCTGTACGAGCCGACGCACTCCGCCGCCCCCGTCCGTGACCCCGCGCAGCCGGTCGCGCTCTCCGGCAGCGCCCTCGACCAGCTCGCCCACACCTGCTCCCTCCAGTGGTTCCTGGGCCGCGAGGTGAAGGCGGACGCGCCCGCCACCGCCGCCCAGGGCTTCGGCAACGTGGTGCACGTCCTCGCGGACGAGGTGGCGTCCGGGCGTACCCCCGCCGATCTGGCCGTCCTGATGGAGCGCCTCGACTCGGTCTGGAACTCGCTCGCCTTCGACGCCCCCTGGAAGTCCGGCCAGGAGAAGGAGAACGCGCGCGCCGCACTGGAACGCTTCCTGCGCTGGCACGTCATGGACCGCGCGGGCCGCACCCCGGCCGCCACCGAGCACCCCTTCGACGTGACCCTGGAGGCCGGCGAGTACCAGGTGCGCATCAGGGGCTCGATGGACCGGGTCGAGCAGGACGCGGAGGGCCGCGCGTACGTGGTCGACTTCAAGACCGGCAAGCAGGCACCCACCAGGGACGAGGTGGCCCGCCATCCGCAGCTCGCCGTCTACCAGCTCGCGGTCCGCGAGGGCGCGGTGGACGAGGTGTTCGGCGGGCTGCGCCCCGAAGCGGGCGGCGCCGAACTCGTCCAGCTGCGGCAGGCCGCGGCGAAGAAGGAAGGCGGCGACGCGCTGCCCAAGGTCCAGTCCCAGGAGCCGCTCGCGGGGGAGTGGGTCGGCGACCTGCTGGCCACCGCCGCCGGAAAGGTGCTGGACGAGCGCTTCACACCGACGACGGGCAGCCACTGCACGCACTGCGCGTTCCGCGCCTCCTGCAGCGCCCTGCCGGAGGGGCGCCACATCGTGGAGTGACGGCGGTACGACAGCGGTACGCGAGCGGGCCGGGCGGGGACGCCGGCCTGGATGTCACAGGGCGCCGTTAGCCTTTCTGAGGTGACCCCGCCCATCACAGGACCCGAGCAGCTCAAGGAGCTCCTCGGCATCCCCTTCACCCCGGAGCAGACGGCCTGCATCACGGCGCCGCCCGCCCCGCAGGTCATCGTGGCCGGAGCCGGTTCCGGCAAGACCACGGTGATGGCCGCGCGGGTGGTGTGGCTGGTGGGGACGGGGCAGGTCGCGCCCGAGCAGGTGCTCGGGCTGACCTTCACCAACAAGGCGGCGGGCGAGCTGGCCGAGCGGGTCCGCAAGGCGCTGGTGCGCGCCGGGGTGACCGACCCGGACGCCGGCCCGTCCCACCGGGCACCGGGCGGCCACCCCGCAGTGCCGGCGGGGAGCGCCGACCCGTACTACTCGCCGGGCGAACCGCGCATCTCGACGTACCACGCCTTCGCCGGACAGCTGCTCACCGACCACGGGCTGCGGATCGGTCTTGAGCCGTCCTCCCGGCTGCTCGCCGACGCCACCCGCTACCAGCTGGCGGCCCGGGTGCTCAAGGAGGCGCCGGGGCCCTATCCGGCGCTGACGAAGTCGTTCTCCTCGCTGGTGAGCGACCTGCTGGCACTGGACGGCGAGCTGGCCGAGCATCTGGTGACCCCGCAGGCGCTGCGCGCGTACGACACCGAGCTGCTGGCCACCCTGGAGAGCGCCAGGCTCTCCAACGCGGAGCTGCGCAAAGTCCCGGAGGCCGCCGTGGCCCGCCGGGAACTGCTCGACCTGGTGAGCCGCTACCGCGCGGCCAAACGCAGCCGCGACCTGCTGGACTTCGGCGACCAGATCGCGCTCTCGGCCGAACTGGCGCTGACCAGGCCCGAGGTGGGCACCATCCTGCGCGACGAGTTCCGGGTGGTCCTGCTCGACGAGTACCAGGACACATCCGTCGCCCAGCGGCTGCTGCTCTCCGGCCTCTTCGGGGGCGGCAGCGGCCACGCGGTGACCGCCGTGGGCGACCCCTGCCAGGCGATCTACGGCTGGCGCGGCGCGTCCGTCGCCAACCTGGACGACTTCCCCGAGCACTTCCCCTACGCCGACGGGAGCCCCGCCACCCGCTTCTCGCTCAGCGAGAACCGGCGCAGCGGCGGCCGCCTCCTCGACCTGGCGAACGGCCTGGCCGCCCCGCTGCGCGCGATGCACGCGGGCGTCGAGGCGCTGCGGCCCGCGCCGGGCGCCGAGCTGGACGGCATGGTGCGGTGCGCCCTGCTCCGTACGCACGAGGAGGAGATCGGCTGGCTGGCGGACTCGATCGCGCATCTGGTGCGTACCGGCAAGGACCCGGGTGAGATCGCGGTGCTCTGCCGCACCGCCGGTGACTTCGCGGAGATCCAGGGCGCGCTGGTGGCGCGGGACGTACCGGTCGAGGTGGTCGGCCTCTCCGGGCTCCTGCACCTTCCCGAGGTGGCCGATCTGGTGGCGGTCTGCGAGGTGCTCCAGGACCCGGGGGCCAACGCCTCGCTGGTCCGGCTGCTGACCGGGCCGCGCTGGCGGATCGGCCCACGCGACCTGGCGCTGCTCGGCCGCAGGGCGCGGCTGCTCGTGAGGTACGACAGCGCGGCGGGCGGCGATGACGCCGACCCCGACCAGCGGCTCGCCGAGGCCGTCGAAGGGGTCGACCCGGCCGAGGTGGTCTCGCTCGCGGACGCGCTGGACACGTTCCTGGCCGGCGGCGCGAGCCAGGAGGCGGGCTTCCCCGACGGGCCGGACGACGGGCTCGAGTTCTCCGCCGACGCCCGGGTGAGGTTCGCCCGCCTCGCCGCCGAACTGCGCGACCTGCGGCGCTCGCTGGCCGACCCGCTCATGGACGTACTGCACCGGGTGCTCGCCACGACGGGCCTGGAGGTCGAGCTCTCGGCATCCCCGCACGCCCTGGCCGCCCGCCGCCGCGAGACCCTCTCCCACTTCCTGGACATAGCGGCGGGCTTCGCGTCGCTGGACGGTGAGGCGAGCCTGCTGGCCTTCCTGGCCTTCCTGCGGACGGCCGCCCAGTACGAGAAGGGCCTGGACAACGCGCTGCTCGGCGGCGAGAACACCGTGAAGGTCCTCACCGCGCACAAGTCCAAGGGCCTCGAATGGGATGTGGTCGCGGTCCCCGGTCTGGTGGCCAGGCAGTTCCCGAGCGAGCAGTCCCGCGAGTCCTGGACGGCGCAGCCGAAGGTGCTGCCGCACGCGCTGCGCGGCGACGCGGCGACGCTCCCCGGGGTCGGGGCGTGGGACGCGAAGGGCATCGCCGCTTTCAAGGCGGCGATGAAATCCCACCAGCACACGGAGGAACTGCGCCTCGGCTACGTCACCTTCACCCGCCCGCGCTCGCTGCTGCTCGGCTCGGCCCACTGGTGGGGCCCGAGCCAGAAGCGCCCGCGCGGCCCGTCGGACTTCCTGCTCGCGCTGCAGGAGCACTGCGCTGCCGGGTACGGCGAGACGGAGGTCTGGGCGGACGCCCCCGAGGAGGGAGAGGAGAACCCGGCGCTGCGGGACGCGGCGGCGGACCACGCCTGGCCGCTGCCGCTGGACGGGACATCCCTGACCCGCCGCAGGGCAGCGGCCGACCTGGTCCTGGACCAGCTCAACGATATTCAGGCCCGTCCGGGGGAGACCGAGGACCGGGGTCCGGGGCAGCGCGCCGAGACCACGGACCCGCAGGACGGCTCTGCCCCGCACGGCGCTCCGGCCCCCGCCTCCCCACCCGTGCCGCACGCCCGGGCCCCCCTCACCCCCGAGGACGCCCGCACCCTCGCCTCCTGGGACCGCGACCTCGACGCCCTGACGGCAGAACTGCTCCGTGCCCGGCGCACCGTGCGCGACGTCCCCGTACCGCTCACCCTCACCGCGACCCAACTGCTGCGCCTCGCCGACGACCCGGACGCGTTCGCGCACGAGCTGGCCCGCCCGATGCCGCGTCCGCCGCAGCCGGCGGCCCGCCGCGGCACCCGCTTCCACGCCTGGGTCGAGTCGCGCTTCGAGGAACTGCCGCTGCCCATGCTCGGACCCGACGAACTGCCCGGCGGTGACGACGACGAACCGGAGATCGCCGACGAGCGCGATCTGGCCGAACTGAAAGCGGCCTTCGAGCGCACCCCGTACGCCGGGCGTACGCCCCACCGGGTCGAAGCCCCCTTCACCCTCACCCTCGCGGGCCGGGTGATCCGCGGCCGGATGGACGCCGTCTACCGAACCTCCCGCGACACCTACGAGATCGTCGACTGGAAGACCCACCGCGCCCACACCGCCGACCCGCTCCAGCTGGCCGTCTACCGGCTGGCCTGGGCCGAGCAGCACCACATCCCGCTCAGCTCGGTCACGGCCGCGTTCCTCTACGTACGGACCGGAGAAGTGATCAGGCCCACACCCCTGCCGGGCCGGGCCGGTCTTGAGCGGATCCTGCTGGGAGATCCACCGGGCGAGCCACCCCGACCGGCCGGTTAGGCTCGATGGCATGAGCGACACCCCGGACAGCGCTGTCCGCACGTACCTGGACCAGCACCGCGAGCACTTCCTCGAAGACCTGGCCGACTGGCTGCGTATCCCCTCCGTCTCCGCACAGCCGGAGCACGCAGCCGATGTACGCCGCAGCGCCGACTGGCTGGCCGCCAAACTCAGGGAGACCGGCTTCCCGGTCACCGAGATCCTCGATACGCCCGGTGCCCCCGCCGTCTTCGCCGAGTGGCCGTCGGACGACCCGCAGGCGCCGACCGTCCTGGTCTACGGCCACCACGACGTCCAGCCCGCCGCGGCCGACGACGGCTGGCACACCGACCCCTTCGAGCCGGTCGTCAGGGACGGCCGGATGTACGGCAGGGGCGCGGCGGACGACAAGGGCCAGGTGTTCTTCCACACACTCGGTGTCCGTGCCCACCTCGCCGCCACCGGCCGTACCGCTCCCGCCGTCCACCTCAAGCTCCTCGTCGAGGGCGAGGAGGAGTCCGGCTCCCCGCACTTCAGGGAGCTGGTCGAGCGGCAGGCCGAGCGCTTCGCGGCGGACGTGGTGATCGTCTCCGACACCGGTATGTGGTCCGAGACGACGCCGACCGTCTGCACCGGTATGCGCGGCCTCGCCGAGTGCGAGATCACCTTCGAGGGCCCGGACCAGGACATCCACTCCGGCTCGTTCGGCGGCGCCGTCCCGAACCCGGCCACCGCGGCGGCCCGGCTGGTCGCCGCGCTGCACGACGCCGACGGCCGGGTCACCGTGCCCGGTTTCTACGACGGGGTCGCGGAGCTGACGGACACCGAGCGCGAACTCTTCTCGGAACTGCCCTTCGACGAGGCCGAGTGGCTGCGTACGGCCAAGTCCCGTGCGACGGCGGGCGAGCGGGGCCTCAGCACCCTGGAGCGGATCTGGGCCCGTCCGACCGCCGAGGTCAACGGCATCGGCGGCGGCTACCAGGGCCCGGGCGGCAAGACGGTCGTCCCGTCGTCGGCCATGGTGAAGCTCTCGTTCCGGCTGGTCGCGGGCCAGGACCCGGTACGTATCGAGCAGCTGGTCACCGAGTGGGCGGCGGGCCGGGCGGAGCCGGGGATCCGCCAGGGGATCGCGTTCAGCGCCGGCACCCGGCCGTGTCTGACCCCGCTGGACCACCCCGCGCTCCAGTCGGTCGTACGGGCCATGGGACGGGCGTTCGGCGAGAAGATCCGCTTCACCCGCGAGGGCGGCTCGGGGCCCGCAGCCGATCTCCAGGACGTGCTCGGCGCGCCGGTGCTCTTCCTGGGTATCTCCGTACCGTCCGACGGCTGGCACGCGCCCAACGAGAAGGTCGAACTCGACCTGTTGTTCAAGGGCGTGGAGACCACCGCCTATCTGTGGGGCGACATGGCCGCCGCCCTGCGCCGGGAGAGCTGAACGGAACCGAATGCCGACGACTGCTGAGCCGACGACTGCCGGACCGACGACTGCCGGACCGACGACTGACGAACCGAACCGAATGCTGAACGGAACCACCCAGTCCATGAGGGGGAGTTGGAAGCACCTGTGAGCAACTTCAGCAATGCCACCGAAGGCCGCGAGAGCGAGAGCGAGAGCGGGAGTGGGACCGGCACCGAGGCCGGCCCGGCGACGGATCCGCACCGGCCGATCGGCCTGACGGCCCCGAGCGGGATCGACCGGGCCGCGCACCACCGCCTGGACGAGGCGTGGCTCGCGGCGGCCTGGAGCCACCCGACGACCCGGGTGTTCGTGGTCTCCGGCGGCCAGGCACTGATCGACGAGACGTCCGACGGCCGCACCGAGCTGCTCAAGACCCCGTCGTTCGAAGCCCCCCTCACCGAGGAGCACCGCTACTTCCTCGGCACGGACGCGGACGGAGTGCGGTACTTCGCGCTCCAGAAGGACACCCTCCCCGGCCGGATGGACCAGTCCGCCCGCCCGGCCGGGCTGCGCGAGGCCGGCCTGCTGCTCTCGCCGCTCGACGCCGGGCTCCTGGTGCACGCGGTGGCGCTGGAGAACTGGCAGCGGCTGCACCGGTTCTGCTCCCGCTGCGGCGAGCGCACCGTCATCGCCGCCGCCGGTCACATCCGGCGCTGCCAGGCGTGCGGGGCCGAGCACTACCCGCGCACCGACCCGGCCGTGATCATGCTTGTCACGGACGAGCACGACAGGGCGCTGCTGGGGCGGCAGGTGCACTGGCCGGAGGGCCGGTTCTCCACGCTCGCGGGTTTCGTCGAGCCGGGCGAGTCCATCGAGGCCGCGGTGGGGCGTGAGGTGTTCGAGGAAGCGGGCGTCACGGTCGGCACGGTGCAGTACGTCGCCAGTCAGCCCTGGCCCTTCCCGTCCAGCCTGATGCTCGGCTTCATGGCGCAGGCCACGTCGTCCGAGATCACCGTGGACGGCGAGGAGATCAGCGAGGCCCGCTGGTTCTCGCGGGACGACCTGCGCTCGGCGATCGAGGCGGGCGATGTGCTGCCGCCGGCGGGCATCTCGATCGCGGCGAGGCTGGTGGAACTCTGGTACGGCAAGCCGCTGCCGAAGCCGCTCGCCTGACCGGACACGCTCGCCCGACCGGACGAGCCGACTGTCCGGCGACGCCCGACTGCCCGGGGACGCCCGGCTGCCCGGGGCCGCGCCGGCTGTCCGGAACGAGACGGCTGTCCGGCGACGCCCGGCTGTCCGGGGCCGCGCCGGCTGTCCGGAGACGCTGACTGTCCGGGGCCGCGCCGGCTGTCCGGAGACGCTGACTGTCCGGGGCCGCGCCGGCTGTCCGGAACGAGACGGCTGTCCGGAGAAGCTGACTGTCCGGAGACCCCCGACTGTCCGCAGACGCCCGCGCCTGACCGGACAGGCGGACGGCGCGGCCCCGCAGGGCCCTACTGGCGGCTCACCGGGATCCAGCCCGGGGTGTCGTCCTGGTTGCGGGGCTGCAGTTCGACCTTGATGTGGTGGGTGTTGTCGCGTGTCACCGACCCGCTGCCGCCCACGGTGACCACCCCGATCCGCAGCTTCCCCTCGCCGTCCACCTCCCGGCTCACCTGCACGGCGATCTCCAGCGTCACCCGCTCCACGCTGAGCCGCAGTGTGCTGTCCCCGATCCGGCGCTGTGCCTCAGCCAGTTCGTTCCTGACCTGGCTGATCAGGTCCGCCAGCCCCGCCACTGGTGCGGCGCCTGTCCCGTCGTTCATTGCTCCCCCTTGTGCAGCCCGGGGCCCATTGTCGCGTCCTGCCCCTACTCTGGGGAAGCATGGAGGGGGAGCCGATACGGCTCAACGCGCTTATGGATCAACAGAGTTGGCGGCTGCGCCTGCATGCGGAGCTGCCCGGGGGCGAGCCGGGGGACGTGCTCGGTGCCGGAGTCCTGCTGGGGCAGGATCTGGTGCTGACCTGTGCCCATGTGGTGCCGGGCCCCGCTGTGCCGGTACGGGTCGAATTCCCCGTCCTGACCGGGGAGTCCAAGGGGGTGTCGCGCTCCGCGCGGGTGATCGACGGCCACTGGGTGGAGCGGTACGGGCGTGACGAGGGGGATCTCGCGCTGCTACGGCTCACCGAGCCGGCCCCGGTGGCCTCCACGGCCGTACTGCACCGCGACCCCGTGCCGTACGACACCCGTGTGACGGTGGACGGGTTCCCGAGGAACCGCTCGGGCGGGCTCTGGGTGGACGCGGTGCTCAAGGGGCCCGGGGGCCACGGCGACGAGTGGGTGCAGATCAACCCGGTCGACTTCCACGAGCGGAACCCCCGCGGTTTCAGCGGGGCCGGAGTCTCCGAGGCCGGGACCGGGCGGCTGCTCGGGATCATGGTCGCCGTGTACGACACCCCGGCCGACCGGAGTCCGTTCTTCCACTTCTATATGATCCCGGCCGCCACCATCGCCGGGCATCTCCCGCTCGTCGCGGAACACCACATGACGGGCCCCCGGGTCATCCCGCCCCGGCTGTCGGTGGCACCCGGTGACCAGCGGACCGGCCGGCCGCTGGGCCTCCAGCAGACCCTGACCTGCTGGCTGAACGCCGAGGCGGACAGCTGGGACATCGAGACCGTCTTCCTGCGCGAGGGCGACGAGGAGGCCGATGTCGCGCTCCGGACGACCCTGAGCCTGGCCGACCGGGAGCGTTCGCCAGGGCTCTCGACCACGGCGAGCAGCCGCCCCGGCGGCCCCGCGGTCCCGCGCCGCGGCAGCATCAGCCTGGCGGTGGCCGCGGCCGGGCGCTCCAGGGACGAGCTGGCCCAGGACCTGGACCCGGAGCCGCCACGCCGGCTGACCTCT
>NZ_JAAGLN010000259.1 GCF_010548145.1 Streptomyces sp. SID10853
GGGCCGGAAGCCCGCCCGCCCGCGGCCGGTGTCAGCCCGCCGAGCTGTCGGGGGTGACGTCGCGCAGCAGGCAGGTGAGCCGGGCCGTGCAGACCCGCTTGCCCTCTTCGTCCGTGATGGCGATCTCGTAGGTCGCGGTGGAGCGGCCGCGGTGGACCGGGGTGGCCACCCCGGTGACCAGCCCGCTGCGGGCGCCGCGGTGATGGGTGCAGTTGAGGTCGACACCGACGGCGAGCTTCGACGGGCCGCCGTGCAGCATCGAACCGATCGAGCCGAGGGTCTCGGCGAGCACGGCGGACGCGCCGCCGTGCAGCAGTCCGTACGGCTGGGTGTTGCCCTCGACCGGCATGGTGCCGACGACGCGGTCGGCGGCCGCCTCGACGATCCGTACGTCCATCCGCTCGCCGAGATGGCCGGCGGAGAACAGCCCGGGGAGGTCGACGCCGAGCGCGGCGTACTCGTCGATGACCTCTTGAGGGAACTTCACGGTGGTCTGCTCGCCCATGGTGGTCCGGCTCCGATCGTCGTGGCTGCTGCGGTGGGTACCGGCGGCGCACGGCCGCCGGGGTCCGGCAGCCCGGGTTCGCCGCCCGGTGGCCTAAGCAAACGCTCAGGCCGTGCCGGATTGTTCCAGACGGACCACCAGGGACTTGCTCACGGGGGTGTTGCTGACGTCCGCGGTCGCGTCCAGCGGGACCAGGACGTTCGTCTCCGGGTAGTACGCGGCGGCGCAGCCGCGGGCGGTCGGGTAGTGCACGACCCGGAAGCCGGGTGCGCGCCGCTCGACGCCGTCCTTCCACTCGCTGACCAGGTCGGTGTACGAGCCCTCGGCGAGGCCGAGCTCGCGGGCGTCCTCCGGATTGACCAGGACGACGCGGCGGCCGCCCTTGATGCCGCGGTAGCGGTCGTCCAGGCCGTAGATCGTGGTGTTGTACTGGTCGTGCGAGCGCATGGTCTGCAGCAGCAGCCGGCCATCGGGGAGCTTCGGATACTCGACGGGGGCCGCCGTGAAGTTGGCCTTGCCGGTGGCCGTGGGGAAGCGGCGCTCGTCGCGCGGGGCGTGCGGGAGGGAGAAGCCGGCGGGGGCGGCGATGCGGGTGTTGAAGTCCTCGAAGCCCGGTACGACACGCGAGATCCGGTCCCGGATCGTCGCGTAGTCCTTCTCGAACTCCTCCCAGCCGATGGCGGATTCGGCCCCGAGGACCGCCCGTGCCATCCGGGCGACGATCGCCGGCTCGGAGAGCAGCCGCGGGCCCGCGGGCGTGAGGTTGCCCCGGGAGGCGTGGACCAGCCCCATGGAGTCCTCGACGGTCACGAACTGCTTCCCGCCCGCCTGGACGTCCTTGTCGGTGCGGCCCAGGGTGGGGAGGATCAGGGCACGGGTGCCGGTGACGGTGTGCGAGCGGTTCAGCTTGGTCGACACCTGCACGGTGAGGGAGGCGCGGCGCATCGCCGCCTCGGTGACCTCGGTGTCGGGTGTCGCACCGACGAAGTTCCCGCCCATGGCGAAGAACACCTTGGCCCGGCCGTCGCGCAGCGCCTCGATGGCGCGGACGACGTCGAAGCCGTGGTGGCGGGGGGAGGTGATCCCGAATTCCTTGTCCAGGGCGTCGAGGAACTCGGGTGCGGGCCGCTCGAAGATGCCCATCGTGCGGTCGCCCTGGACGTTGGAGTGACCGCGGACGGGGCAGACGCCGGCGCCGGGGCGGCCGATGTTGCCGCGCAGCAGCAGCATGTTGACGACTTCGCGGATGGTCGGCACCGCGTGCTTGTGCTGGGTGAGGCCCATGGCCCAGCAGACGATGGTCCGCTTGGAGGCGAGGACCATCGCGAGGGCCTGCTCGATGTCCGCACGGGAGAGGCCGGTGGCGGTGAGCGTCGCGTCCCAGTCGGCGGCGCGCGCGGCGGCCGCGAACTCCTCGTACCCATGGGTGTGTTCGCGGACGAACAGCTCGTCGGTCGCGCCCTCGGTCTCGATGATCAGTTTGTTCAGCAGGCGGAAGAGCGCCTGGTCGCCGCCGATCCGGATCTGCAGGAACAGGTCGGTGAGGGCCGCGCCCTTGATCATGCCCTGGGGGGTCTGCGGGTTCTTGAAGCGCTCAAGGCCCGCCTCCGGCAGCGGATTCACCGAGATGATCTTCGCGCCCGCGGCCTTGGCCTTCTCCAGCGCCGAGAGCATCCGCGGATGGTTCGTGCCCGGATTCTGCCCGGCGACGATGATCAGGTCCGCCTGGTGCATGTCGTCGAGGGAGACGCTGCCCTTGCCGATGCCGATGGTCTCCGAGAGCGCCGAGCCGGACGACTCGTGGCACATGTTGGAGCAGTCGGGCAGATTGTTGGTGCCGTAGGCGCGGGCGAAGAGCTGGAGCAGGAACGCGGCTTCGTTGCTGGTGCGCCCCGAGGTGTAGAAGAGCGCCTCGTCGGGGGAGTCCAGCGCGCGCAGCTCATCGGCGATGATCCCGAAGGCGCGCTCCCAGCTGACCGGCTCGTACCGGTCGCCGCCCTCGGGCAGCAGCATCGGCTCGGTGATCCGGCCCTGCTGGCCCAGCCAGTAACCGCTGCGGGAGGCGAGGTCGGCGACGGGGTGCGCGGCGAAGAACGCGGGCGTCACCCGGCGCAGCGTCGCCTCCTCGGCGACGGCCTTGGCGCCGTTCTCGCAGAATTCCGCGGTGTGCCGCTTCTCGCCCTCGGGCCAGGCGCAGCCCGGGCAGTCGAATCCGTCCTTCTGATTGACCTTGAGCAGGGTCCGCGCCGTCCGCACCACGCCCATCTGCTGCTGCGCGATCTGCAGGGTGTGACCGATGGCGGGCAGACCGGCTGCGGCGTGCTTCGGGGCCGCGACCTGCGGCGCGTCCTGGACCGGGTCACCTGCGGGCGGCTTGGCAGCCATGGCGCTCCCCTTCGAGCGGGCGGATCCTTCGTACGTGTCCGATCCTTTCATGGGCCACTGACAGCGGACCCTGTGAGGTGTCCGGAGGTCTGGATTGTCAGTGCTCCGTGGCAGGATCGGACCCGTGGCAAAGACAGCATCGAAGCAGACCGCAGACACCCGCCCCCGCCTGCTCCTCATGGACGGGCACTCCCTGGCGTACCGTGCGTTCTTCGCGCTGCCCGCGGAGAATTTCACGACCGCGAGCGGTCAGACGACGAACGCCGTCTACGGCTTCGCGTCGATGCTGGCGAACACTCTGCGTGACGAGGAGCCCACCCACTTCGCGGTGGCCTTCGACGTCTCGCGCAAGACCTGGCGGGCGGACGAGTTCCCCGAGTACAAGGCGAACCGTTCGAAGACCCCCGACGAGTTCAAGGGCCAGGTCGAGCTGATCGGCGAGGTGCTGGACACGATGCGGGTGGACCGCTTCGCGATCGAGGGCTTCGAGGCCGACGACGTGATCGCCACGCTCGCCACCCAGGCCGAGGCGGCCGGCTTCGAGGTGCTGATCGTCACCGGCGACCGGGACTCGTTCCAGCTGATCACCGACCACATCACCGTGCTGTACCCGACCAAGGGCGTCTCCGAGCTGACCCGCTTCACACCGGAGAAGGTCGAGGAGAAGTACGGGCTGACCCCGCAGCAGTACCCGGACTTCGCTGCGCTGCGCGGCGACCCGTCGGACAACCTTCCGGGCATCCCCGGCGTCGGGGAGAAGACGGCCGCGAAGTGGATCAATCAGTTCGGTTCGTTCGCCGAGCTGGTGGAGCGCGCCGACGAGGTCAAGGGCAAGGCCGGGCAGAATTTCCGCGACCACCTGGAGGCGGTGCGGCTCAACCGCCGCCTCACCGAGATGGTCCGCGACGTGGAGCTGCCCAAGGGCCCGGCGGACCTGGAGCGCGCGGCGTACGACCGGGAGGCGTTCGCGCACGTGCTGGACGTGCTGGAGATCCGGAACCCGAGCCTGCGCGAGCGGCTGCTCGCGGTCGACCCGGGTGCGGCGGACGAAGCCCGGCAGGCCCCGGCCGCCGGAGTGGAGCTGGACGGCTCGGTGCTGGCCTCCGGGCAGCTGGCCCCCTGGCTGGCCGAGCACGGCGGGCAGCCGCTGGGCATGGCCACCGTGGAGAGCTGGGCGCTGGGCACCGGCAGCGTCCGTGAGATCGCGCTGGCGGCGGCCGGCGGGCCCGCGGCCTGGTTCGACACCACACAGCTGGACGAGGCCGACGAGCAGGCGTTCGCCGCCTGGATCGCGGACCCGCAGCGCCCCAAGGTCATGCACAACGCGAAGAACGCGATGCGGGTCTTCCCCGAGCACGGGTGGCGCGTCGAGGGCGTGGCGATGGACACCGCGCTCGCCGCGTATCTGGTGAAGCCTGGCCGGCGCTCCTTCGCACTGGAGCCGCTGGCCGTGGAGTATCTGGGCCGGGAGCTCGCCCCGGCCGCCGCGGCGGACGGCCAGCTCGCCTTCGGCACGGACGAGCAGGCCGAGGCCGAGTCCCTGATGACTCAGGCCCGCGCGGTGCTCGACCTCGGCGACGCGTTCGGCGAGCGGCTCGAAGAGGTCGGTGCCGCCGGCCTGCTGCACGACGTGGAGCTGCCGACGTCGATCCTGCTGGCCCGGATGGAGCGGCACGGCATCGCCGCCGACCGCGCCCATCTGGAGGGCATGGAGCAGCAGTTCGCCGGTGCGGTGCAGCAGGCCGTGAAGGAGGCGCACGCGGCGGTCGGACACGAGTTCAACCTCGGCTCGCCCAAGCAGCTGCAGGAGGTCTTCTTCGCCGAACTCGGTCTGCCGAAGACGAAGAAGACCAAGACCGGGTACACGACGGACGCGGACGCGCTGGCCTGGCTGGCCGCGCAGACCGAGCACGACCTCCCGGTGATCATGCTGCGCCACCGCGAGCAGGCCAAGCTGCGGGTGACCGTCGAGGGCCTGATCAAGATGGTGGCCGCGGACGGCCGCATCCACACCACCTTCAACCAGACGGTGGCGGCGACGGGCCGGCTGTCGTCGACCGACCCGAACCTGCAGAACATCCCGGTGCGTACGGACGAGGGCCGGGCCATCCGCCGCGGCTTCGTCGTCGGCGAGGGATACGAAACGCTGATGACCGCCGACTACAGCCAGATCGAACTGCGGGTGATGGCGCATCTGTCGGAGGACGCCGGGCTGATCGAGGCGTTCACCTCCGGCGAGGACCTGCACACCACGGTCGCCTCCCAGGTGTTCGGGGTGGAGAAGTCCGCCGTCGACCCGGAGATGCGGCGCAAGATCAAGGCGATGTCGTACGGACTCGCCTACGGACTCTCGGCGTTCGGCCTCTCCCAGCAGCTGAACATCGAGGCCGGCGAGGCGCGCGGGCTGATGGACACCTTCTTCGAGCGGTTCGGCGGGGTGCGGGACTATCTGCAGCGCGTCGTCGAGGAGGCGCGCGCCACCGGCTACACCGAGACCATGCTGGGCCGCCGCCGCTATCTGCCCGACCTCAACAGCGACAACCGCCAGCGCCGCGAGATGGCCGAGCGGATGGCGCTCAACGCCCCCATCCAGGGCACGGCCGCGGACATCGTCAAGGTCGCGATGCTGAAGGTCGACCGTGCGCTGGCCGAGGCCGGACTGTCCTCGCGGATGCTGCTCCAGGTGCACGACGAAATCGTGCTGGAGATCGCATCCGGCGAGCGCAAGCAGGTGGAGGAGATCCTCCGTAGGGAGATGGCCGCCGCGGCCCAGCTGCGCGCACCGCTCGATGTGTCGGTGGGCGTCGGCGCGGACTGGGAGTCCGCCGCGCACTGACCCCCGGCCGGCCCGGCGGGGCGCGGCGTATCTGAGGCGGAGCCCGTCCGGGCCCACAGAAGTGCTCCGGACGGGCTCCGGCATGTCGCACCGCGGCGGAAGGACGACGGACGGACCGCAGCTGAAGAATCGGTGAAAACGGTCAGTGACCGGTGCCGTGGGGGCGGTAGTTGTCGTAATGTCACCGGAGTCCCGCGCTGGGGAGCGCGATCAGTCGAGGGGGAGGGACCACGTCTATGGCACCGCATTTCAGCAGCCGGTTGCGCAAGGGAGCGACGGCGACCACGGTGGCCGCCCTGGCCGTGGCGGCGATGACCGCTTCGCAGGCGCCCGACGCCATGGGCAGCCAGGCCCCGGAGAGCAGCAGGCAGGCCGCTGACGCGAAGCCCCCCTCCGGCACCCCGGTCAGCGGTGACTCCCCGTACTTCACCGATCTTCCGCCGCTCAACACCCCCGCCGAACCGGCCACCCCCGTCACCACTCCGGCCGGATCGGCCGCCGCCGGCATACCGGCGTCGGTGCTCGCCGCCTACCGCAAGGCGGAGCAGACCGTCGCAGGCACCGATCCCGGCTGCCATCTGCCGTGGGAGCTGCTCGCGGCCATCGGCAAGGTCGAGTCGGGCCAGGCGCGCGGCGGGCGGGTGGACGCCCAGGGCACCACGCTCAGCCCCATCCTCGGCCCCGTCCTCAACGGCGCGGGCTTCGCCGACATCGCCGACACCGACAACGGCCAGTACGACGGCGACGCGACGCACGACCGCGCGGTCGGCCCGATGCAGTTCATCCCGTCCACCTGGGCCACCTGGGGACAGGACGGGAACGGCGACGGCAAGAAGGACCCCAACAACGTCTTCGACGCCTCGCTCGCCACCGGCCGTTACCTCTGCGCCGACGGCCGCGATGTCGCCGTGCAGCACGACCTCGACCAGGCGATCCTGGGCTACAACCACTCGCAGGAGTATCTGAGTACGGTCCTGTCCTGGTTCGGTTTCTACCGGAAGGGCGTCCACGACGTCCCGGACGGTACGGGCGTGCTGCCCACCGGTACCGAACCCGGCGGCCAGGGGTACGGGGGAGGCGACAGCGGCGCCCCGGCCCGTACCGGCGGCGCTCCGTCCCGGCACTCCTCGGCCCCGTCACCGTTCCCGTCGTCCAAGCCCAGCCCGAAGCCCAGCCCCAAGCCGACGAAGAGCGGCACCGGGACCATCTCCGTACCGAGCCCGAGCCCCAGCAGGAGCGGCAAGCCCTCGCCGTCGCCGAGCCCTTCGGGCAGCCCGAGCGGTTCGCCGTCGCCCTCGCCGAGCGGCTCCGGCTGCCCGAGCCCCTCGCCCTCGCCGTCGGACAGCGCGAGCCCGAGCCCTTCGCCCTCGCCCTCGGGCTCGGCCGGTCCCTCCGCGTCACCCACGCCGTCCCCGTCCGGCAGCGCGAGCGGTTCGCCCTCCCCGTCGCCGTCCCCGAGCAAGAGCGGCAGCCCGACTCCCTGCGCCACCGGCTGACCCGGGCCCGTCCGGCCGTCCGAGCCACCGGGCCGGGCCGGGCCACTGAACCAGGCCGAGCAGAGCGAGCCACCGGCCGAGTCACCGGCCGAGTCACTGAGCCCGGCCGCACACCGAAACCGGTGCGCGGCCGGGCTCAGTCGTGTGCGCCGGGCCGGGTCCCGGCAACAGGTCCGCGCAACGTGTTCTCATCTCGCCGCCGCGTTGCTACGGTGCCCCATCCCTGACGATGCATCAGATCCTGTAGGAGGCCGTGCATGCGCGCCCTCATCGCCGCCGCCATCGGGCTGGCCGTGGCCTTCGCCCTCGTCCTCACCTTCTCGGCGGTCGGCTCACCCACCGGCAAGACCTCGCCCAAACCGCTGCTCACCACCGTCCCCGGCCCCAAGAGCCAGTAGGCCCCAAGACCCAGTAGGAGGACGGCCATGCGCCGTAAAGCCAGTCTGGTGCTGCTCGCCTTCGCGGTCTTCTGCGCCGCCATGTCCCCGCTGCTGCGCTGGTACGCCTTCCCCCGGCTGGCGAAGATCCCGGCCAACCAGTACCAGGAGGAAGTCCTGCAGGCGAAGCCCGCGACCCTCCTCGACTACAGCACCATGCAGGCCAAGAAGGTCCCCGAGGTCACCATCGTGCAGACACTCCGGGGCAATGTGGCCGAATCCAACCGCATCGAGCAGAGCGCGGGACGCGACGTCGTCGTCTGGGACTCGCTGTCCTATGTCGCGGGGCCCGACGGCAAGATGGTGTCCGAGATCCCCGAGCGCTACATCTTCGACGCCCACACCCAGGCGCCGGTCCACGCGACCGGCGAGATGGTCGACGGCGACCCGGTCAGCCGGACGGGCATCGAGTTCAAGTGGCCCTTCCTCACGCAGAAGCGCGACTACGAGTACTTCGACGCCCAGACCCACACCTCGGCCCCGATCCACTACCGGGGCACGGTGAAGTTCCACGGCCTCGACGTCTACTACTTCGAGGAGACCATCCCCTGGACGAAGGTGTCGATGCCCAAGAAGATGCCGGTCAAGGGCATCACCCCGGAGTCCGTCGCGAAGACCGGCACCACCCGCTGGTACTCGACCAAGCGGATGTTCTGGGTCGACCCGGTCACCGGAGCCCCGGTCAACGGCGAGGAGATCCACAAGGAGGAGCTGCGCGGCGGCACCCTGCTGGGCGGCCGGGCCAAGGTCACGGCGTTCGCGGGGGACGTGAAGATGCGCCCCGACTACGTCAACTACACAGTCGACCTGGTGAAGTCGAACCGGCTGCTCGTGCTGCTGCTCACCTCGTATCTGCCCTGGGGCTTCCTGGGCCTGGGCATCTGCCTGCTCGCCCTCGCACTCTGGCTGGAGGCGCGCAGCCGCCGCCCCGGGGAGCCCGACCGGCCGGACGCCCGGCTGCCCGACCCCGAACCGGTCATCGCCTGAAGCCCCTGGATCCGTCTACCCCCGGTTCTGGCGCGCCTTCGTGTACCGCGTCGGCGCCGCGTCCGACGGGTCCTCGGGCCACGGATGCCGGGGGTAGCGCCCACGCAGTTCCGCGCGCACCGACCGGTACCCCTCCCGCCAGAACGACGCCAGATCGGCCGTCACCGCGGCGGGCCGGCCGGCCGGGGAGAGCAGATGCACCAGGACCGGCACCCCCGCCACGGTCGGCGTCCGCGCCAGGCCGAACATCTCCTGCAGCTTCACCGCGAGCACCGGCTGGGCGCCGCCGTAGTCCAGCCGGATCCGGGACCCGCTCGGCACCTCGTACCGCTCGGGCGCCAGCTCGTCCAGCCGTGCCGCCTCGCCGGTCGCCCAGGGCAGCAGCCTGCCGAGCGCCTGCCCGGCCTCGATCCGCGCCAGATCGCCCCGCCGCCCGGCACGGGAGAGCTCGGGCTCCAGCCACTCGTCGGGCCGCGCCAGCAGCGCCGCGTCCGACACATCAGGCCAGCCGCCGCCCACCTCCCGGTGCAGAAAGGCGAGCCGCTGCCGTAGCTCCCGCGCGTGCGGGGTCCAGCGCAGCAGCCCCAGCCCCTCGCGCCGCAGCCCGTCGACGAGTGCCTCCCGTACGAGAGCGGCCGGCGGGCTCTTCAGCGGCCGCACCGTCAGCTCGACGGCGCCCAGCCGCCGCCCACCTCCCGGTGCAGAAAGGCGAGCCGCTGCCGTAGCTCCCGCGCGTGCGGGGTCCAGCGCAGCAGCCCCAGCCCCTCGCGCCGCAGCCCGTCGACGAGTGCCTCCCGTACGAGA
>NZ_JAAGLN010000025.1 GCF_010548145.1 Streptomyces sp. SID10853
TGCTCACCGCTGCGGCCCCCCGTACCGGCCACCCGGGCAGCGGCTACCGGCGGCTGGGCGACGGCCCCGGCTGGGACCGTGTCGTACGGGACCGGCTCGCCACCGCCCGCTCCGGCCGCGCCGCCCGGCGCACCACCATCGCCGCCTTCGTGCAACTCACCGACCTGCACCTCACCGACGTCCAGCACCCGGTGCGCGGCGAGTTCCTGCGCCCCGCCGACACCGCCGCCTGGCGCCCCCACGAAGCGCTGACGGTGCCCGGCGCCGTCTCCCTGGTCGAACGCGTCAACGCGCTGCGCACCGGGCCCGCCACCGGGGCGCCGCTCTCCTTCGTGATGACCACGGGGGACAACACCGACAACAACTCCCACGCCGAACTCGGCTGGTTCCTCACGGTGATGAGCGGCGGGCGCATCACCCCCAACACCGGTGACCCGCGCCGCTACGAAGGGGTCCAGGACTCCGGCATCAAGCACTTCTGGCACCCGGACTCGGCCCTGCGCGACACCGACAAGCAGCGCGGCTTCCCGCACATCGAGGGGTTCCTCGCGGCGGCCGTACGCTCAGTGAACAGCCCCGGCCTGCGCATGCCCTGGTACTCGACCGTTGGCAACCACGACTCGCTCAGCAGCGGATCCATGGCGGCCCGCGGCCACTTCCTGGCCGACTTCGCGGCCGGCGGACGGAAGCTGTACGAGATCCCGGCCGCCGAGGCACGCGCCCAGCTGGCCACGGACCAGAAGAACGGGGACTTCGACGGCAGCCACTTCGCCGCCCTGGTCCGCAGGCACGGCAAGGACCTGCGCCCCATCACCCCTGACCCGGCCCGCGCCCCCTTCACCCCGCGCGAGTACCTCACCGCCCATCTCGACCCCGCGCACGCCGGCGCCGGCCCGGTGGGGCACGGCTACACCCGGGCCAACCTCGACAACGACACCCTCTACTACACGTTCCGGATCGCGCCCGGCGTCATCGGGATCAGCCTCGACACCACCGGCAGGGGCGGCCACTTCACCGGCACGGTCGGCACCGCACAGCTGAACTGGCTGGACCGCACGCTCACCGCCCACGCGGGCGAACACGCCCTGGTCTTCAGCCACCACAACAGCTGGACCATCACCAACACCCACCCCGACCCGGCCCGCCCCGGCGAGCGGAACCACTCCGGCGACGAGATCGTCGCGCTGCTGGGCAGGCACCGCAACGCGGTCGCCTGGATCAACGGCCACAGCCACCGCAACAAGATCCAGCCGCACGGCTCCTTCTGGGAGGTCACCACCGCGTCGCACATCGACTTCCCGCAGCTCGCCCGGGTCTTCGAGCTGACCGACAACAAGGACGGCACCCTCTCGCTCTTCACCACCCTGGTCGAGTCGGCGGCCCCGCACCGCACCGACTTCACCGACCTCTCGCAGACCGGACTCGCCGCGCTCTACCGGGAACTGTCCTTCAACGCCCCCGGCTCCCGTACGGACCTCTCGGGTGCGGCCGCCGACCGGAACACCGAACTGGTCCTCAAGAAGCGCTGATCCGCCCCCGGCTGCACCCCCTCGCCGCCGCCGGCCTCCGGCTCAGCGGGGCAGGATCACCACACGGGCCGCGGGCGCGCGGTCCTCGGCGGCCATCAGGGCGGTACGCACCACCGTCGCCTGCTGTCCCGGTGCGTCGCGCAGCTTGGCCGGCGTCAGATGCACGACGGTGATGCCGAGCCGCTCCAGATGGTCGCGCTTACGGGCGTACGGCGAATCGAGCACGTCCTCATCGGCGCAGGCCGCATGACCGGCCGCACCACCTGCCCCCTGACCGGTGCGCCCGTGGGGCGCCGCCCGGGTGTCCAGCGCCACCGCCACCGCCTCGTCGGGCCAGTAGACGTCCACACCGCCCAGCGAGGGACCGCCCGGCAGCCGCAGCTCCACATTCCACAGCGGGTCGGGCAGCCGGTGGTCGCGCACCAGGCCGTAGAGGCGGCCCTCGGCGAGGGAACGCCCCTCGGCGAGGAGCGAGTCGACCGCGTCCGCCACCTGGTCACGCGAGAGCAGCCGGGCCAGCGTCAGCTCCCTGACCAGGGCGGCCGGTTCGCAGTGCCCGCCGCGCACGGCTTCGGTGAGCAGCCGGTGCACGGTGTCCGCGTCCGGCAGCTCGGCGACCGCGTCGGCCAGTGCCCGCTCCACGGGCGCCACCGGCACCCCCGCGACCGGCTGGGCGGCCGGCAGGGTGTGCGCGCGGATGATCCGGGCGCAGCCGGTGGAGCGGAGCCTGCGGGTGCGCGGCACCAGGACATCGATCCGGTCGATCGAGATCAGCGGGGGAGCGGCCGAGAAGCGGTGCAGCGCGAGCGCCGCGAGACCGGTGACCATGGTGTTGCCGTACGGAACGGGCCAGGCCGCAGGGCCGCCGTGTGCTGAACCGCCCTGTGCTGAACCGCTCTGTGCCGAACTGCTCTGTGCCGCACCGGCCGCAACGCCGCCGTGTGCCAGGCCCTGGCGCGGCTGGGACGGCACCTTGCCTGATGACCGTTCCGCCGGTGGCCGCCCGGCGTACAGCAGCGCGGCGTGCAGCCGTTCCTCACCGGTCGGCGGGCCCGGGTGCAGTACGAAGACCCCGGGCAGCAGCTGCTGCCAGGGGCCTCCGGGCCGGCACTGGGCGGCCGCGCGGGCCGCCGTCACTCCGTGCGCGCGCAGCTGCGGTGCCGAGAGCACCCGGCTGTGCACACCGGCGGAGTGGGAGAGGGAACGGGGGGAGTGCGGGGACGAGGTCTCCCCGCAGAGGGAGGTATCGCGGTTCATGCACCGGAGATGCCCACGCTCCTGCCGCCCGCTAACCCCTGTTACACAACTGTCGGCAAAACCGGACAACACCGTCCTAAAGTAAGCGCCTTCAACGGCCGAGCGGGCCGTCGCCCGGATGGCCCAGGCGGACGGCCCGCCGATGGAGCAGCCGACGGTTTATCGGACCGCGACCCGGCTGAGAACCCGGCTGTGGCCCGGCAGAGTCCCCGGCCGGGCCACAAGGCTGAGTCCCCGGCCGCGGTCCGGCGTTCGCTCCGGCTGCCGCCCCGGGTCTCAGCCGGCAGCCCGGCCCGCGCCGGCGTCGCAGTCCTGGGCGCGCAGCGCACGCGCCAGGTCGTCCCTGGCCTCCAGGACGAGCCGGCGCAGCGCGGGCGCCGCGTCCCGGTGCTCCTCAAGCCAGGCGTCCGTCGCGTCCAGCGTCGACCGGTTGTCCTGCAGCCCGGGGAAGAGCCCCCGTACGACGAGCATCCCGATCTGGATCGAACGCTCGGCCCAGATGCGCTCGATGACCTCGAAGTACTTCGGTGCGTACGGTGCGGTCAGCTCACGCTGCGACGCCTGTCCGAAACCGCCGATCGTCGCCTCCACCAGCGCGTTGGAGAGCGTGTCGGACTCCACGAGCGCCGCCCACGCCTCGGCCTTGACCGCCGCCGACGGGCGCGACGCCAGCGCGCGCACCTCGTGCCGCTTGCCGGACGCCGTGTCGTCGCGGGCCAGCTCCGCCGCGATGCCCTGCTCGTCGGCGACGCCGTGCGAGGCGAGCGGGGCCAGCAGCTCCCAGCGCAGCTCCTGGTCCACGTCGAGCCCGTCGACCTTCGCCGAGCCGTCCAGCAGCCCCTCGATCAGCTGGAAGTCGGTGTCCGTCGTCGCGGTGGCCGCGAAGAACCGCGCCCAGGTCAGCTGGGCCTCGCTGCCCGGCTCGGCCTGCCGCAGCTCGCGCAGCGCACCATCGGCGAGCAGCCGCCCGCCTTCCTCGCGCCAGTCGGGAGCCGCGTAGTGCAGCAGCGCGCTCCGCGTCCAGGCGTGCAGCATCTGGAGCACACCGATGTCCGACTCGCGGCCCGCGAACCGCAGGACCAGGGCGATGAAGTCCCTGGCCGGCATCAGCGCGTCCCGGGTGAGATTCCACAGCGCCGACCAGCAGAGCGCCCGCGCGAGCGGATCGGTGATGTCGCCGAGGTGCGCGCGGAGCGTGTCGAGCGAGTCCTCGTCGAAGCGGATCTTGCAGTACGTGAGGTCGTCGTCGTTGACCAGCACCAGATCGGGCCGCTCCGCCCCGGCCAGCTCGGCGACGACCGTACGCGGGCCCGATACATCGGCCTCGGCGCGCGCGTACCGCGCCAGCACCCCGTCCTGGACCCGGTAGAGACCGACGGCGACCCGGTGCGGGCGCAGCTCGGGGTACGCGTCGGCCGCGTCCTGCAGGACGGTCAGCTCCGTGATGCGGCCCTCGGCGTCGTGGACGACGGTGGGCGTCAGCGAATTGACCCCGGCCGTCTGGAGCCAGGAGCGCGACCAGGACACCATGTCCCGGCCGCTGGTCTCCTCCAGCACCGACAGCAGATCGCCGAGCCGGGTGTTGCCGTACGCGTTCCGCTTGAAGTAGCGGCGGGCGCCCTCCAGGAAGGCGTCCTGCCCGACGTAGGCGACCAGCTGCTTGAGCACCGAAGCGCCCTTGGCGTAGGTGATCCCGTCGAAGTTGAGCTTGGCGTCCTCCAGGTCACGGATGTCGGCCGTGACCGGGTGGGTGGACGGCAGCTGGTCGGCCCGGTACGCCCACGCCTTGCGGTTGTTGGCGAAGGTGATCCAGCCGTCGGTGAAGCGGGTGGCGTTCACCATCGAGAAGGAGCCCATGAAGTCCGCGAAGGACTCCTTCAGCCACAGGTCGTCCCACCAGACCATGGTGACGAGATCGCCGAACCACATGTGGGCCATCTCGTGCAGGATGACGTTCGCCCGGCGCTCGTACGCGGCGCGGGTCACCTTGCCCCGGTAGACGTACTCCTCGCGGAACGTCACCAGACCCGGGTTCTCCATCGCGCCGAGGTTGTACTCGGGAACGAACGCCTGGTCGTACTTGCCGAAGGGGTAGGGGAAGTCGAAGTGGTCGTGGAAGAAGTCGAGGCCCTGCTTGGTGACCAGGAAGATGTCGTCGGCGTCGAAGTGCCTGGCGAGGCCCTTGCGGCAGAGGGCGCCGAGCGGGATCTCCAGCTCGGTGCCGTCCTCCAGGGTCCTGCGGTACACATCCGTCACATGGTGGTACGGGCCCGCGACGACCGCGGTGATGTACGTGGAGATCGGCTTGGTCTCGGCGAAGCTCCACACCTCGCCGGTCCGCTCGCCGACGCCGTTGCTCCACACCGTCCAGCCGTCGGGTGCGGTGACCTCGAAGGTGTAGGGCGCCTTCAGGTCGGGCTGTTCGAAGTTGGCGAAGACCCGGCGAGAGTCGGCGGGCTCGTACTGCGTGTACAGATAGACCTCGCCGTCCTCCGGGTCGACGAAGCGGTGCATGCCCTCGCCGGTCCTGCTGTACGCGCACTGCGCGTCCACGACCAGGACGTTCTCGGCGGCGAGCCCGTCGAGTGCGATCCGCGATCCGTCGAAGACGGTGGCCGGGTCCAGCTCCCGCCCGTTCAGCCGCACCGAGGTCACCGACGGGGCGATCAGATCGGCGAAGGTGGAGACACCGGCCTCGGCCGAGCGGAACCGCACGGTCGTCACCGAGCGGAACGTACGCGGCTCGCCGTCCGGGCCGTCCCCGACCGCCGAACGCAGATCGAGGGCGACCGCGTACCCGTCGACGGAGAGCAGCTCGGCCCGCCTCCTGGCTTCGTCGCGGGACAGGTTCTCACCGGGCACGGGCACTCCTTTGTGGTTACGATCCGTTGTCCGAATCCTCCCACGCGCCGCTCGGGGGCGGCAGCCGGGAATGGCGGGGGCCGCCGGGGGCGTTGTCGCGGAGGAGTTGCCGCAGTCGAGAAGTGCGCCTCCCGAGGAGAGACATGTCCGAGAAGACCCCCGTCGACTTCTGGTTCGATCCGCTGTGCCCGTGGGCGTGGATGACATCCCGCTGGATGCTCGAAGTGGAGAAGGTCCGGGACGTCGAGGTCCGCTGGCACGTGATGAGCCTGGCCGTCCTCAACGAGGACCGGCTCGACGAGCTGCCCGAGGGCTACCGCGAGACGCTCTCCAGGGCGTGGGGGCCGGTGCGGGTCGTCGTCGCCGCCCAGCAGAAGCACGGCGACGAGGTCGTCGGCAAGCTGTACACCGCGCTCGGCACCCGTTTCCACAACGAGGGCCAGGGGCCGACCCGTGAGGCGATCGCGGCCGCGCTGGACGAGGTGGGCCTGCCCGCCGAGCTGCTCGACTACGCGGACCAGAGCCCGTACGACTACGAGGCCGAGCTGCGCGCCTCGCACCACGAGGGCATCGACAAGGTCGGCCAGGAGGTCGGCACTCCGGTCATCGCGGTCCCGGGTTCCGACGGTGAGCAGATCGCCTTCTTCGGCCCGGTCGTCACCCCGGCGCCCAAGGGCGAGGAGGCGGCGAAGCTCTGGGACGGCACGCTGATGGTCGCCTCGATCCCCGGCTTCTACGAGATCAAGCGGACCCGGACGCAGGGGCCGATCTTCGACTGAGGCGCTGAAGCCCGGAATCAGCGGTTCTTGGGTTGTCAAAAGGAGTCCGAACTGCGATTGCGCATTGGGCAGATGGACGGTCCCGTTCTCTGGGAGCCGCATCTGGCCGCTGTTGTCCGCGCTGCTGGGCACGGACGGGGCACGAGGGCCGGCAGTGCAACGAGCCCTGCGAGGTGCGTGCTCCGTCCGTCCGGGCGGGCTGGTGGGTCAGAGAGGGATGAGGCGGACCTGGCTGCCGCAGAGCTTGGTCATGTCGTCGGTGTCGGAGGTCAGGAGGGCTACCGGTTTCGGCTGGCGCAGGGCGACCTCGGCGACCGTGGCGTCGATGGCGTACTTGTGCCCGTGCAGTCCGGCGGCTTTGAGGATTTCCGCTGCCGCTTTCGCCGCTTGTTCGGTGACCGGTTCCACCTTGATACGGGACAGGGCCCAGCCCAGGTGAGGCATGTGGGTGCGGGAGTGGGTGACTTCCACGATGGTGTTCGCCCCGATCACCAGGTCGGCTCCCATGTCGTGGAAGACCTGCAGTATCGCGAGGAGCTTACGGTTCTGGGCGATCCAGGCGGAGAGACCCTCCGAGTCCAGGACGACGGTTTCGACGCGTTCGCTCACGCTGCGTCCGCGCCCTTGGAGGAGTCAGCACCGCAGAAGATCTGACCGGAGCCTCCCTCGAAGAGCGGGTGACGAGAATTGAACTCGCGCTCTGAGCTTGGGAATCACCGGTGCTTGGGCTGCCAGAGGCGGCCTGAACTGGGGTTTTGCGTCGGGCAGGTGGATGGGCCTCTGCCTCTGAGAGCCGTATCTGGCCGCTGTTGTCCGCTCTGCTGGGCACGGATGGGGTACGAGGGCCCGCAGTGCGACGGAACCTGCCGAAGTGCGTGCTCCGGGTGGGCGGGCAGGCCAGAGGGGGCCATGGAAGGGTCCCTGACATGTCGGCTGGGCTGCACCTCCAAGGGCCGTCGGTGCCGTGCCGATCCTCTTGCCTTGGTCTTGCTGTCGGTGTCAGATAGCAGCTTCCAGGCTGGTTCGATGGGTTTCGCTGCTCGACGATGTTCAGTATCGGTCTTACCGGGCCGCTGATGGGCGCCCTCGGATGGCCAGAGCGGAACGGGTGCCGTTAGCGCTGTTTTCGACGTATGGGGGGGGGAGTTCACTGAGCGCCCTCGACAGTCGTACCACCCCGCCGGGGAGTGCTGCGCCTGCTGGACGATCAAGCTTCCACCAATGGTTGCGCGCCTGACATGCCCGGCAGATAAGGTGAGTCATGAGCGATGTCCCCTTCCTCAAGCAGCGAGAGCCCGTCCGAGATGGGAGCTGCTCTCCACGGTTCGGCCGACACCCACGAACGGTGTTCCTCCTATCCAAGATGGACGAGTGCTGCCGCAGAGGCTGTTTGAAGCCGTGAGCTTGCGCTTTCCTCTGCGGAGAGCTGGAGCCGGGTGCCCTGGTGCTGTGGGAAAGGGCCTTCCGCCCTGGCAGCGGGTGGCTGCCGATACTCGCACCTGAGCGTCGCTGTCGGCCGCGCCTGGTGGGCGCGGCCGACGGTATGTTCGGAGGCCGTCAGGCCGCCGTAGCGGCTTCGCGGCCCCTTCGCGTCCGGCGGTGGAGGATCTCGTCGAAGGTGGCGCGGGCGCCCGTGGGGTCGATGTAGTGCATGGCCAGGAGGGCGGCGATGACGGAGCCGACCAGGTCGTTCTGGACCTCGGACCAGGTGTGGTCGTCGTCGCAGGTGGTGAGGTCCTTCAGACCGTGGAGGGCGTGCATGGCCTCGCCGGCTTCCTCGGCGACCTTGCCGACCTGGAGGGCTTTGAGTTCCTCGTCGGGGAGATGGGCACCTGCCGCACGGCAGACGGCGGAGAGCTTTTCGATGTTGTCCCACAGGGTGTCCACGTCGGACCTCCGATCGATGGGTTCGGTTATTCCTGTGCGGGTCGTCCGAGCTGGCGTACGGTCCATCCGGCCATTCGCCAGGCGTCGGCGTCGATGAGGTTGCGGAGGTCGACGAGGACCGGGGCCGCGACCAGTGGGGCGAGGGCCTTGGGATCGGCCTCGCGGAAGTGGGGCCACTCGGTGGCCAGGACGATCAGTTCGGCGCCCTGGACGGAGGAGTCCAGGGTGGCGGCGTAGTCGAGTTCGGGGTTACGGCGCAGCGCACTGGGCACGGCGTGCGGGTCGTGGACCGTGACCGTCGCGCCGCGCTGGTGCATCAGCGCGGCGATCGCCAGGGCCGGGGATTCGCGTACGTCGTTGGTGCCGGCCTTGAAGGACGCGCCCCAGACGGTGACGCGTACGCCGTCAACCGGGCGGCCGAGGGTCTGCTCGATGAGCTTCAGCGCGGCGGTGGGGCGTGATTCGTTGACCTCTTCCGCTGCGCGCAGCATGGTCGCGGCCTCGGTGGCGCCCAAGGTGCGGGCGGAAGCGGTGAATGCGCGGACGTCCTTGGGGAGGCAGCCGCCGCCGTAGCCGGGTCCGGCGTTCAGGCCGCCGCGGCCGATGCGAGGGTCGACGCCGATGGCCTCGGTCAGCTGCTGGACGTCGGCCCCCGCCGCGGCGCACATGTCGGCGACGCCGTTGATGAAGGAGATCTTCAAGCCGAGGTACGCGTTCGCCGCGCCCTTGATCAGCTCAGCGGTAGCCGGGTCGGTGACGAACAGCGGGATGCCGTCGGCCAGGAGCGGCGCATACACCTCGCGTACGACGTCCTCCGCGCGGGCCGATGGGACGCCGACCACGATCCGGTCGGGTCGCAGCGTGTCGTCGATGGCGTGGCCCTCGCGGAGGAACTCCGGGTTCCAGACGACCTCCACGTCCTCACCAGCCGGGGAGAGCCGGGCGAGAAGTGCGCCGAGATCGCGGGAAGTCCCAACGGTGACCGTCGACTTGCCGATGATCAGCGTCGGGCGGGTCAGGTGCGGGGCCAGTGCGCGGGCGGCGCCGAAGACCTGCCCGGTGTCGTAGCTCCGTCCATCCGCGTCGATAGGCGTGCCCACGGCGAGAAAGTGGACATCGGCGAACTCGGCCGCCTCGGCGAGGCTCGTGGTGAACCGGAGCCTCCCGGACGCGGTGTGGGTGGCGAGGAGTTCCGGCAGGCCCTCCTCGTAGATGGGGCACCCACCGGCGTTGAGACGGTCGATCTTCGCCTGGTCCAGGTCCACGCCGATGACCTCGTGGCCGATCTCGGCCATGGCAGCGGCGTGGGGGATACCCAGGTGACCGCAGCCGATGACGGATACGCGCATGGTCGACTCTCCTATCCCTGTACTCGCCCGCCCGGTGAGTCCGGGCCGGCCGGGTGCGCCACGCTAGCGCTCGCACCCAGCGCTGCCCTCTTCGTGCAGGTGGCTCAACCGTGCTGTGGCTTCAGGGCGTTGACGAGTGCCGGCAACGCATCGGCGGCGGTGGCCCGGCACACCAGATCACCGTCCTGGGGCCCTTCCAGCGGGTACGACATGAACTCGCCGTCGTGCCAGAAGCCCTCCGGGTCGAGGTAGACGACCTGCATGCCTCGCTCGCGGGCGCGAGCCTGCACCTTGCGTCGGTCGGCATGCAGACCGACGACGAGGAGGGCCTTGGCGCCGTCCACCCATTCGACATCGGGCACCGCCTGGTCGTACCGGCGCATGAAGCACTCGTCGAGCCCGGCACGAGCGGCCAGAACATCGAAGTTGTTGGTGATGACGGGCCCGACGAGGTGGCCGGCGTCCTTCAGCTCCTTGAGTGCCCGCATCGCCGGGGTGGGCTCGGCAAGGAAGCAGGCGCGGAACATCTCGACGAACTCCGCCGCCTTCTCCTCCGGCTCGGTCAGTACCTCGTGGAGGAGCGTGTCGGCCGTCGGCGAGAGCGTGAAGCGGTGTTCACGTGGTTCGTGCCCCTGGCGGTCTGTGACCCGGTAGATCTCGTGGAGCCGGTGCAGGGGCGGGATGCCCGCCTCCACCGACGTACCGCAGCCGATCTCCACCTGGAACGGTCGCAGGTCTGCCAGCACGGACAGGTCCGGGATGCGCGTCGGCGTGCCTGGGCGGTCTTTGCGCCGGATGCCGGTGGACAGCACGTTCCACGGGAGTTGTCGGACCGCAGGCGGAGGGGCATAGGCCACTGATGCGATCTGCACGTCCAGACTCTGGTAGTCAGGGGGCAGCGTGCGGCCGACAGCCGCGTCCTGGGGGTGGACATCGTGTTCGGTGATGCGGCACTTCAGGTCCCGGCGGGTCCATAAGAAGCCGCCAGGTGCTTCTCTCCATCCGCCGGCGGCGAGCGAGTCCATGAGCGCGTCATGGTGCGCGTCGATCTCGTCGCTCGGGGCGGACGTGGAGTGGTAGAGGTACAGGTCGGTCAAGCCGATGGCTGGTGCCGCTGTGGTGGGTACCAGGCCGTACCGGTAGCGGTAGTGAATGATCCGCCGCCGGGCGTCGTCGGAGGTCGCCCAGCCGGACTGGCCGGCGGTGTCCTTCTCCTGAGTGCGACGCCAGATGCCCTCTTCGATGTAGCGGGGGCGGTCGGCGTCACCGAAGTACGTGTTCCAGACTCGCTGCTGCTCGGGTACGAGCTGGTCGATGACGATGTACGGGATGTCCACGATTCCTCCCTGAAGAATCACGCGTGGATGTTCCAGATGGCTGACGGGGTGCGGCCGAGCCGCAGGCGGATCTCTCTGGAGCCGGAGCGGCCTCAGCGGTCGGAGTGCCGGCTCGTGTCCACTGCGACGGCAGAAGGCCGGTGGATGGCGCCGACGAGAAGCGGAGTGGTCTGCTTCTGCAGTGCCCAGGCCGGACCGACCAGCCCGCGACGGCCAGGAACACGAGCGCGAGCCGGCCCCCGCCCCTCGGGTCGTGGGGTGATGGAAGCGGCGCTTCGGGCGTGACGGTGTCGAGCCCTGGTCACGGGGTGCTTCCGAGAGCGCGCTCGTGCGCCTCCAAGAGGCGGCTGGTCTGCGCGTACAGCCGCTCTAGCTCCGCCGTGGTGAGGATGAGTGCGCCGTCGAAGGTCGAGCTGTCGTCGAAGTGGAACTCGACGGGGACCGACCCCTGCCGGGCTCTCCGGTCGTAGACCGCGTCCCCGCCGGCCAGCAGCGTGGCGTGCGTGGCTTTCGCCGGCACCGGCCTGAGCGTCGTCCCGTCGGCGGGCGCGGACCACTGGGTTCCGCCTCCGGGCGGGCGCAGGTGGTAAGTCGTGGCAGAGCCCTCGCCGGGGAGGGCGACCACGACACCGACACGACCCTCGCGGGCGCTGTCGGTGGCGAGGTCGCCGAGCCGTGGAACGAAGGGGGATGCCGTACCTAACTCGACTCCCTGTGACGGGAGATGGGGAGAGGGTTGTCGCGTCATGCTCTGAAGTTAGGGACACGACGACCCTCGAATATGAGCCGGAGGAATACGATGCCTATCCGTCCAGGTGGAAGCGGTCGGACATGCGCCGCAACTTCTCCCGCGTCACCGCTCGTTCCGCATAGACGATGCTGCGCAGCGTCGAGCGGGCGATCGGGTGGTTCCGCACGAGCTGGGGTGCGATCCGCTCGGCTGTCTCCAGCTCGGCCAGGGCCCTTATGCGGTTCCCGTCCCACAGCCAGGCGCGCGCGACATCCATGTGGTGATGCCCCTGGCGGGAGTTGGGCAGCGACCCGATCAGGTCTGGGCTGGTACGACGGTTTATCTCAAGGGCCTTGCCCTGCTTGCCCATCTCCAGAGCCACGCTGATGGCGTGGATCTGCACGTTCCCGGCAGAGAAGGTCAGCGAATGCCGGTCGTACACCGGCGCTCCGACGTACGCGTCCATGCGTTCGGCAGCAGCCTTCGCGTGACCGATACGGTCTTCGGCCTCCGAGGCGCGGCCGGCTCGGGCGGCGGAAACCGCAGCTCGCAGCTGCAGCGTGCCCCAGGCTCGTACGGCCAGCGGTTCGCCACGGTCGTACTCCTGCTCCACTGACGTGATCGCCTTGTCCGAGAGCGTCAGGGCGTCGGTCCAGTCAGCCGTCGCCCACATGTCCCAGACCCGCATCCAGTCGGCGACGGCGGGCAACACGGGGTCCCCCGAAAGCCTGGCCGACCAAGCGACCCGCTCGCACGCCATGGCGACCAGTTCGGGATGCCCGAGAGAGTGGGCGGCGGTGTGTGCGAACTTGCAGCACACGGCGTAGATGGCATACGCCTCCTCCCGCTCGTGCCCCTCCGACTCCTCCGCCAGGGCGCGCGCCTCGCGGAACAGGTCCGGGAGAACCCGGAGAATCGCCACGTTGGAAGCGGTGTCCCGCAGGCGGTGCAGCCGGGTCACCTCACGCCACAGCTGTGATGCGGGCCGCGGAGCCCCGTCGAAGACGGGAACGAGGTCATAGCGGCGCAGCTCGCGCAGGATCGACGAGGCGGCAACCTGCCACTGGTTGTCGTCGGGGGAGCTGCTGTACGGGCGCCCGATCAGGTCGTTCGGATGGACGTGCAACTCTGCGGCCAATTGGTTGAGCAGCCCGACCCTGTCCAGCTCGATCAGGCCACGTTCCATCTTCGACACCCAGCCCTGCGACTTCCCCAGGGCCGTCGCCAGATCGGCCTGCGGCATCCCCAGCCGCAGCCTCGCCCTGCGAACGCGCTTGCCGATCTCCTCGGCTTCCTCCAGCATCAGGACACCTCCCGGCCGCCGGACGATCCGGCGCGATCGCCGGTCCGTCCGTACAGAGTTCGTCTCCAGCACGGTACCCATGACGCGGCTTGCGCGTGAGACGAGCTGCCGGGATTAGGAGTGCCACAGCCGTGTTTCCTGTCTCGCCATGATCCGTCCGGCTCCGCAGGCATCGACGGTGCCGTCTTCGGTCGGCCGCCAGGTGAGGGGCGCACGGCACGGCTCTATCTCTGGGGGTCGGCGACACCGTCGACCCGGTGGTGCCGCTGTTTACGAGCTCTTCGCTGATCCTCTCCGATCCGGCATACCTGCCGAGCGTGGCGCTGGGCGTCGGAGTGGGAAGCGGTCGCCGATACGCCCGCAGCCGGCCCCCGCGAGTCATGTCCTCGCGGGGGCCGGCTGTTTTCATCCGCCTGCAGGTGAAGGTTGAGAAGACGATCACGAGCAGGACGTCATGAGCAGGACGTCAGAAGCACCGCCCCGTCACGGCGCGAGCAGCAGCACGTCGGCGCGCTCCTTGGCGGCGGCGTAACGCTTCGCCACGTCCTGCCAGTTGACGACCTTCCACATCGCCTCGATGAAGTCCACCTTCTGGTTCTTGTACTGCAGGTAGAAGGCGTGCTCCCAGGCGTCGAAGACCAGGACCGGCACCGAACCCTGGCCGACGTTGCCCTGGTGGTCGTAGATCTGCTCGACGATGAGCCGCCCGCTGACCGGCTCGTACGCGAGGACGCCCCAGCCCGAACCCTGGGTGGTCGCTGCGGCCTTGGTCAGCTGGGCCTTGAACTTAACGAAGGAGCCGAACGACTCGGCGATCGCACCGGCGAGCTCGCCGACGCCGTCCTTGTCCAGAGGCTCGCCACCGCCGTCGCCGGTCATGTTGTGCCAGTAGATGCTGTGCAGGATGTGACCGGAGAGATGGAACGCGAGGTTCTTCTCCAGGCCGTTCACCGCGCCCCACTGGTCCTTGTCGCGCGCCTCCGCCAGCTGCTCCAGCGTGTCGTTGGCGCCCTTCACATAGGCCGCGTGGTGCTTGTCGTGGTGCAGCTCGATGATCTGGGGATTGATCACCGGTTCCAGCGCCGCGTAGTCGTACGGAAGTTCAGGAAGTGTGTAAGTCGCCATGTCGTCCGAGCCCTCCGACTGCTTATTGCAAGCTATATGCAAGTGCAGGCTAGCAGCAGCTGCATGTGAGGCGCGGGAGGCCCCGCCGTACCGGCTCGTGCCGCCCGTAGCGCTCGTACCACGGACAGCCGGAAGGGCGGGCGCCCTGTGCGGCGCCCGCCCTTCCGGCTGACTCTCTGACTCTCTGACTCTCTGGATCTCTGGCGTCTCCGGGGCCTCCGGACCGGGTCAGCTCCCCGCGACGGCCCGACGCCGTCGCGCGCTCAACTCCCGTATGCCGGCCGCCACCAGCACCACCGCCGTCGCCCCCAGCGACCACAGCAGCTGCGGGCGTGCCGTGTCATCGGTCAGCATCAGTACGAAGACGACGGCCAGACCGGCCAGCGTGGCCCAGCTCAGCCACGGGAAGCCCCACATCCGCAGTTGCAGCAGCTCCGGGGTGTCCCGCTCGATCCGCCGGCGCAGCCTCAGCTGGCTGGCGGCGATCAGCGCCCACACGAACAGCAGGACCGCACCGACCGCGTTGAGCATGTAGAGGAACACCGAGTCCGGCCACTCCAGATTGAGCAGGACCGACACGAACCCGAAGGCGACCGACGCCAGGACCGCCCGGCGCGGCACGCTGCCGGTGACCTTGAGCAGCCCGCGCGGCGCCTCGCCCCGCTCGGCCAGCGAGAAGATCATCCGCGACGAGCCGTAGAGATTGGCGTTGAGCGCGGAGAGCATCGCCACGAAGACGACGATGTTCATGATGGTCCCCGCCGACGGCACACCGATCGAGTCGAGCACCGTCACATACGGGGAGAGCCCCGCCTGCTGTGCGCTCCAGGGCAGTACCGCCACGATGACCAGCATCGACCCCACGTAGAAGAAGAGGATCCGGAACACCGCGCTGCGCACCGCACGGCCGACCGCCCGCACCGGGTTCTCGGTCTCCGCCGCGGCGATCGTCACCACCTCGAGACCGCCGAAGGCGAAGACGACCGCGAGCACGCCGGAGATGACGCCGTGCCAGCCGTGCGGCAGGAAGCCGCCCTGCCCGGTGAGGTTGGTCAGCCCGACGGGGTCGGTGTCCGGCAGTACACCGAAGACCGCCAGCAGCCCGAGCGCCAGGAAGAGGACGATGGCGCCGATCTTCAGGGCGGCGAACCAGAACTCGAACTCGCCGAAGTTCCGTACGGCCGCGAGGTTGGCGACGGTGAAGACCACCATGAAGACCAGCACCCAGGCCCACTGCGGAACCCCCGGCACCCAGCCGTTGGCGATCTGGGCCGCGGCCGTCGCCTCCACGGCGAGGACGACCACCAGCAGGAACCAGTACAGCCACCCCACCGTGAATCCGGCCCAGCGCCCCAGCGCCCGCTCCGCGTGCACCGAGAACGAGCCGGACGCGGGGAGCGCCGACGACATCTCGCCGAGCATCCGCATCACGAGCATCGCGAGGGTCCCCGCGATCAGATAGGAGACGACGATGCCGGGGCCCGCGACGGCGATGCCCGCGCCCGAACCCACGAAGAGCCCGGCGCCGATCACCCCGCCCAGGCCGAGCATGGTCAGATGGCGCTGCTTCAGCCCGGCGGAGAGGGGCTCCGCCCTGAGGGGTTCGGACATGGTGCTCGACGCTCGCGATGCTCTGGATGACGGGAACGGACGTTTTGGTGAGATCCCACAGTGTCCCCAAGGGGCCACCCGTTCCGCAACGGAGATCTACCTGCCAGGACCTCCAGTGACGAGCATCACGCGCGAAGACGGTTGAACCGCACCCTTTGTATGAAACCAACCAAAGCCCCAACCTCCGCTTTGTGGGCCGCTGATGGTGTTCCGCACCGGCCCGCCGCGCTAACGTCAGCCTGTCCCCACCTGCCCTCACCCGCGGAGTCCCGATGAGCACTGCTGCCGCCACCACCCGCCCCGGAGCGGTCCTCGCCGATCTGCTGCCGGCCACCCGTACGCGCGACATCGCGCTCGTGCTCGGCGGCGCCGCGCTCACCGGCATCGCGGCGCAGATCGCCGTGCCGATCCCCGGCTCCCCGGTCCCGGTCACCGGCCAGACCTTCGCCGCGCTCCTGGTGGGCGCCTCGCTCGGCGCGCGCCGCGGTTTCCTCTCCCTCGCGGTGTACGCGCTGGTGGGCATGGCGGGCATGCCGTGGTTCGCGAACGGCGCATCGGGCCCCGGCGGCGCCACCTTCGGCTACGTCCTCGGCATGCTGCTGGCGTCGGCCACGGTCGGCGCCCTGGCCAGGCGCGGCGGTGACCGGTCCGTGCTGCGCACCGCGGGCACCATGGTGCTCGGCTCCGCGATCATCTACGCGGTCGGCGTCCCGTACCTGGCGCTGACCACCGGCATGTCGGCCTCGGCCGCCATCGCCGCCGGCCTCGTCCCGTTCCTCATCGGGGACGCGCTGAAGGCGGCCCTCGCCATGGGCGCGCTGCCGAGCGCCTGGAAGCTGGCGGGCCGCCGCGGCTGACCCGGCCGGACACGGACGTACAACGGACAGACATGCGGGAGGGGCCGCACCCGGTTCGCCGGGTGCGGCCCCTCCCGCATGTCTGTCCCGAGGTCAGCCGTCGGCCTCCGCCGGAGCCGGCGCGAGGGCCCTGCGCCGCCGGTCCCGTACCACCGCGACCACCAGCACCAGCACCGCCGCGAGCACCGAGAGCAGCATCTGCTTGCGCCCCTCGGTGTCGTACAGCATGTAGCCCACCACGAAGAGGATCAGGCCGATCGTCGCCCAGGTCAGATACGGGTACAGCCACATCCGTACGGTCAGCAGCTCCGGGTTCTCCCGCTCGATCCTGCGGCGCATCCGCAGCTGCGAGAAGCAGATGACCAGCCAGACGAAGAGGGCCACCGCGCCCGACGAGTTCAGCAGGAACTGGAACACGGTGTCCTGCGCGATGTAGTTGAAGAACACCGCGACGAAACCGAACGCGACGGACGCCCAGATCGCGACGGCCGGCACACCGCCCCGGTTGACCGTGGCGAACGCCTTGGGGGCGTCACCGCGCTGACCGAGCGAGAAGGCCATCCTGGAGGCCGTGTACAGACCGGAGTTGAGACAGGAGAGCACCGCGGTCAGCACCACGATGTCCATGATCGTGCCGGCGCCCGGGATGTCCAGCGAGTCGAGCACCGCGACATAGGGGCTGGCCGTGACCGCCTTGGAGTCCCACGGCAGCAGCGTCACGATGACGAAGATCGAACCGATGTAGAAGAGCGCGATCCGCCAGATCACGCTGTTGACCGCCTTGCGGACGGCCTGCACCGGGTTGGGCGACTCGGCGGCGGCCAGCGTCACGATCTCCGAGCCCATGAAGGAGAAGACGACCAGCAGCATCCCGGAGAGGATCGCGCCCGGCCCGTTCGGCAGGAACCCGCCGTGCCCGGTCAGATTGCTCATCCCGGCCGGGTCGCCGCCCGGCGGCAGACCGAAGACGGCGAGCAGACCGATCACGATGAAGGCAATGATCGAGACGACCTTGATCCCGGCGAACCAGAATTCGAATTCACCGAACGAGCCGACCGAGACGAGGTTGGTGCCGGTCAGCACCAGCATCACCAGCAGCGCCCACGCCCACTGCGGTATCGCGGGCACCCACCCGGTGAGGATCGACGCGGCCGCCGTCGCCTCCACGGCGAGGACCACGGCCCAGAAGAACCAGTAGAGCCAGCCGATGGTGAACCCGGCCCACCGGCCGAGGGCCCGGTCGGCGTACGTGGAGAAGGAACCCGAGACCGGATCCGCGGCGGCCATCTCGCCCAGCATCCGCATCACCAGGACGACGAGCAGTCCGGTCAGCGCGTAGGAGAGCAGAATGCCGGGGCCCGCCGCGTTGATGCCGGCCCCCGAGCCGACGAAGAGCCCCGCACCGATCACGCCACCGATGGCGATCATGGAGAGATGGCGGTTCTTCAGGCCGGCCTGAAGTCCGTCCGGTGAATCGCCGCCGGGGGAGTCCCCGCCCGGCGATCTGTCAGCGACCCGAGAAGGAGGTGCAGCGCCCATGCTCTCTGTCCTTAATTGTCGCGAACGGGTCACGCTTTACGTGCCCCGACCAGGCGTCCCACCTACCCGGCGTGCCACACTCGAAGCATGCGCGTGTACCTCGGTTCCGATCATGCCGGATACGAACTCAAGAACCACCTCGTCGAATGGCTCACCGCCCACGGCCACGAGCCCGTGGACTGCGGCCCGCACATCTACGACGCCGTGGACGACTACCCGCCGTTCTGCCTCAGGGCCGCCGTGAAAACGGCCGCCGACCCCGACAGCCTCGGCGTCGTCATCGGCGGTTCCGGCAACGGTGAGCAGATCGCGGCCAACAAGGTCAAGGGCGTCCGGGCGGTGCTGGCCTGGAGCGAGCAGACCGCCGCGCTCGGCCGCGAGCACAACAACGCCAACGTCATCTCCGTCGGCGGCCGGATGCACACGCAGGAGGAGGCGGTGAAGTTCGTCGAGATCTTCCTCGCCACCCCGTACTCCGGCGAGGAGCGCCACCAGCGCCGCATCGACATGCTCACCGCGTACGAGGCGACCGGCGACCTCCCCCCGGTCCCGGCCCACCACCCGCAGAAGGACTAACTCCGCAGTGCCCGAGGGTCACACGATCCACCGACTGGCCGCCGACCACTTCGAGAGGTTCGGCGGCCGGCCTGTGCGCGCCTCCAGTCCGCAGGGCAAGTTCTCCGGCAGTGCGGCGCTCATCGACCGCCGCACCCTGGAGACCGCCGAGGCACACGGAAAGCATCTGTTCCTGGGCTTCGGCGCGGGCGGCTGGGTCCACATCCACCTCGGCCTGTTCGGGAAGCTGGGCTTCGGCACCGCGCCCGCCGCGCCGCCCACCGACACGGTCCGGCTGCGCCTGGTCAACGACGACGCGTACGCCGATCTGCGCGGCCCGACCACCTGCGCGCTGATCACCGACGGCGAGAAGCACGCGATACACGACCGGCTCGGACCCGACCCGCTCAGGCCCGGCGACTCCCCGGACCGCGTCTGGACCCGGATCTCCCGCTCACGTACGACCGTCGCCGCGCTGCTCATGGACCAGAAGGTGATCGCGGGGGTCGGCAACGTCTACCGCGCCGAGGTCCTCTTCCGGCACGGCATCGACCCGTACCGCGCGGGCAAGGACCTGACCCGCGCCGAATGGGACGCGATCTGGGCCGATCTCGTGGCCCTGATGCGCGAGGGCGTACGGAACAACCGCATCGACACCGTCCGTCCCGAGCACATGCCCGAGGCGACCGGGCGGGCACCGCGGGTCGACGACCACGGCGGTGAGGTGTACGTCTACCGCCGGGCCGCGATGCCCTGCCACCTCTGCGGCACCGAGATCCGTACCGCGCCGCTGGCCGCCCGCAACCTCTTCTGGTGCCCGGACTGCCAGCGGCGTTAGGAGCAGCGTCAGAGCGTTCCGCGCGGCACCGGAATCAGAAGCCGTGCAGCTGGAGCCGTGCAGCTGGAAGCCGTGCAGCTAGAAGCCGTGCGGCAGCCAGGGCGCCCTGTCCGAGCCGAAGGCGAGCGACACCGCGGCCAGCGTCCCCGGCCGCAGCTCCCGCACCAGACCGGCGTCAGCCAGCGCGGTCAAGGGCGTACCGCCCAGGTAGGCGGCGCCCAACTCCCGTACGGACAGTTCGAGATCGGCCGGCTCGTCGGTCCGCACACAGGTCGCGCCCCCGGTGTCCCCGGTCAGCCGCCAATGCCCGCTGTTCCAGGGGCAGAAGGCGTCCTCGACGCCGAACACCACATCCACCGGGGCCCGGTAGGTGCGGGCTTCGAGCGCCGCCCCCACATCCACCAGCCGCAGATGCAGCACATCGCGGACCTGGACCCGGCACCTGCGGATGTCCGACACCAGATACTGCCAGGGGTCGTCCAGCGGCCGGTTGCGGACATGCAGCGTCGACGTCAGGTCGATCCCGAACAGGAAACGCCACAGCGCGGCGCTCGCCGCCGGATCCACCGCGTCCAGGTTGCGCAGCCGGACAGAACCCCTGGGGCCCGCCGCGTCCGACTCGGGCTTCGTACGGAAACGGGCGTACCCCACCATCTCGCCGTCCCGCTCGGCGATCACACACTGGAGCGGTGATCCGCCGTCGCGCTCCGAGGGCGGATCGAGCAGCGGCAACCGCTCCCAGCCGGGCGTCCGCCCGAGCATCCCGGGGCGCGAACCGATCGTGCGGACGTACAGCGCCTCGCACCGCGCCGCCGACTCCTCGACCGGCGCGTACCGCAGCCGTACGGCGTCGGTCCCCGGCGGGACCGCGAGCGTCACCCGCGAGGTGTCGATCTCGGCCGTCAACTGCCGTGAGGCGATGCCGTATCCGAACCGGCCGTAGATCGCAGGCTCCGAAGCGGTCAGCAGGGCCAGCGGCTCACCGAGCGCCCGTACGTCGTCCAACTGCCGCCGCATCATGGACGTCAGGATCCCGCGCCGCCGGTGCGTCGCCGCGACACTCACCATGGTCACACCCGCCGCCGGCACGAAACCGCCGCCGGGCACCGAGAGCGTGAAGCTGAACGCCCCCGTGGTGCCCACACAATCGTCGCCCTCCCAGGCGCCGATCGACCGCTCGAACTCGGTGAGACCGTCCCAGAGCGCGCGCTCCTCGGGCGGTTCGTCCACTCCGCCGAAGGCCCGCAGCAGGCCCCCGTACCAGGTGTCCATGGTGTCGCGGCTCAGCACTCTCAGCTCTGGGTCCATGAACCATCCCTACCAGCGGTGCCCACACCGGGCGAGCCAATTTCGAACGCGAGGTCACAGGGTCCCCCTGCGCAGGACCCGCACGGGTGGATAAGGTCCGAGCCATGGCCGGTCGCGTCGGAGAAGAAGCGTTCACGGCCCGGATGCGGAAGTCCGTGCACCGGGCCAGGACCGTGCTGCGCCGGTCCGGTGTCGACTACTTCCGCGGCGACGGCTCCGAAGGGCTCGCCCTCGCCACCCTCCTGCTGACCGTCCCCGCGCTGGCCTGGGCGACCATCCTCACCCCGGTCTGGTGCTCACCCTCGACGCTGGTCCTGCCCATCGTGGCGGGCGGACTGCTGCTGCGCCCGGCCAGCCTGCTGGGCCTCTACGCGGCGGCGGCCGCGGCCCTCATCGTCGAGTCGGTCAAGCTCGGCCCGTACACCGACGGCGCCGCGCCGGTCACCCCGGGCACCGTCCTCACGGTGGCCGCCTGCGGGCTCTTCGGGCTGCTCATCGCGCAGTTCCGCAGCCGGGTCGGGGTGCCGTGGCGGCGCGGCGGCACCATGCTCTTCGACCTCCGCGAACGGATCCGCGTCCAGAGCAAACTGCCCCGGCTGCCGCAGGGCTGGCACCGCGAGATGGCGCTGCGGCCGGCCGGCGGGCAGTCCTTCTCGGGTGACTTCGTGGTCGCCGCGCGCACCAGCGGCGGACGCGTCCTGGAGGTCGTCCTCACCGATGTCTCCGGCAAGGGGATGGACGCGGGCTCCCGGGCGCTGCTGCTCTCGGGCGCCTTCGGCGGGCTCCTCGGCTCGCTCCCGCCCCATGAGTTCCTGCCGGCCGCCAACGGCTATCTGCTGCGCCAGGACTGGGACGAGGGGTTCGCCACCTCGATCCATCTGGTCCTCGACCTGGACACCGGTGAGTACGAACTCCTCTCGGCCGGCCACCTCCCGGCGCTCCAGCTCCACGCGGGCAGCGGCCTCTGGGAGGAGAAGTCGGGCGAGGGGCCGCTGCTCGGGGTCTACGACGGCGCCCAGTTCGACGCGGCCAAGGGGTCGCTCGGCCCGGGCGATGTCCTGATGCTCTTCACGGACGGCCTGGTCGAGGCGCCCGACCGCGACATCAGCGAGGGGATCGACCGGCTGACCGGGGAGGCCGACCGCTATGTCGCCAGTACCTTCGAGGGCGCGGCATGGCATCTGATCGAGGCGGTCGCCAAGGACGTCAACGACGACAGGGCGCTGTTGCTGATCTGCCGGGACAGCGACGCCGGGCCGATGCTGCTGTAAGGGTCCCGGTCCTGCCCGGGCGCTCTCCTCACGCGGTTGAGCCCCGTACGACGGCGGTCCGTCGTACGGGGCTCAACGCGGGCGGTGCGGTGCTGCTGGTTCAGCTCAGAACATCTGGGCCCGGGCCCCGGGCTGCTGTTCGGATCAGGCCGGAACCTTCTCGCGCTCCCGCTCCCGTGCCTTCTCCACCGGGTCGGACCGGAACGCCCACTTCATCTCGGGTTCCGTCGCGAAGCGCATCACACGCCGCACCGGCGGGGTGCAGAACAGCGTCACGGCCGCCGCCATGAACACCGTCGCGAAGATCTCGCCCAGCGGGCTCTTCAGCCAGCCGTAGTCGTCGATCAGGCCCGCGTACTCGATGGTCTTGATCAGCAGGCCGTGCAGCAGATAGCCGCAGAGCGTGCCGGCGCCGAGCGCGGTGAACCAGGTCCTGCCGCGCGGTACGAGGGCCAGGAAGCAGGCGGTCAGCACCAGCCCGCAGACGGTGAGGCCGAGGGTCATCACGATGCCCTCCCACCAGTCGACGCCCAGCTGCTGGGCGCTGGTGCCCCGGTAGAACCAGTTGAGCGTCATCCTGGGCGCCGCCCAGTAGGCGAACACCAGCGTGGCCAGCATGATCACGACAGCCACCGGCCGCGAACCCTTGCGCTGCACCCACTCGAAGTGCTCGGGCCTGAGCTTCAGGCCCAGCACGAAGAACGGCAGGAACTGGAGCACCCGCTGCAGATCGAGGTCGTCACCGATGTTGGGGGTGACCGACGCGAGCATCGCGATGACGAGCGAGATGGTCAGCGGATAGCGCAGATTGAGCCAGATCGGCGTGGTGACCCGCCAGATGAAGAGGGCGATCAGGAACCACGTCAGGAAGTACGGGTCGAGCAGGCTGATCTCGTGACCTGGGTCGTTGTTGCCCCACTTCTCGTAGAGCGAGTAAGTGGTCTCGAAGATCACATAAGGAACGACGACACCCGTCACGAGCCGGCGGAGCCGGTCGGGGCGCATGTCAAAACTGCGGGAGAAATATCCCGAGATAATGATGAATGCGGGCATGTGGAACGTGTAGACGAACATGTAGAGCGCCCGTGTGGTGCGGCTGCCGTCCATGATCGGCTCCCACGCGTGCGCCATGGCCACGAGCACGATGGCCAGGAACTTCGCGTTGTCGAAGAGCGCGTTGCGCTGCTTCTTGGCGCCGGGGGCGGGCGCCTGTGCCTGCGCTGTGCCAGGTCTGTCCGGCGCCTGTGAGTCCGTGGAGGTTTCGGGTTCCGTCTCCCGCGCCAGGGGGAGTGGGGCCCGCTGATATTCGTGTGGAGCATGAACCATTCGAGGAACCCTAGCGTCGCGTGAGGGAATCCGTAAAACCCTCTCAGTGGATGTCGGGCGGCTGTGATATTCGCCGTACGTGTACCCCCGCGGCTTACCTTTACTACCCTGATCTTATGTATGCATATGGGGTGTCTCATCCCACTTAAATAGTGCATAACGACGGGTTCCAGGGCCTGTTTCGGAGCCGGTTCGGGGGCAGTCCACTCTTATCGCAATCACCTGTGAACGTAATGTGTGGACAGTGAAACGATCGATTCTGATTTACCCCCGCGAGTGGCGGGCCGCACCGTCCTGAAATTGCCGTCGGGCTTCCCGGAGGCGCCCGCGCGCCGGGCGCCTGGGCCGGGTGCGCGGGGAGTGCGGGATGGCGCGATCCGATCGGTGCCGTTTCGTCACCGGGCAACAACCACAGGGCTGTTGGTGGCACCATGGAGCCGCGGAAGAAGTGCTGGAGCGGCATCGTTCCCGGCCGGCAAGGCGGACCGACCAAGGGTTGTGATCAGTTGTGGCCATTTCACTGTCAGTGGTGCTGCTGTTGGCGATCGTCCTTGTGGTGTTGATCCGCGGTGGATCCATCAAGGCCGGTCCGGCGATCGTCGCCATGCTGTTCGGCTTCTTCCTGGCCTCGACGGGCATGGCTCCGTCGATCAACAGGTTCCTCAACTCGATAGCCGACACGATCAACCAGATCAAGTTCTAGCGGCTGTCCGGCAGTCCGGCTGTCCGGCCGCCCCGTCCCGGCCGCACCGTTCTCCGGTGCGGCCTGGGGCAACGGCGCCGGGAACGGCAGGTGCGGGGAACGACAGGCACCGGAACGACAACGGCCCGGCGGTGAGAAGGCTCACCGGCCGGGCCGTGTGCTGTGCGGAGCGGGCGACGGGAATCGAACCCGCGTAGCTAGTTTGGAAGACTAGGGCTCTACCATTGAGCTACGCCCGCAGGCGCCGCCGGTCGGAGCGACCGCGGCACGAGAAGCATCGTAGCGGGTCGGACCCGGTCCGCGCACACCCGTCCCGCGCCGGGTGGCAGCGGGTAAAGCTGCCGCGGCAGGGCGGGCGGCCATGTACCCTACGTCTCGCACCGACGGGGTGTGGCGCAGCTTGGTAGCGCGTCCGCTTTGGGAGCGGAAGGTCGTCGGTTCGAATCCGGCCACCCCGACCAGCAGCAAGATCGCATTGTGGGTCTCCTCCTGCTTGCCGTTACTATGCAAGCTGTGTGCCCGCGTGTCTCTCAACCGGGCAGGATTCTGAAGTCAGCCCCCAAGGAGACCGAACCGTGAAGAGCGCCGTGGAGACCCTGAACCCGACTCGGGTTCGGCTCAGCATCGAGGTGCCCTTCGAGGAGCTCAAGGACAGCCTCGACGCGGCGTACAAGAAGATCAACGAGCAGGTCACGGTGAAGGGCTTCCGTAAGGGCAAGATCCCGAACCGCGTGATCGACCAGCGCTTCGGCCGCGGTGCCGTGCTGGAGGAGGCCGTCAACGACGCCCTCCCGAAGTTCTACACCGAGGCCGTCAACGAGGGTGAGCTGAATGTCCTCGGCCAGCCCGAGGTCGACATCAAGGAGCTCAAGGACGGCGAGCTGCTGTCCTTCACCGCCGAGGTCGACGTCCGGCCCGAGATCGAGATCCCGGACTACTCCGGCATCGAGGTCGAGGTCGACGCGGTCGAGGTCAGCGACGAGGATGTCGACAAGGCCGTCGAGGAGCTGCGTGGCCGCTTCGCGTCCACCAACCCCGTCGAGCGCGCCGCCGCCGATGGTGACGTCGTCACCATCGACCTGGAGGCCAAGGTCGACGGCGAGGTGCTGGAGGACGGCGTGGCCGAGGGTGTCTCGTACACCATCGGCTCCGGTGAGCTGCTCGACGGGATCGACGAGGCCGTGACCGGCCTGGAGGCCGGTGGCGAGGCCACCTTCACCTCCGAGCTCAAGGGCGGCTCCGCCGAGGGCAAGCCCGCCGAGGTCACCGTCAAGGTCACCGCGGTCGCCGCTCGTGAACTTCCCGGCCTCGACGACGACTTCGCCCAGCTGGCGAGCGAGTTCGACACGCTGGACGAGCTCAAGGCCGACAGCCGCAAGCGCCTCGAGAACACCAAGCAGTACGAGCAGGCCACCCAGGCACAGGAGCGCGTCCTCGACGAGCTGCTGAGGCTGGCGGAGGTCCCGATCCCCGAGAAGCTCCTCGAGGACGAGATCAACACCCGCAAGCACAACCTGGAGCACCACCAGCTCGGCCAGATGGGCCTCGACCTCGCCAAGTACCTGGAGATCCAGGGCAAGACCGAGGAAGAGTTCACCGCCGAGACCAAGGAGCAGGCCGAGAAGGGCATCAAGACCCAGTTCATTCTCGACGAGCTGGTCAACAAGGAGAAGCTGAACGTCAACCAGGAGGAGCTCACCGAGCACCTGATGCGGCGTGCGCAGTCCTCCGGTATGAGCCCCGACCAGTTCGCCCAGGCGGTCGTCGAGGGTGGCCAGGTCCCGATGCTCGTCGGCGAGGTGGCCCGCGGAAAGGCCCTCGCGGTCGTCGTCGAGGCCGTCAAGGTCAAGGACACCAACGGTGAGGTCGTCGACCTGAGCGACGACGAGGAAGAGGCCGCCGAGGCCGCCGATGACGTGGCGGTCACCGAGGCCGCCGAGGCGTCCGACGAGGAGACCGAGGCCAAGCCGGAGGCCTGAGCCTCCACCGGTCCCGGCCGGGCCGTTCCGCGGCCCGGCCGGTTCTGAACTCGATCGAAGGGTCCGGGCGTGCTGCACGTCCGGACCCTTCGTCGTACGCGACGTCCGGACCCTGTCGTACGCGCGGACGGGACCCCAGGGGCCTGCCCCTGTGGCGCCTGCCCCACCTTGCGCTCCCAGCGAACAGTTCGGGAAGCGGGATGGCGTTGTCCCACCTGCGCGTTAGGGTCCATGAAGAGGAAAGCCCGGAGTGGGCAACCACCCCCGGAATCCTGCTGTACGAAGACGCTGAGACGGCCGGAGCCGTCAGAGACGAGCAGGTGGATACGTGACGAATCTGATGCCTTACGCCGCCGGCGAGCCCAACATCGGTGGCGGCCTCGGCGACCAGGTCTACAACCGACTGCTCGGTGAGCGGATCATCTTCCTCGGCCAGCAGGTCGACGACGAGATCGCCAACAAGATCACCGCGCAGCTGCTCCTCCTTGCCGCTGACCCGGAAAAGGACATCTACCTCTACATCAACAGCCCCGGCGGCTCGGTGACGGCAGGCATGGCGGTCTACGACACCATGCAGTACATCCCGAACGACGTGGTCACCATCGGTATGGGCCTCGCGGCCTCGATGGGCCAGTTCCTGCTGACCGGCGGCACCGCGGGCAAGCGCTTCGCGCTCCCCAACACCGACATCCTGATGCACCAGGGCTCGGCCGGTCTCGGCGGCACCGCATCGGACATCAAGATCCAGGCCGAGCAGCTGCTGCGCACGAAGAAGCGCATGGCGGAGATCACCGCCCGGCACTCCGGCCAGACCGTCGACACGATCATCCGTGACGGTGACCGCGACCGCTGGTACACCGCGGACGAGGCCAAGGAGTACGGCCTCATCGACGAGATCATCTCCTCCGCCTCGGGCGTTCCGGGCGGCGGCGGCACCGGGGCCTGACGCCCCGCATCCCTGCCTCCGAACCCGACCGACCACTTGAACGCCACCAGGATGGTGAACACCAGCATGAACGACTACTCCGCCTCCGCCAGCGGCCTCTACACCGGCCCGCAGGTCGACAACCGCTACATCGTTCCGCGCTTCGTCGAGCGCACCTCGCAGGGCGTGCGCGAGTACGACCCGTACGCGAAGCTCTTCGAGGAGCGTGTGATCTTCCTCGGCGTGCAGATCGACGACGCCTCCGCCAACGACGTCATGGCGCAGCTGCTCTGCCTGGAGTCGATGGACCCGGACCGGGACATCTCGATCTACATCAACAGCCCCGGTGGCTCGTTCACCGCGCTGACCGCGATCTACGACACGATGCAGTTCGTGAAGCCGGACATCCAGACGGTCTGCATGGGCCAGGCGGCCTCCGCCGCCGCGGTCCTGCTGGCGGCCGGCACGCCCGGCAAGCGGATGGCCCTGCCGAACGCCCGGGTGCTGATCCACCAGCCCTCGTCGCAGACCGGCCGTGAGCAGCTCTCCGACCTGGAGATCGCGGCCAACGAAATCCTGCGTATGCGGACCCAGTTGGAAGATCTGCTGGCCAAGCACTCCACGACGCCGGTGGAGAAGATCCGCGACGACATCGAGCGCGACAAGATCCTCACGGCCGAGGATGCCCTGGCCTACGGCCTTGTGGACCAGATCGTTTCCACCCGTAAGGGCTCCGTGGGGATGATGACCACCTGATGGCCGTTTGATTTACCTTCCGTCCCCTGGCACGGTGCACGTCAAAGTGAACCGTGCCAAGGGGGGCCCGAACGAGGGGCCCGGCAAGGTACCGTCGAATATGAGGCACCAGGAGACGCTGAACGTGGCGCCTCCCAGGCGAAGGGGAAGCACCTCGTGGCACGCATCGGTGATGGCGGCGACCTGCTCAAGTGCTCGTTCTGCGGCAAGAGCCAGAAGCAGGTGAAGAAGCTCATCGCAGGCCCCGGGGTGTACATCTGCGACGAGTGCATTGATCTCTGCAACGAGATCATTGAGGAAGAGCTCGCGGAGACCTCCGAAGTGCGGTGGGAGGAACTGCCCAAACCGCGCGAGATCTATGAGTTCCTCGAGGGGTACGTCGTCGGGCAGGAGCCCGCGAAGAAGGCCCTCTCGGTAGCGGTCTACAACCACTACAAGCGCGTCCAGGCCGGAGAGAACGGCGGCGGCAGCAGCCGCGAGGACGCCATCGAACTGGCCAAGTCCAACATCCTGCTGCTGGGCCCCACCGGCTCGGGCAAGACGCTGCTCGCCCAGACGCTGGCCCGGATGCTCAATGTCCCGTTCGCCATCGCGGACGCGACAGCGCTCACGGAGGCCGGTTATGTCGGCGAGGACGTCGAGAACATCCTGCTCAAGCTGATCCAGGCCGCCGACTACGACGTCAAGAAGGCCGAGACCGGCATCATCTACATCGACGAGATCGACAAGGTCGCCCGCAAGAGCGAGAACCCGTCGATCACGCGTGATGTCTCCGGCGAGGGCGTCCAGCAGGCCCTGCTGAAGATCCTGGAAGGCACCACGGCTTCGGTGCCGCCGCAGGGCGGCCGCAAGCACCCGCACCAGGAGTTCATCCAGATCGACACCACGAATGTGCTGTTCATCGTGGGCGGCGCGTTCTCCGGTCTGGAGCGGATCATCGAGTCCCGGGCGGGCGCGAAGGGCATCGGCTTCGGTGCGACCATCCGCTCCAAGCGGGAGATCGAGGCGAGCGACCAGTTCCAGGAGGTCATGCCGGAGGACCTGGTGAAGTTCGGGATGATCCCCGAGTTCATCGGCCGGCTGCCCGTCCTGACCTCGGTGCACAACCTGGACCGCGAGGCCCTGCTGCAGATCCTGGTCGAGCCGCGGAACGCGCTGGTGAAGCAGTACCAGCGCCTCTTCGAACTCGACGGTGTGGAGCTGGACTTCGACCGTCCGGCCCTGGAGGCCATCGCCGACCAGGCGATCCTGCGCGGCACCGGGGCGCGCGGTCTGCGCGCCATCATGGAGGAGGTCCTCCAGTCGGTGATGTACGAGGTGCCGTCCCGCAAGGACGTCGCCCGGGTCGTCATCACGGCGGATGTCGTCCGGGACAATGTGAACCCGACGCTGGTCCCGCGCGAGCCGCGGATCGTCGGCAACGACGGGCGGCACGAGAAGTCCGCGTAGCGCAAGCCGCGTTGAGCGCGTAGCGCAAGCCGCATTGAGTGCGAACGACGCGTTGAGTGCGAACGACGCGTTGAGTACGGAAAACGGAGGGGCGCCGGCCGGTCCAGGTGGACCGCCGGCGCCCCTCCGGGCTGTCCGTCCGCTGCTACTGCTTGACGCGCGAGGCGTTGTACACCTTGGCGGTGAGCGCCGCTGCGTCGTCCAGCGAGAGCGACTGATGGGTCATGATCAGCGACACATCGGTGTTCTGGACGATACCGAGGGTGCTGTAGTCGGCCCAGATGCAGATGGGCAGTACGAAGGTCTTCGGCACCGCCGCCGACTGACCGCTGGTGTCGGTGCTGGTGCTGGTGTTGGTGACCTTGGCGTTCTGGCACTTCATGAGAGCGCCGCTGAAGCCGGCCGGTGTGACCGACTTGGGGCTGTCCTGGAGCTCCACCTTGAGGCCGCCGGACGCCTTGTCGGCGATGTTCGCCTTGGAGAGGGCGAAGGCACCGTCGATGGCCTGCTCCGGGTCGTCGATCGTGCCCCAGAGCCCGGAGAGGTTGAGGTCCTTCTCGGTCAGGCCCGAGCCGGTCTTGTAGGCGGCACCCATCTTCGACGGGTTCTTGACGCCCACCCCTTCGGCCTTCTGCTTGCCGTCCTTGCCCCACGACGAGTCGTCGGCGCCCTGCTGCTTCTGGTACTCACCGATCGAAGCGGGGGCCGCGAGCTTGTACCCCTTGGTGCTGTCCGACACATCGCTGTTGCCGCCGCCGGAGGTCAGCAGATAGACCCCGCCGCCGATCACCGCGACCGCCACGATCACCGCGCCGACGATGAGCCCGGTCTTCTTCTTCGGGGACTGCGGGGGCGGCGGCACCTGGCCGTACGCGGGCTGCTGCCCGTACGGCGGCTGCTGGGGCTGCTGGGGCTGCTGGGCGTACGGGTTCGGCTGGCCGGGCTGCTGCTGCGGGTAGCCGTACCCGGGCTGCGGCGGGACGCCCTGCGGGGGCTGCTGCGGATAGCCGTAGCCGGGCTGCGGCTGGCCGCCCGGCTGGCCGTACGGGTTGCCGGGCTGCTGCTGGGGCTGCGGCGGCTGTCCGTACGGGCCCGGCTGCGGGGGCGGCTGCTGCCCGTACGGCCCCGGCTGCTGTGGCTGCTGTCCGTACGGCCCCGGCTGGTTGTAGCTCATGGACTGGGATCCCCCTCTGCGTACTTACGTGATGCGGACATCCTGACGGACGTCCTGGCACACCGGGGAGACGGGGGCCACAGTCTCACCAAAGATTCCCGTTTCAGTACGGGACCGTGACGCCCTTAAACTAGGCCCGTGACCGAGAACTCTTCGCAGACGCCAGCGCCCATCACCGAACTGCCGACCCAGTACGCGCCGGCCGAGGTAGAGGGGAAGCTGTACGAGCGCTGGGTGGAGCGCGGTTACTTCGAGGCCGACGCCAAGAGCGAGAAGCCCCCTTTCACCATCGTCATCCCGCCGCCGAACGTCACGGGCGCCCTGCACCTGGGCCACGCCTTCCAGCACACGCTGATGGACGCCCTCACCCGCCGTAAGCGCATGCAGGGGTACGAGGCCCTGTGGCTGCCCGGGATGGACCACGCCGGTATCGCCACCCAGAACAAGGTCGAGCAGCAGCTCGCCGAGGAGGGCAAGTCCCGCCAGGACCTGGGGCGCGAGGAGTTCACCGCGCGCGTCTGGCAGTGGAAGGAGCAGTACGGCGGCAAGATCCTCGGGCAGATGCGCCGGCTCGGGGACGGGGTCGACTGGTCCCGTGAGCGGTTCACCATGGACGAGGGGCTGTCCCAGGCCGTCCAGACCATCTTCAAGAAGCTCTACGACGACGAGCTGATCTACCGCGCCGAGCGCATCATCAACTGGTGTCCGCGCTGTCTCACCGCGATCTCCGACATCGAGGTCGACTACCAGGACGACGACGGCGAGCTGGTCTCGCTGAAGTACGGCGAGGGTGACGAGACCCTGGTCGTCGCGACCACCCGGGTCGAGACGATGCTCGGTGACACCGCGATCGCGGTCCACCCCGACGACGCCAGGTACGCGCACCTCATCGGCAGGCGGATCAAGCTGCCGCTGACCGACCGGACCATCCCGGTCGTCGCCGACACACATGTCGACCCCGAGTTCGGCACCGGCGCCGTCAAGGTGACGCCCGCCCATGACCCGAACGACTTCGCCATCGGCCAGCGGCACGGCCTGGAGTCCATGACGATCATGGACGAGCGCGGTGTCATCACCGTGCCGGGGCCCTTCCACGGGCTCGACCGGTTCGAGGCGCGCGCCACCATCGTCGAGGCCATGCGGGAGCAGGGCCGTGTCGTCGCCGAGAAGCGCCCGTACACCCACTCCGTCGGCCACTGCTCGCGCTGCAAGACGACCGTCGAGCCCCGGCTCTCCCTCCAGTGGTGGGTCAAGGTCGAGACGCTGGCCAAGGAGGCGGGCGACGCGGTCCGTGACGGCCGGGTCACGATCCACCCGAAGGAGATGGAGAAGCGCTACTTCGACTGGGTCGACAACCTCAACGACTGGTGCATCTCACGCCAGTTGTGGTGGGGCCACCGGATCCCCGTCTGGTACGGCCCGCAGGGCGAGGTCGTCTGTGTCGGACCGGACGACGAGGTGCCCACCGGCGAGGGCTGGCACCAGGACGAGGACGTCCTCGACACCTGGTTCTCCTCCGGCCTGTGGCCGTTCTCGACGCTGGGCTGGCCGGAGCAGACCCCGGACCTGGAGAAGTTCTACTCGACCGATGTGCTGGTCACCGGCCACGACATCATCTTCTTCTGGGTCGCCCGGATGATGATGTTCGGTCTCTACGCGATGGACGGGCAGGCCCCGTTCAAGACCATCGCGCTGCACGGTCTCGTCCGCGACGAGCACGGCAAGAAGATGTCCAAGTCCTTCGGCAATGTGGTCGACCCGCTGGACTGGATGGACGAGTACGGCTCCGACGCCGTCCGCTTCACCCTCGCCAACGGCGCCAACCCCGGCGCGGACGTGCCGATCGGCGAGGACTGGGTCAAGGCGTCGCGCAACTTCGCCAACAAGATCTGGAACGCGACCCGCTTCGCGCTGATGAACGGCGCCACCGTCGAGGGCGAACTGCCGCCCGCCGAGAAGCAGTCGGCCAACGACCGGTGGATCCTGTCCCGGCTCAACGCGGTCGTCGCCGAGGCGGACGCGTACTACGACGACTACCAGTTCGCCAAACTCGCCGACACCCTCTACCACTTCGCGTGGGACGAGGTCTTCGACTGGTACGTCGAGCTGTCGAAGACGACGTTCTTCGCGGGCGGCGAGCCCGCGAAGGTCTCGGCGCGGGTCCTCGGTGAGGTCCTCGACGTGATGCTGCGGCTGCTCCACCCGATCGTCCCGTTCGTCACCGAGACCCTGTGGACCACGCTCACCGGCAAGGAGTCGGTCGTCGTGGCCGACTGGCCGAAGGACTCGGGCTTCCGGGACCCTGCGGCCGAGCAGGAGATCACGCTGGTCCAGCAGGTCATCACCGAGGTCCGCCGCTTCCGGTCGGACCAGGGGCTGCAGCCGGGCCAGAAGGTCCCGGCCGAGCTGGACCTGGCGGGTACGGCGCTGGCGCCCCACGAGGCGTCCATCCGGCAGGTGCTGCGGCTCCAGCCGGCGGGGGAGGGCTTCCACGCCACGGCGTCGCTGCCGGTCGCGGGCGCCCGGGTGGCGCTCGACCTGTCGGGCACGATCGATGTGGCGGCCGAGCGCAAGCGGCTGGCCAAGGACCTCGGCGCCGCCGAGAAGGAGAAGGCGCAGGCGCTGGGCAAGCTCGGAAACGAGGCGTTCCTGGCCAAGGCGCCGGACAACGTGGTGGACAAGATCCGTACTCGCCTCGCCAAGGCCGAGACGGACATGGAGCGGATCCAGGCCCAGCTCGACGGGCTGCCGCAGGCGTAGCGGAGCCAAGCGCGCGTACGACGAAGACCCCCGGTTCCGCCGGGGGTCTTCCAGTCCTCCGCCTCGTACCCGGGGCGCCACGCCCGGGCCGTCACGTGGTGGGTGTCAGCACCTTGGCGGTCACCGAGTCGAACTCCTCGACGCACTTGCCCGTCCCCAGCGCCACACACTCCAGCGGCGACTCGGCCACGGTCACGCCGATGCCGGTGGCCGACGCGATCCGCAGGTCGAGTCCGGGCAGCAGCGAACCGCCGCCCGTCAGGACGATGCCGTGCTTCATCACATCGGCCGCCAGCTCCGGCGGGCACTCCGCCAGGGTCGACTGCACCGCGGCGATGACGGCCTCGATCGGCTCGTCCATCGCGGCGCGGATCTCCGGGGCGGTGAGGATGAGCGCGGTCGGCACCCCGTTCGTCCTCTCGCGCCCCCGCACCGTGCAGGTCCGTGTCTCCAGCGCTTCGTCGTCGGGGACCGGCCACGCCGACCCGATCTCCAGCTTGACCTCTTCCGCCGTCCGCTCCCCGATCAGCAGGCTGCGCTCCTGCCGGATGTGGTCGGTGATCGCCGAGGTCATCCGGTCGCCGGCCAGCCGCAGCGACCGCGAGGTGACGATGCCGCCCATGGAGATCACGGCGATCTCGGTCGTACCGCCCCCGATGTCGACGACCATCGAGCCGCGCGGCTCGTCCACCGGCAGCCCCGCGCCCATCGCCGCCGCCATCGACTCGTCCAGCAGATGGACGGTACGGCCGCCCGCCTCCTGCGCTGCCTGCACGATCGCCCGCAGCTCCACCGGCGTCACCCCGGTGGGCATGCAGACCACCATCCGGACGCGTGCCCGTCTGCCCTGGAGGCCCTTGCGCACGAAGTACCGGATCATTTCCCTGGCGGCCTCGTAGTCGCCGATCACCCCGTCCCGCATCGGACGGAGCGCGGTGACCGAGTCCGGGGTGCGCCCGAGGCTCTCGCGTGCCTCGTCGCCGATGGCCGGGGCCCCGCGGCTGTGGTCGCGCACCGCCATCACGGAGGGTTCGTTGAGCACGATGCCCTTGCCGCGGACGTAGAGGAGCGTGTTCGCCGTACCGAGATCAATGCCTATGTCCATACTTGGTAAGTCTGCCCCGATAAGCGGGTGTTCCGCGCGTCGGAGTGCTCCGAACCGGGGGTCGGCGCCCGGACGGGACGGGCGAGGTCCGGGCGCGCCGGGACCTCCGTAGACTGGTCCTGTGAGCGAGTCCGACCCTTTCGACGAAATCGTCGACGCAGCGACCGACCTTCCCCCAGCCGACAGTGCGGAATCAGCGGGGGAGACCCCGTCGTCCCCCGACCAGGCGGTGATCGAGGCCGGCAGCCGCACCCTGCGCACCCACGGCGGACCTCCGCCCGGTGACGCAGTGCCCGCGAGGCCCGCCGACCCGGAGGTGGACAGGGCGCTGCGCGCGGTGGAGCAGGAGCTCGTCGGCCGCTGGCCCGAGACCAGGCTCGACCCCTCCCTCGTACGGATCGAGGCGCTGCTCGACGTGCTGGGTGATCCGCACCGCGCGTACCCCTCGATCCACATCACCGGCACCAACGGCAAGACGTCGACGGCGCGCATGGTCGAGGCGCTGCTCGGCGCCCTGGAGCTGCGCACCGGGCGGTACACGTCCCCGCACGTCCAGTCGATCACCGAGCGCGTCAGCCTCAATGGCGAGCCGATCGGTGCCGAGCGGTTCATCGAGACGTACGAGGAGATCAAGCCGTTCGTCGGCATGGTCGACGCGCAGCAGGAGCACCGGCTCTCGTTCTTCGAGGTGCTCACCGGGATGGCCTACGCGGCCTTCGCCGACGCGCCGGTGGACGTCGCCGTCGTCGAGGTCGGGATGGGCGGCAGCTGGGACGCGACGAACGTCATCGAGGCGCCCGTCGCCGTCGTCACCCCGATCTCGCTGGACCACACGGACCGCCTCGGGTCCACGCCCGCCGAGATCGCCGGCGAGAAGTCCGGGATCATCAAGCAGGGCGCGACGGTCATCCTGGCGCAGCAGCCGGTCGACGCCGCCCAGGTGATGCTGAAGAAGGCCGTCGGGATGGACGCCACGGTCGCCCGTGAGGGCATGGAGTTCGGTGTGGGCAGCCGGGAGATCGCCGTCGGCGGCCAGCTGCTGACGCTGCGCGGCCTCGGCGGTGACTACGAGGACATCTTCCTCCCGCTGTACGGCGCCCACCAGGCGCACAACGCGGCGGTGGCGCTCGCCGCGGTCGAGGCGTTCTTCGGGGTCGGTGCGCAGCAGGCGCAGCGGCTCGACATCGACGTGGTCCGCAAGGCGTTCGCGTCGGTCACGTCGCCGGGCCGTCTCGAAGTCGTACGGAGCTCGCCGACGGTCGTCCTGGACGCGGCGCACAACCCGGGCGGCGCGCTGGCCACGGCCGCGGGTGTCACCGAGGCGTTCAGCTTCTCGCGGCTGATCGGAGTGGTCGGGGCGAGCGGTGACAAGGACGTCCGCGGGCTGCTCGAAGCGTTCGAGCCGATCTTCGCGGAGGTCGTGGTGACCCAGAACTCCACGCACCGCGCCATGAGCGCGGACGATCTGGCCACGATCGCCGTCGAGATCTTCGGCGACGAACGCGTGGTGGTCGAGCCCCGGCTCGACGACGCTCTGGAGGCGGCGATCACGCTGGCCGAGGAGGAGGACGAGTACGCCGGAGCGGGCGTCCTCGTCACCGGTTCCGTGATCACGGTCGGCGAGGCCCGGCTGCTCCTGGGAAGGCGCTGACCCATGCGCACACTCTGCGCGTCCACCCTGATCGGTGAGTTCTTCGTGATCGGCTTCGCCGGTCTCGTCGCCATGAAGGGCGATCTGCCGGAAGCCACCGTCTGGACGGTGTGCGGTATCGGCATGCTCCTCTCGGTGCTGCTGTGCGGAATGCTGAGCCGCCCGGGTGCGGTCCAGATCGGCTGGGCGCTCCAGATCGCGCTGGTCGCCAGCGGATTCATCGTGCCGGTGATGTTCATCCTCGGGGTGGCGTTCGCGGGACTGTGGTGGGCCTCGGTCCACTACGGACGGATCATCGACACGGCAAAGGCCCGTTGGGCGGAGCAGGCATCCGCAGGGCCTGACGCTGCGTAATAGGCGCACGACAGGGCCCTGTAACCTGAGGGCCGCTGATCCGTATCCCGGTATCCCGGCAGCCTGTATCCCCGTAACCCGTCATGCCGTACTGAAGGAGTCCGCACAGTGAGCCAGCGCACGCTCGTTCTGCTCAAGCCCGACACCGTACGCCGCCATTTGGTCGGCGAGGTCATCGGCCGCATCGAGCGCAAGGCGAACTGGACCATCTCGGCGCTTGAGCTCCGCACGCTGGACCAGGACACGCTGGAGCAGCATTACGGCGAGCACAAGGGCAAGCCCTTCTACGAGCCGCTGGTCGAGTTCATGGCCTCGGGTCCGGTCGTCGCGATGGTCGTCGAGGGCGAGCGGGTCATCGAGGGCGTCCGCGCCCTGGCGGGCCCGACTGACCCGATTGCCGCAGCGCCCGGCTCCATTCGTGGCGATTTCGGCACCATCGTCCGGGAGAATCTCATCCACGCCTCGGACTCGGAGGAGTCCGCGGAGCGAGAATTGAAGATTTTTTTCCCGGGCGTATCCTGACGTCATGTCAGCCGAATAGCGCTCACAGCCTCGGGCGACCGAATTAATTCGGTCGCCCTTCGGCATATGCCGGGCGATTTCGGGAACGCATCGCACCGACATGACGTCACCATGACTGAGGCGGGCACAACTTCCGCCCACATGGCGGAGGACCCTCGCGCGGTGTCCGTGCAGGCGGCACTACGATGGAAGCCTTCACACCCACAGCGCTCACTTCGCCTACCAAAAAGCCAATCGCTCCACTTGGGAAGGCCCGACGCATCCTCATGGGGAACAAGGGGAACTCAATGTCGTTCATCGGCCGTGACATGGCTATCGACCTCGGGACTGCCAACACGCTGGTGTACGTCAGGGGTCGAGGGATCGTCCTCAACGAACCCTCCGTCGTCGCCATCAACACCAACACCGGCGGGATCCTCGCCGTAGGCGCCGAGGCCAAAAAGATGATCGGCCGTACGCCGGGCAACATCGTTGCCGTACGGCCGCTGAAGGACGGCGTGATCGCCGACTTCGAAATCACCGAGCGGATGCTCCGCTACTTCATTCTGAAGATCCACAAGCGCCGCTATCTGGCCCGGCCGCGCGTCGTCGTCTGTGTCCCCTCCGGCATCACAGGGGTCGAGCGCCGCGCCGTCATCGAGGCGTCCACCCAGGCGGGCGCCCGTCAGGTGCACATCATCGAGGAGCCCATGGCCGCCGCCATCGGCTCGGGCCTGCCCGTCCACGAGGCCACCGGCAACATGGTGGTCGACATCGGCGGCGGCACCACCGAGGTCGCGGTGATCTCGCTCGGCGGCATCGTCACGGCCCAGTCGATCAGGGTCGCAGGCGACGAGCTGGACAACGCGATCATCCAGCACATCAAGAAGGAGTACTCCCTCCTCCTCGGTGAGCGCACCGCCGAACAGATCAAGATCACCATCGGCTCCGCGTTCGACCTGGAGAAGGACGAGCACACCGAGATCCGCGGCCGCGACCTCGTGTCGGGGCTGCCCAAGACCGTGGTGATCTCCGCGGCCGAGGTCCGCAAGGCCATCGAGGAGCCGGTCAACGCCATTGTCGACGCGGTCAAGACGACGCTCGACAAGTGCCCGCCCGAACTCTCCGGTGACGTCATGGACCGCGGCATCGTCCTCACCGGCGGCGGGGCGCTGCTCCGCGGTCTGGACGAGCGGCTCCGCCACGAGACGGGAATGCCGATCCATATCGCCGAGGACCCGCTGGACTCGGTCGCCCTCGGATCGGGCAAGTGCGTCGAGGAGTTCGAGGCACTCCAGCAGGTACTGGACGCCCAGCCCCGCCGGTGACGGACCACGTTCTTGCGCCGTACGGGGCATGTCCGCCCCGTACGGCGGATCGTTGAAGTAAAGAGTTCGACTTGATTCCTGTCGGCCTCCGCAGACGCAGAACTCCATAAACGCATATGAATTCCGACGAGGAAGGCACGGCCTCCGCACGTGAGGGACACACGAGAGAGCCGGCTGCTCCTGGTGCTGCTGATCGCCATCGCGTTCGCGCTGATCACGGTGGACATCCGCGGCGGTGAGGCGTCTCCGGTGGATGGCGCCCGGCACGCCGCCGCCACCGTGTTCGGACCGGTCGAGAGCGGTGTCGCGGACGCCGTGAACCCGGTCGGCAACGCCATCGGTGCAGTACGGGACTCCGGCGACCGGCACAGCCGCATCAGCGCGCTGCAGCGTGAGAACACCGCTCTGAAGCAGCAGCTCGGCAGCAGCGACCGCAACCGCAGCCGCGTCCGCCAGCTCGACAGCATGCTCAAGACCGCGGGCGCCGGCCAGTACGGGATCAAGGGCGCCCAGGTCATCGCCATAGGAGCGGCCCAGGGGTTCTCCTGGACGATCACCATCGACACCGGGACCTCCGACGGCATCAAGCGGGACATGACCGTGCTCAACGGCGACGGACTCGTCGGCCGGGTCACCACCGTCGGCCCCCACACCGCCACCGTGCTGCTCGCCAACGACCCCGACTTCACCGTGGGCACCCGGATGGAGAAGACCGACGAGGTCGGCTTCGCCACCGGCCGTGGCGACCGCCCGCTCGCCGTCCAGTTCCTGAACGGCAAGGCCGAGGTCAAGAAGGGCGACCGACTGGTCACCTTCGGGTCGAGCAACGACAAGCCGTTCGTGCCGGGCGTCCCCGTCGGCAAGGTCTCCCGCGTCGACCCGTCGGGCGGCGACCTCACCCGTACGGTCTATGTCCGCCCGTTCGTCAACTTCACCAAGCTCGACCTGGTGGGCGTCGTCGTCGAGCCGCCGCGCAGCAACCCGCGCGACACGGTCCTGCCGGCCAAGCCCGCCAAGGCGAAGCCGGCCCCCACGGTCACGGTCACCGTCACGCCGTCACCCGGCGCCAACGGCAATACGGATCCCAACGGCAGCACCGACCCCAATGCCAACACGGATCCCAACGCCAACACCGATCCCAACGCTGACCCCAACACCGACCCCAACGCCCCCCAGTAGGAGGAGCTGATCCGTATGCGTCTCAACCGGATGCTGCTCTCGGCCACGCTGGTGGTGGTCGCCCTGGTGATCCAGGTGAGCGTGCTCGCCCGACTCCAACTCCCCGGCGCCGTCCCGGACCTGCTGCTGCTCACCGTGGTCGCACTCGCCCTGGTGTACGGCCATGTGGGGGGCGCCTTCATCGGGTTCGGCGCCGGCCTGCTGGCCGACCTGGCGCCGCCCGCCGACCACGCCGCCGGGCGGTACGCACTGGTGCTGTGTGTGATCGGGTACGCGGCCGGGCTCGCCAAGCCGGAGAACGGCCGCCTCAGGTCCGTCACAGGGCCGATGCTCGTGGTGGTCGCGGCCGCCATCGGCTCGACCCTGCTCTACGCCGGGGTCGGCTCCCTCGTCGGTGACACCGCCGCCCGCCATGTGGGCCTGCTCGGGCTGCTGTTCAGCGCGGCGATCTACGACCTGCTGCTCGCGCCGTTCACCGTCCCCTTCATCATGGCGCTGGCGAGACGCGCCGAGCGCGACCCGCTCGCCGAGGGCCGCGACAGCGGCGGTGTCACGAGCGACATCGCGACCGGCTGGCTGGCGACGGGCACCGGACTGAAGATCGGCGGCCAGCGCGGCGGTATGCGGATGAAGGCGGCCAAGTCACGCGCGGCGAAGGCCGGACGCATCAAGGGGGTCAAGAGGCTGTGAAACTGCGACACGCGGGGGCACGGCCGTCGGATCCCGGCCGGACGATCAGTGGGGCACGGCTGTGAGCAATATTCCCGAGACCGGACGGACCTCGCGGGTCCGTATCCGGCTCGTTGTCATCCAGATCCTTGTCTTCTCCCTCCTGCTCACCCTCGGCGGCCGGCTCTGGTACCTCCAGATCCGCAACGGCGAGGAGTACAGCGCGGAGGCCAAGAACAACCACGTCCAGCAGGTCGTCCAACCCGCCGTCCGGGGCTCCATCGTCGACGCCCGCGGGGTGCCGATCGCCGACAACGAGACAAAGCTCGTCGTCTCCGCCAACCGCACCGACCTGATGAAGATGAGCGACGACGGCAAAGCCGTCCTCACCCGGCTGGCCGGTGTGCTGGGGATGAAGCCGGCGGACGTCATCGCGAAGGTCAGGCTCTGCGACGCGAAGACCCCGAAGCCCTGCTGGAACGGTTCGCCGTACCAGCCGATCCCCGTCACCGAAGACGCCACCACCCAGCAGGCACTCCAGATCCGCGAGCGCACCGAGGACTTCCCCGGCATCACAGCCGAGCCCACCGCCGTGCGCAGCTACCCCGGCACCGGCGGACTCAACGCCGCCCAGGTGCTCGGCTACCTCGGCCCGGTCACCGACAAGGAAGTCGCCAAGTCGAACAAGACGGACAACCCGCTGCTCCGCTCCGACCAGGTCGGCCGGGCCGGTCTCGAGTCCATGTACGACCAGCAGCTGCGCGGCAAGTCCGGCGTCACCCGCTACGAGGTGGACAACCTCGGCCGGGTCATCGGCAAGGCCGGCCAGACCGCTTCACAGCCCGGCAGCTCCCTGGTCACCAGCATCGACTCCCGGGTCCAGGCGCTCACCGAGAAGGAACTGGACGCGGCCATGAAGGCCCTCCGCAAGACCTATGACTCGGTCACCCACACCAACTACAAGGCCGACTCCGGTGCGGCCGTGGTGATGGACGTGCACACCGGGCAGGTCATCGCGATGGCCAGCGCTCCGACGTACAACCCCAACGTCTGGAGCGGCGGCATCTCGGCCAAGAACTACGACAAGCTCACCAAGACGTCGTCCAACTACCCGTTGCTGAACCGCGCCATCCAGGGCCAGTCCGCCCCCGGCTCGACCTTCAAGGTCATCTCCACCAGCGCCGCCATCAACGCCGGTTACGCCCCGGACGGCGGCTACCCCTGCACCTCGTCGATGACCATCGGCAACCGCGAGTTCAAGAACTTCGAGGGCGAGAACTACGGGGACATCAGCCTGGGCAAGGCCCTTGAGGTCTCCTGCGACACGGTCTTCTACCACGTGGCCTACGACCAGTGGAAGAAGGACGGCGGCAACAACCCCAAGCACCCGAAGGACTGGTTCTTCAAGACGGCCCACGAGTTCGGGCTCGGCAAGAAGACCGGTATCGACCTGCCCAACGAGCTCGCCGGCCGGGTCCCGGACCGCGAGTGGAAGAAGGCGTACTGGGAGGCCAACAAGGACCTCTGGTGCAAGCAGGGCAAGAAGAACGGCACCTACGTCGAGCAGATCGAGTACGAGAACTGCACCGACGGCAAGCAGATCCGCGCCGGTGACTCCGTCAACTACGCGATCGGCCAGGGCGACACGCTCCTCACCCCGGTGCAGGAGGCGGTGATCTACTCGGCACTCGCCAACGGCGGCACGATGTACCAGCCGAGCGTCGGCAAGGCGATCGTCAGCGCCGACGGCAAGAAGGTCCAGCCGATCAAGCCCAAGAGCATCGGCAAGCTCCCCGACACCAAGTCGACCGTCTCGTACATCAACAAGGCCCTGGAAGGCGTCGTCACCAGCGGTACGGCGGCCTGGCAGTTCGGCGGCTGGCCGCAGGACAAGATCACCCTGCACGCCAAGACCGGCACCGCCGAGGTCGCAGGCAAGCAGACCACCGGGTGGCTGTCCACGTACACCAAGGACTACGCGATCATCATGACCATCTCCCAGGGTGGTACCGGTTCCGGGGCCGCGGGCCCCGCGGTCCGCAAGATCTACGAGGCGATGTACGGCATCGGCAAGGACGGCAAGCCGAACCCCAAGAAGGCGCTCATGCCGAAGCCGGAGACGGCCCTGCCGAAGATCAACAGGGACGGCGCGATCGTCTCGCCCAAGATCACACCGCCCAAGCCCGACCCGTCGCCGCCTGCGCCCTCGCCCTCGTCGTCCGGCGGGCAGGAGATCGCGGCCGCACCGGGCAGAAGGGACTAGGGCCATGGGTGGTTTCTCCGTAGCGCGGTACGCCCCCGAGCAGGGCGCCTGGTCCAAGCTGACCGCCCGCGACTCCCTGGTGCGCAGGCTGGACTGGCCGCTGCTGATGGCGTCGCTCGCGCTGTCGTTCATCGGCATGCTGCTGGTGTACTCGGCCACCCGCGGCCGCACCTCCCTCACGCACGGCGACCCGTACTACTTCCTGCTGCGCCACGCCATGAACACCGGCATCGGGTTCGCCCTGATGATCGGCACCATCTGGCTCGGGCACCGGACGCTGCGCGGCGCGGTCCCGATCCTGTTCGGGCTCTCCGTGCTCATGATCCTCGCGGTCCTCTCGCCGCTCGGGCAGACCGTGAACGGCGCACACGCCTGGATCGTCATCGGCGGCGGATTCTCCCTCCAGCCGTCCGAGTTCACCAAGATCACGATCATTCTGGGGATGGCGATGATCCTCGCCTCCCGGGTGGACGCGGGCGATCAGGAGCATCCCGACCACCGCACGGTCGCCAAGGCGCTCGGCGTGGCCGCCATCCCGATCCTGATCATCATGCTGATGCCGGACCTCGGCTCCGTCATGGTGATCGCGATGATCGTCCTCGGAGTCCTGCTCGCTTCCGGCGCCTCCAACCGCTGGGTGGTCGGACTCATCGGCACCGGCGTGGTCGGCGCCATCGGGGTCTGGAAGGCCGGGCTGCTCGACGAGTACCAGATCGCCCGCTTCGCCGCCTTCGCCAACCCCGCGCTCGACCCGGCGGGTGTCGGCTACAACACCAACCAGGCGCGGATCGCGATCGGCTCCGGCGGGCTGCACGGGACGGGCCTCTTCCACGGCTCGCAGACCACCGGGCAGTTCGTCCCCGAGCAGCAGACCGACTTCGTCTTCACCGTCGCGGGCGAGGAACTCGGCTTCCTGGGCGCCGGACTGATCCTGGTCCTGCTCGGCATCGTGCTCTGGCGCGCCTGCCGGATCGCCCGGGAGACGACCGAGCTGTACGGCACGATCGTCGCGGCCGGGATCATCGCCTGGTTCGCCTTCCAGGCGTTCGAGAACATCGGGATGACGCTCGGCATCATGCCGGTGGCCGGGCTTCCGCTGCCGTTCGTCTCGTACGGAGGATCCTCGATGTTCGCCGTGTGGGTCGCGATCGGGCTGCTCCAGTCGATCCGGGTGCAGCGGCCCATGTCGGCCTGATCCGTGGCCTGCTGCCCGCCCCGGACCGCCCCGGACCGTGCCGGTTCGGGGCGGGCGGATTTCCGGGCGGCAGGAGGGGGCCGGCCGCCGGGGTACGCTGGATGGTCATCCCTGCCCGCTCATGAGAGACACCACCATGCCTGTCGAGTCGGTCGAGTCGGTCTTCCCGCGACTGGAAGCGCTTCTCCCGCACGTCCAGAAGCCCATCCAGTACGTGGGCGGAGAGCTGAACTCCACCGTCAAGCCGTGGGAGAGCTGCGACGTCCGCTGGGCGCTGATGTACCCGGACGCGTACGAGGTCGGGCTCCCCAACCAGGGCGTCATGATCCTCTACGAGGTGCTCAACGAACGTGAGGGAGTGCTCGCCGAGCGCACCTACAGCGTCTGGCCGGACCTCGAAGAGCTGATGCGCGAGCACAAGGTGCCGCAGTTCACGGTCGACGCACACCGCCCGGTGAAGGCGTTCGACGTCTTCGGGCTCTCCTTCTCCACCGAGCTCGGCTACACCAACATGCTCACCGCCCTGGATCTCGCGGGCATCCCGCTGGACTCCAAGGACCGCACCGTCGACGACCCGATCGTGCTCGCGGGCGGCCACGCCGCGTTCAACCCCGAGCCGATCGCCGACTTCATCGACTGCGCGGTCATCGGCGACGGCGAGCAGGCCGTCCTGGAGATCACCGAGATCGTCCGCGCCTGGAAGGCCGAGGGCCGTCCCGGCGGGCGCGACGAGGTGCTGTTCCGGCTGTCGAAGACCGGCGGTGTCTATGTGCCGCGCTTCTACGACGTCGAGTACCTGCCCGACGGGCGCATCGGCCGGGTCGTGCCCAACAGGTCGGGCGTGCCGTGGCGGGTCTCCAAGCACACCGTCATGGACCTCGACGAGTGGCCCTACCCCAAGCAGCCGCTCGTCCCGCTCGCCGAGACCGTCCACGAGCGGATGTCCGTCGAGATCTTCCGCGGCTGCACCCGCGGCTGCCGTTTCTGCCAGGCCGGCATGATCACGCGCCCCGTGCGGGAGCGAAGCATCACCGGCATCGGCGACATGGTGGAGAAGGGCCTCAAGGCGACGGGCTTCGAGGAGGTCGGCCTGCTGTCGCTGTCGTCGGCCGACCACAGCGAGATCGGCGACATCGCGAAGGGCCTCGCCGACCGGTACACCGAGGACAAGGTCGGCCTCTCGCTGCCCTCGACCCGGGTGGACGCCTTCAACATCGACCTCGCCAACGAGCTGACCAGGAACGGCCGCAGGTCCGGTCTGACCTTCGCCCCCGAGGGCGGCTCCGAGCGCATCCGCAAGGTCATCAACAAGATGGTCTCGGAGGAGGACCTGATCCGTACGGTCTCCACCGCGTACGGCAACGGCTGGCGCCAGGTGAAGCTGTACTTCATGTGCGGCCTGCCCACCGAGACCGACGAGGACGTCCTGCAGATCGGTGACATGGCGGTCAACGTCATCGCCGAGGGGCGCAGGGTCTCCGGCCAGAACGACATCCGCTGCACCGTGTCCATCGGCGGCTTCGTGCCCAAGCCGCACACCCCCTTCCAGTGGGCCCCGCAGCTCTCCGCCGAGGACACCGACGCCCGGCTCACCAAGCTGCGCGACAAGATCCGCGGCGACAAGAAGTACGGCCGCTCGATCGGCTTCCGCTACCACGACGGCAAGCCCGGCATCGTCGAGGGCCTGCTCTCGCGCGGTGACCGCCGGGTCGGCTCGGTCATCCGCGCGGTGTACGAGGGCGGCGGCAGGTTCGACGGCTGGCGCGAGTACTTCAGCTACGACCGCTGGATGAAGGCCGCCGAGCAGACGCTGCCGGACTTCGGTGTGGACGTCGACTGGTACACGACCCGGGAGCGCACGTACGAGGAGGTCCTGCCCTGGGACCACCTGGACTCCGGTCTCGACAAGGACTGGCTCTGGGAGGACTGGCAGGACTCGCTCGACGAGACCGAGGTCGAGGACTGCCGCTGGACACCGTGCTTCGACTGCGGGGTGTGCCCGCAGCTCGACCTGGACATCCAGATCGGTCCGACGGGCAAGAAGCTGCTGCCGCTGACCGTCGTCAACAAGTAGCTTCCGGAAGCAGCTCCCGGAAGCAGCTCCCGGAAGTACGCGAACGTCCGGCCCGGTCACCCGTGTGGCCGGGCCGTTCCGTACGGCGGTTCGGACGGGTCCCGGGCGTCGTCGGGCCGGGCGCGAGGTGCGGCGGGCGCTCTCCGGCGGGCCGGCTCCGGCGGAGGCCCGGGAACCAATAGGGGCCCGAGCGCGTACTCTGGGTAGTACAACAAGACTGTCCCCGAGGCGGCACCCGAACCCGAGATCTCCCTGCGCGAGCAGGGGTGAACCGGCGGCCCGGTGCCCCGGGAACCCCGCAGTAGGGCGGCGCGCCCCCCGCGTCGGCCCCGCACCGAGGAGAAGAACCACTGGGCAAGCGACAGCCCGAAGGCCCGCCGCCCGCACCGGCAGTGCAGCGCATCCGACTGCGCTACACCAAGCGCGGCCGCCTCCGGTTCACCAGCCACCGTGACTTCCAGCGTGCCTTCGAGCGAGCGCTGCGCAGAGCCGAGGTGCCGATGGCGTACTCGGCGGGCTTCACGCCCCACCCGAAGGTCTCGTACGCCAATGCCGCACCCACCGGCACCGGCAGCGAGGCCGAATTCCTGGAGATCGCCCTCAGCGAGGCGCGTGACCCCGAAACGCTGCGCAAGCTGCTCGACGAGTCGCTCCCCGACGGGCTCGACATCACCGACGCGGTCGAGGCACGCACCTCGGGCCTCGCCGAGCGGCTGACCGCCTCCGTATGGGAACTGCGCCTGGACGGCGTCGAGTTCGACGAGGTCGAGCGTGCCGTGGCCGCGTTCACCACGGCCGGGACCGTGGAGGTACAGCGCCGCACCAAGAACGGCGTACGGACCTTCGACGCCCGCAGCGCCGTGGCCGATCTGCGGGCCGTCCGCCCGGAGCCCGGCGCGGACGCCGGATCCACCGCCGACGACGCCGAGCCGGTCAATAGGCCGGGAGGTGAGCGCTGTGCGATACTGCGGCTGGTTGTTCGGCACGTGACACCTGCTGTGCGACCCGACGACGTCCTGTCCGGTCTCCGCGTTGTGGCCGACCTCGCGCCGCCGGTCCCCGCAGCGGTGACCAGGCTGGCGCAGGGGCTCTTCGACGAGGAGTCCGGCACGGTGACCGACCCGCTCTCGCCCGACCGCGAGGCAGCCCCGGCCGCTCCACCCACGGCCGCCGGAACCGCCACCCACCGGCTTCCCGCCGACGGGACACCCGCGACGGTGTGAGACGGACCTCCCCGGCCCCCGGGCCTCGGAGGCGGTCCCGCCGCGTCAGGACCAGTCGTCGTAGCGCAGCCCTCGTATCCGGGAGCCACCTGGGTCGGGCAGCGCACTGACCAGAAGACTTTCGCCAGGCCGTACGTACATCGCGTAGGGAACCGGCGAGCCAGACATCAGCTCCCGTGCGGCGCCCGCGCCCCGGACGAGCGGAACCGCGTATCTGACGCGGACCGTGCCGGACCGGACACAGACGCGGCGCCCGGGAGCGTGACGGGAGAACCGCCCGCAATGCTTGAGTCGAACGATTCCGGTACCACCGGAGCGAACGAAGAGAACAGTCCCAGCGACACGCTGCCCCCGCGCCGTCGGCGCAGGGCCGCGTCGCGCCCCGCAGGCCCCCCGGCCGGTGCGCGCGACGCCACCGCCG
>NZ_JAAGLN010000260.1 GCF_010548145.1 Streptomyces sp. SID10853
CGAGTGGCGGCGCACCGGCTTCGCCCCGGCGGGCGCGGGCAGGGCGGGCCCTGTGGCTGCCGGCCGTACGGCGGAGGCGGCCGGTGCGCAGCGGCTGTGCTCACCACCGGACGGCCCAGTGGCACCGGACGGCCCATTCACCTCTCCCCGGTCCGACCGCTCCGACCGCTCGGGGCTGCGGGCGGGATCGGGGATCCGGGCCGGGCCGGGCGGGTACGCGGACACGGACGGCTGTACCGCGTCGCGTGCTCTGCCCTGTTCCACCTGGGTCCTCCTCCGGCGTCCTGTTCAGCACGATAGGCGGACCGGGCCGCAGTTCAAACATCGATCGGATCGGATAAGGTAAGGCTTACCTGCAAACGATCGCGATTCGGTGGTCCCTGCATGACTGTCTCCACCCTGCTGCGCTCCCCCGTCACCGCCGCCTACGAGCGGCTGGCCGAGGTGTTCCCCGGTCTGTCCGTCACCGAGTCGGCGGACGCCCCCGCCCCGTCCGGCGGCGGCTGGGTGACCGCGGCCGGCCTCGCGGCGGGCGGCGGCGAACTCGATGCCTTCCTCGACTGGGACAGCGCCCAGGTGCTGCGCGACTACGGGCAGAGCGCCAGGTCCGACGTCATCGCCGGCTTCGGCTTCCACCGGTACGCCTGGCCCGCCTGTCTGCTGATCACGGTCCCCTGGTTCCTGCACCGCAGGGTGCCGAGGCTCCCGGTCGGCTCCGTCGCCTTCCAGCGCACCCTGGGCCGGATGGCCGTGCGGACCGGCGCTTTCGCCTGCCTGCCGGACGACCCGGCCGCCGGTGAGCCCGGGGCGTATGTGGTGGCGGACGAGGACGCGCTGCGCGCCGAGGTACGGGCGGCCGTGGCCGAGCATCTGGAACCGGTGCTGGACGGCTTCGGGCCGCGGATGCGCCGCGGCAGGCGGGCCCTGTGGGGGATGGCGACGGACGAGATCGTCGAGGGCCTCTGGTACGTCGCCCATCTGCTCGGCGAGGAGGCGCGCGGGGTGGCGGAGCTGGAGCTGCTGCTGCCGGGCACGACCGCCCCGTACGTCGGCACCGCGGGCTTCCGCGAACTGGCCGGGCCGCAGGGCAGGACGCTGCCGACCCGTGACCGGGCGAGCTGCTGCCTCTTCTACACCGTGCGCCCCGGGGACACCTGCGTGACCTGCCCCCGCACCTGCGATGCCGACCGAGTGGCCCGGCTCAGCGCCGACACCCCTCCTTCGGCTGACTGAATTCGAACCCGACGCAGCTCGCACGCAAGACAGTTCGATCAGATCGCCCCTATCCGGTGCTCCCCGCACTCCGTTGGCGTGCTCTTGTCCCGAAACGCTCTGGGCGCCCCGGGATCTGGGCCAATATTGCGGCCGCAATGCACTGACGCGATGCAAGGGACACCGCATGCGACTGACCGACATATCTCTGGACTGGCTGCTTCCCGGTGGCGTGATGATCGCGGGGGTCCTGGTCGCGGTGGCGGTGCTCGTGCGCGGCAGGCGCTCCGCCGACAAGGGTTCGGCCGACGACACCTGGGAGCGCAGCGAGGAACGCAGACGGCACAAGGAGGCGGTGTACGGCACCGCCTCGTATCTGCTGCTGTTCTGCTGCGCGGCGGTCGCCGCCGCGCTGTCCTTCCACGGGCTCGTCGGCTTCGGCCGGCAGAACCTCAACCTCACGGGCGGCTGGGAGTACCTGGTTCCGTTCGGCCTCGACGGCGCCGCCATGTTCTGTTCCGTGCTGGCGGTACGGGAGGCGAGCCACGGTGACGCGGCGCTCGGCTCGCGGCTGCTGGTGTGGACGTTCGCCGGGGCCGCCGCCTGGTTCAACTGGGTGCACGCGCCGCGCGGTCTGGCCCACGCGGGCGCCCCGCAGTTCTTCGCGGGGATGTCGCTCTCGGCCGCGGTGCTGTTCGACCGCGCGCTGAAGCAGACCAGGGTGGCCGCGCTGCGCGAGCAGGGGCTCGTACCCCGGCCGCTGCCGCAGATCCGGATCGTACGGTGGCTGCGTGCCCCCCGGGAGACCTTCGGCGCCTGGTCGCTGATGCTCCTGGAGGGTGTACGGACGCTGGACGAGGCGGTCGACGAGGTCCGGGACGACCGGCGCAAGAGGGAACAGGACCGGCTCCGCAAGCGGGAGCACGAGAAGCTGGAGCGGGCTCACCTCAAGGCGATCAACCGGCAGCACCGGTCGCTGGGGCGCGGCCGGGCCGGCCGTCAGGTGGAGGCGGCGGGCGCACCGCCCGCGGTCGGCACGGCGAAGGCGGTACCGGAGCCTGCCATACCCGAGCCAGGACAGCTGCCCTTACGCTCCAGGCCCTCCCTGCAGGCCGTGACGAGCCCTGACTCCGACCGGGCCACGCCGGGAACCGATGCCACGACCGTCGACCTCACGGCCGAGGACGATACCCAGACGCTCCCCCGCCTCGACTCCCTGGAGCAGAAACTGAAGGATCTCGAACAGCAATTCGGCTGAGTGACCGACGGCTCGGCCCAGTGACCCGGAGGCGGTCAGGTGTGGCTCACACCTGACCGCCTCCGAGTTCGAACCAGACCGATTTGCCCACCTCGTGCGTCCGCACCCCCCAGGCGTCCGCGAGCGCCTGCACCAGGGCCAGCCCCCGGCCGTGCGTACTCTCGTCGGTCGCCCGGTAGGGCTCCGGCTGTCCGTCCGTGAAGTCCCGCACCTCCACCCGGAGTCCGGCCGGGCCCACCCCGGCCGTGACGACCGCTCCCCGGTCCGTGTGGATCAGTGCGTTCGTCACCAGCTCGCTGGTGAGCAACTCGGCCACATCGGCGCTGCTCTGACTTCCGCACCGCCGCAGCAGCTCCCTCAGCCCGTGCCGTACGTCCTTCACCGCCGGCAGATCCCCCCGGCCCAGTCTCCGGCGGAGCCGCCCGCTCCGGCGCCCCCCTGGCGTGCCCGAGCCCTGGCCGCGCCGGTCAGGTGCGGTACTCATGCCACTATGACGCCCCGTCATATCCCCCGCCTGCAAGTCGTGGTGCTCTGTCGTGGTGCTCTGTCGTGTCCGAACGGCCTCACCGAATGCATGCCCGGCAGGCGGGTGCTCACGCATGGCGGGCGGGTGCCGTGCGCTCCGCCGGGGAAGGCAAGCGGGGAACGTCACGCCGAGCCGATTCCGTAGGAGCCGCGATGCACGACGACCGATCGCTGGTCGAGGGCCGCCTGGAGCGGGCCCTCAACCAGTTCATCCGCCCCGCTCAGTACACCGACCGGGTGGCGCTCACCCTGTCCGTCTGGCACGTGCCGGGTGAGCCGGTGCCCGTGGCGGATGCGCTGCGCGGCACGTACGAGCCCTTCGCGGCCGGGACGGAGTGGGGCCGGCCCTGGTCGACCAGCTGGTTCCGGCTGGCGGGCGCCGTCCCCGACGCCTGGGCAGGCCGCCGGGTCGAGGCCGTGATCGATCCGGGGTTCACCGGTGACGGCCCGGGGTTCCAGGCCGAGGGGATGGTCTACGACGCCGAAGGCGTGCCGGTCAAGGGCATCCATCCGCGCAACCGCCATGTGCCCGTCGCGGCCCCCGCCGCGGGCGGCGAGCAGGTGCGTCTGCTCCTGGAGGCCGCCGCCAACCCGGCCGTACTGCGGCACGGCTTCGAGCCGACTCCGCTGGGCGATGTGCTGACCGCGGGCGACGACCCCGTCTACCGCTTCGCCTCCGCGGATCTCGCCGTGCTCGACGAGGACGTCTGGCAGCTGGTCATCGATATCGAGGTGCTCTCCGAGCTGATGCGGGAGCTGCCGGCCGACCGGAGCAGGCACCACGAGATCCTGCGCGCGCTCGAGGACATGCTGGACGCGCTGGACCTGCACGATGTGCCGGGCACGGCGGCGGCCGGGCGGGCCGCGCTCGCTCCCGCGCTGGCCAGGCCCGCCGACGCGGGCGCGCACCGGATCTCGGCCACCGGCCACGCCCATATCGACTCGGCCTGGCTGTGGCCGCTGCGCGAGACCGTACGGAAGGCGTCACGGACCTTCGCCAATGTCACCGCACTGGCCGCCGACTACCCGGAGCTGGTCTTCGCCTGCTCGCAGGCCCAGCAGTACGCCTGGGTCAAGGAGCACCAGCCGCACATCTGGCAGCGCATCAAGAAGGCGGTCGCGGACGGCAACTGGGCGCCGGTCGGCTCGATGTGGGTCGAGTCCGACGCCAACATGCCGGGTGGCGAGGCGCTGGCCCGGCAGATCGTGCACGGCAGGCGCTTCTTCACCGAGGAGCTGGGCGTCGAGACCGAGGAGATCTGGCTGCCGGACTCCTTCGGCTACACGGCGGCCTTCCCGCAGCTGGCGAAGCTCGCGGGGATCAGGTGGTTCCTCACCCAGAAGCTGTCCTGGAACCAGGCGAACCGGATGCCGCACCACTCCTTCTGGTGGGAGGGCATCGACGGCACCCGGGTCTTCACCCACTTCCCGCCCGTCGACACCTACAACTCCCAGCTGCACGGCGCCGAACTGGCCCACGCCGAGCGGAACTTCGCCGACAAGGGCCGGGCGACCCGCTCCCTGGTGCCGTTCGGCTGGGGCGACGGCGGGGGCGGTCCGACCCGCGAGATGCTGGAGAAGGCGCGCAGGCTCCGCGACCTGGAGGGCTCACCGCGCGTGGAGATCGAGCGGCCGGCGGCGTTCTTCGCTGCGGCCGAGGAGGAGTACGGGCGGCAGGCGCCGGTCTGGTCGGGCGAGCTCTATCTGGAGCTGCACCGGGCCACGTACACCACCCAGGCGAAGACCAAGCAGGGCAACCGGCGCAGCGAACATCTGCTGCGGGAGGCCGAGTTGTGGGCGACCGCTGCCGCACTCCGGTCGGGGGCGTACGCCTATCCCCACGACGAGCTGGACCGCATCTGGAAGACCGTGCTGCTGCACCAGTTCCACGACATCCTGCCGGGGTCGTCGATCGCCTGGGTGCACCGGGAGGCGCGGGAGACCTATGCGGGGGTACGGGAGGAGCTGGAGGCGATCATCGGAGGGGCGCTCGCCGCACTGGAACTCGGTCCTGACGTAAGGCCGTTGAGCGAGGCCCACGCCCCCGGGGCGGTGCTCAACGCGTCACCGTACGGGCGCCGTGAGGTCGTGCGCACGGACCGCCCCGGCGGCACGGCGGACGGCGTCCTCGCCTTCGTCGAGGTACCGCCGCTCGGGTCAGCGCCGCTCGGCGGCACGGCGCCCGGCGCCGCCGTCACGGTGACCGTGGACGGCCCGGAGACCGTGCTCGACAACGGGCTGCTGCGGGTCACGGTGGACGCGGACGGGCTGCTGGCCTCGGTACACGACCTGGCGGCCGGCCGCGAGGTCCTGGCGCCCGGGAGCCGCGGCAATCTGCTCCAGCTGCACCCCGACCACCCCAACCAGTGGGACGCCTGGGACATCGACCGGCACTACCGGCGCAGCCGCACCGATCTCACCGCCGCCGATTCGGTGGAGGTCGTCACCGAGGGGCCGCTGCGGGCCGCGGTGCGGGTGGTGCGGACCTTCGGGGCCTCCCGTATCACTCAGGAACTGCGGCTGGACGCCGAGAGCCCGCGCCTCGACATCGTCACCGAGGTGGACTGGCAGGAGTCCGAGAAGGTGCTGAAGGCGGCCTTCCCGCTCGATGTGCACGCCGAACGGTCCACGGCCGAGATCCAGTTCGGCCATGTGCACCGCGCCACGCACACCAACACCAGCTGGGACGCGGCCCGTTTCGAGATCTGCGCGCACCGCTGGCTGCGGGTCGCCGAACCGGGGTACGGGATCGCGGTGCTCAACGACTCGACGTACGGCCACGATGTGACCCGGGCGGAGCACCGGGACGGCCTGGGCACGACCGTACGGCTGACGCTGCTGCGCGCCCCGCACAGCCCGGACCCGGAGGCGGACCTGGGCACCCACCGCTTCAGCTACGCGCTGTACCCCGGCGCCGGGGTGACCGACGCCGTACGGGAGGGGCTCGCGCTCAATCTGCCGCTGCGGACGGCGGACGCGCCGGGGCTCGCCCCGCTGGTGGCCACGGACCATCCGGCCGTGACGGTGGAGTCGGTGAAGCTCGCCGAGGACCGGGGCGGTGATGTGGTGGTGCGGCTGTACGAGTCGGCGGGCGGCCGCGCGGACGCCACGGTCGGCTTCGGCTTTCCGGTGGAGCGGGCCGAGGTCACCGACCTGCTGGAGCGGCCGCTGCGCGAGGTGACGGCCGACGGGGACAGGCTGGCGGTGACGCTGCGGCCCTTCCAGATCCTGACGCTGCGGCTGCGCCCGGCCTGACCGGGGCCGATCGCGTCCGGCCGGGCGCGACCGGTTACGTCAGGCCGCGCGGGACCGGTTACGTCCGGCCGGGCTCGACCGATTAAGTCCGGCCGCACGGGACCGAGTACGTCCGGCCGGGCTCGACCGATTACGTCAGGCCGCACGGGGCCGGTTACGGCCGGCCGGGCGCGACCGCTTACGGCCGGGGCATGTTCCGCAGATTGGAGCGGGCCATCTGCACCATCCGGCCCACTCCGCCGTCCAGCACGATCTTGGACGCGGAGAGCGCGAAGCCGCTGACCATGTCGGCGCTGATCCGCGGCGGGATGGAGAGCGCGTTGGGGTCGGTGACCACGTCGACCAGGGCGGGCCCCTTGTGCTTGAAGGCGTCCGCGAGCGCCCCGGCCAGCTGTTTCGGCTTCTCCACGCGGACGCCGTAGGCCCCGGCGGCCCGGGCGATGGCCGCGAAGTCGGAGTGCTGGTGGGTGGTGCCGTACGCGGGCAGGCCGCCGACCATCATCTCCAGCTCGACCATGCCGAGCGCGGAGTTGTTGAAGACGACGACCTTCACTGGCAGGTCGTACTGCACGAGAGTCAGGAAGTCACCCATCAACATCGAGAAGCCGCCATCGCCGGACATCGCGACGACCTGCCGGTTCCGGTCGGTGAACTGGGCGCCGATGGCCTGCGGCAGGGCGTTGGCCATCGATCCGTGGCTGAAGGAACCGATCACCCGGCGGCGGCCGTTGGGCGTCAGGTAGCGGGCCGCCCACACGTTGTTCATCCCGGTGTCCACGGTGAACACGGCGTCCCCGTCGGCCACTTCGTCCAGGACGGATGCCACGTACTCGGGGTGGATCGGGGTGTGCTTCTCGACCTTGCGGGTGTACGCCTTGACGACCCCTTCGAGGGCGTCGGCGTGCTTCTTCAGCATCTTGTCGAGGAACTTGCGGCTGGTCTTGGCCTTCACCCGCGGTGTCAGCGCCAGCAGCGTCTCGCGCACATCGCCCCAGACGGCCAGGTCCAGCTTGGTACGGCGGCCGAGGTGCTCGGGGCGGATGTCGACCTGGGCGATCTTCACATCGTCGGGCAGGAAGGCGTTGTACGGGAAGTCGGTGCCGAGCAGGAGCAGCAGATCGCACTCGTGCGTGGCCTCGTAGGCGGCTCCGTAGCCGAGGAGCCCGCTCATGCCGACGTCGTACGGGTTGTCGTACTGGATCCACTCCTTGCCGCGCAGCGCGTGGCCCACCGGGGACTTGACCCGCTCGGCGAACTCCATCACCTCGGCGTGCGCCCCCGCCGTGCCTGCACCGCAGAACAGCGTGACCCGGTCCGCCTCGTCGATCAGCCGGGCCAGCTTCTCGATCTCCGCCTCGCCGGGGCGCACCGAGGGGCGCGAGGTGACGAGCGCGCTCTCGCCGGTCCGGTCCGGGGCCTGGGCCCCCGCGATGTCGCCGGGGAGCGTGACCACGCTGACACCGCTCTGGCCGATGGCGTGCTGGATGGCCGTCTGGAGCAGCCGCGGCATCTGCTGCGGGCTGGAGATCATCTCGCTGTAGTGGCTGCACTCCTGGAACAGCCGGTCGGGATGGGTCTCCTGGAAGTAGCCGAGGCCGATCTCGCCCGAGGGGATGTGCGAGGCCAGAGCGAGGACCGGCGCCATGGACCGGTGGGCGTCGAACAGGCCGTTGATCAGATGCAGGTTCCCGGGGCCGCAGGATCCGGCACAGGCCGCGAGCTTCCCGCTGACCTGCGCCTCGGCGCCTGCCGCGAAGGCGGCGGTCTCCTCGTGCTTGACCTGGATCCAGTCGATGGACGCGTTGCGCCGGATGGCGTCGACGACGGGATTCAGACTGTCGCCGACGACTCCGTACAGGCGCTCCACACCCGCGCGGACGAGGATGTCGACGAACTGCTCCGCAACGTTCTGTTTGGCCATGCCTCCATCAACCCATGGGCCCGGGGGTCGCGCCTGCGCTGTTACGCCTTCTCAGCCCTCCCCTCCGTCCTCTCAGCCCTCCCCCCCCGCCTCCTCATGCCTCCCCCCGCCGGTCGGTTCACCGGCCGGTGGTGGTCAGCTCTCCCAGACCGCCGCGGCGGTGCGGTCGTCGGCGTAGCCCTTGACGCGCACCTGGGCGTCGGCCAGGAATTCGGCGAGCCCCGGCGGCTCGGTGGGCGACCAGCGTGCGGCCAGTTCGCCGGAGAGCGCCGGCTCGCCGCGCAGCGGTTCGGCGAGGCCCGCACTGCACAGCAGCAGGGTGTCTCCCGGCCTGGCCACCGAGGCACGGAAGCGGAACGGCTCGCTGGGCGGCGGCTCGGGTGAGGGGGCCGCGGAGGACGGAGGCTCGGGAGGGTACGTCCCGGAGGGGTGGATGTCGGAGGGGTACGTCCTGGAGGTGTGGACGTCGGAACGGTGGACGTCGGAGGGGTGGACCTCGGAGGGCGCCGAACCGAAGCCGACCACGGCCTCTCCCGCGGTGTCGGAGGGGCCGGGCTCCGCGGGCTCCATGTCCTGCCAGGCGCCGTCGCGGAGACGGAAGAGCCCGCCTCTGCCGACGCCGAAGAAGACCCTGGTACGGCATTCGGGGTCACCGGAGAGCAGCAGACAGCGCAGGGACGCCGTGTACTCGTGGGGTTCCAGGCCCAGTTCGGCGGCGCGGGCCCGCAGCTTGCCGAAGCCGCGCCCGGTGAGGCGGTGCAGCCCGGACTTGAGGTCCTCCCTGCGGCCCGCCCTGATGTCCTCGGAGAGCCGCAGTCTGCTGCGCCCTACGGCCCCGCCGATCCACCGGCAGGCATCGGCCGCCGCGAGGTGCGCGCTGCGCGACGCGCGGGCGCCGCTGGCCACGGCGACCAGCACGAGCGCGCTTTCACCGCTGCCGAACCGGGCGGTGAGCAGGGCGTCCCTGCGGGGCTCGCCCCGGTACCGCGCGGAGTCCCCGCGTACGGAGGTGGCACGCACGGTGTACGAGCCGTACCGGGCGCCGTCGAGGACGGTGTCGGCGACGAGTTCGTCGAGGGCGTCGGGGTTCGCGTCCTGGAGGGCCGTGGGCTCGGCGTCGTAGGTGGGCGGCCCGTCACCCACATGGGCGACACCGGGTCGCGGCACGGCGGCCTTCGGATCAGCTGCGGCCTCCGGTTGAGGCGGGGTCTCGGCCGGCCGCCCAGCGCGCGGCGGCGCAGGCTCAGGTGGCTGGGTGGCCTCGGACG
>NZ_JAAGLN010000261.1 GCF_010548145.1 Streptomyces sp. SID10853
GCCCATCTCGCCGCGCTGCGCACCGCCGCAGCGGTCCTCGCCTCACGGGCCAGGCCCGAGGACGTCCCGCGCCGGAAGGCGGGCGGCGCCCGCCGGCGGAACGCCATCCGTACCGCCTGGGAGCTGCTGCCGGAGCTGGCCCCCGAGCTGACCGAGTGGAGCGCCCTCTTCGCCTCGGGCGCCGGCCGCAGGGCCAGGGCGGAAGCGGGCATACCGGGGGCGGCGGGCAGCCGTGACGCCGACGATCTGCTGCGCGACGCGGCCATGTTCCTGCGCCTGGTCGAGCGGCTGCTGGCCCTGCAGCCCGCACTGCCGCTGCTGCCCCGCCCCGGGACGGAGCGTCGCCACACGGGGTGACCAGGGGGACCTTCGAAGGCAATAGGGTGGGAGCCAGTCTTTGCTGTCTACGGCCCGCCGTCCGCGGCGGCACCGCGCCGAGGAGTCAACCGCCGTGTCGGACCAGCTGCGCCCCCGCGCCTCCCTTCGTACCGCCGTGGTGTGGGACGTACTGAAGGACGCCCTCGACCGCCGGGCCGAAGCGACCGGCCGGGCCGCCCTGGATGTGCTCGACACCGGCGGCGGCACCGGGAACTTCGCGGTGCCGGTCGCCCGCCTCGGCCACCGGGTCACCGTGGTCGACCCCAGCCCCAACGCGCTCTTCGGCCTGGAGCGCAGGGCCGCCGAGGCCGGCGTCGCCGACCAGGTGCACGGGGTGCAGGGCGATGTGCTCGGCCTGTTCGACGTGGTGGAGCGCGGCGGATACGACGCGGTGCTCTGCCACGGCGTCCTCGAATACGTGGAGGACCCGGCCGAGGGCATCAGGAACGCGGTGGACGCGCTCCGCCCCTCCGGCGCCCTCAGCCTGCTCGCGGCCGGGCTCGGCGGCGCCGTCCTGGCCCGGGCGCTCGCCGGGCACTTCACCGAAGCCAGGCAGGCGCTGACGGACCCGGCGGGACGCTGGGGCGAAGGCGACCCGGTCCCCAGGCGCTTCACCGCGGAACAGCTCACCGGGCTGGTCACCACGGCCGGTGTGGAGGTCGGTGCCGTGCACGGCGTACGGGTCTTCGCCGACCTCGTTCCCGGGGTCCTGGTCGACACCGAGCCGGGCGCGCTGGAGGCCCTGCTGAAGCTGGAAGCGGCCGCGGCGGAGCTGCCGGCCTTCCACTCGGTCGCCACCCAGTTGCACGTTCTGGGCAAGAAGCAGGGCTGATCAGCAGCGCAGTCGGCCATGGAGTGACACACAGGCCCCCCGTACGGGGGCTAGTCCCCGTATGATCGGGGTAACCATCCGGCATGACGGTGCGGCCGTCGGGGAATGCACGCCCCGGCAGCTGTGTCTGCATGGCGGCCCGGATGGTGAATTGGCGTAGAGGGCGGGTTTCACGGGGGCGAATCCCTGCCTATTCTGAAAGGGCCGCATCACGGTCGTACCCCGCGACCGACGAGTAGGAGGACTCCGTGCCGCTCTCGGAGCACGAGCAGCGCATGCTCGAGCAGATGGAGCGAGCGCTGTACGCCGAAGATCCCAAGTTCGCGACAGCGCTTGAGGGAAGCGGGCTGCGCAGGTATACCCGTCGCCGGGTGTACCAGGCGATCGCCGGCTTTCTGGTGGGTATCGCCCTCCTCATGGCGGGAATGGTCGCTCAGCAGATCTGGATCAGTGTGGTGGGGTTCCTCGTCATGCTCGGCTGCGCAGTGCTCGCCGTCACCGGATGGCGCAAAGCGCCCAAGCCCGGTGAACAGCAACAGGCCGGAGGCCCGGCCCCGGGCCGACAGGCCAGGAAACACCGTTCGGTGATGAACCGCATCGAGGAGCGGTGGCAGCGCCGCCGCGACGAACAGGGCCACTGAAGGGCCACTGACCGGACCGCCGGTCAGCGACAGACCAGTCTGAGGGGCGACCGCCCGAACGCGGTCGCCCCTCAGCCGTCGAACGCGGTCGCTCGCAGCCGTCCGGCCCGCGTCAGCAGCTCAGCCACACTGCTGTCCAGCCACGCTGCTGTTCAGCACCCTGCCGCTCAGCCGCTCAGCAGCTCAGCCGCTCAGCCGCGCTGGCGGGAGGGCCGTAGGTTCGCCGCCCACCGGTCGAGCCCCGCACGGCGACGGCGCCAGCGGTCCGCGGCCCGCTCCCGGCGGCGGGACACCTCCCACGCCACCCGTACGGACGAGCGGGGCGCCAGGACCGCACGGACCCGTGCCCCCCGGCCCACACCGGCCCGCAGCGCGGCCCTGATCAGCAGGACGTCATCGGTGAGACCGCCCGGCTCACCGGCGCTGGGCGCGTACAGCACCCGCTCCACCGCATGGGCGGCCCTGTGCACCGCGTCGGCCGCCGGGCCCGCCAGCCCACCGGCCCGCACGATCCGCTCGGCGGACTTGCGCGGGGTCAGCGAGTCGTCGGGCTGGATCCCGAAGTCCCAGGCCGAGTCGGTGATCTCCCGCCAGGCCGACAGCGTCCGTTCCGCGGCGTCCGCCGGTGTCCGTCCGCCGGAACCCAGCCGCCGGGCCCGCGCCCTGGTACGCCAGAGCAGTGGCAGCAGAAGCAGCAGCAGGACGACGATCAGCACCGCCACCCCCACGCCCAGCGCCGTGCCGTGACCGGTTCCCCGGTCGACCGGCGGTACGCCGCCGCCCTGTGCCGCAGCCCCGCACCCGCTGACCTTGTGCAGCTGCGGCGGGCAACTGGCCGTCGCGGACGGGGTCGCCTCGGGGCCGGCCGATGACGTGGAGTCCGGCTGCGCCGGAGTGGCAGGACCGTCGGACGAGTGGTCCGCCTGGGTGTACGAGGGCACGGAGCCACGGGTGGGAGTCGGCTCGAAGCGGGTCCAGCCCACGCCCTCGAAGTACAGCTCGGGCCAGGCATGGGCGTCACGCAGCCCGACCGACATGGTCCCGTCCGGCTGCGCGGTGCCCGGAGTGAAGCCCACCGCCACCCGGGCCGGGATGTGCAGCGTCCTGGCCATCGCCGCCATGGTGAAGGCGAAATGGACGCAGAAGCCCTGCTTCTCCTTCAGGAACCGCGCGATCGCGTCGATGCCGGTGCCCGACTGCACCTGGGTGTCGTAGGTGAAGCCACCATCGGAGGCGAACCAGTCCTGCAGTTCTACCGCCCGCTGGTAGTCGTTCGAAGCGCCCTTCGTCACCTGCTCCGCGGTGGACTTCACGACATCTGGCAGCGAACCCGGCACCTCCGTGTACTCCCGCAGCAGCGCGTCGGGCGGCGGCGGGGCCGAGGCCAGCTGCGCCGCCGTCGGCCGGACGGCCAGGCTGTCCACGCCGTACTGCACACCGCGCGTGGTCTGCCCCCGGTCGCCGACGAGCGTCCGCCCGGCCGGTTCGAAGCGCCAGCGGCCCTTGATGTCGACCTTCGTCGCCGGATAGGGGAGCGGCAGCCAGTTCTGCGCGTACCAGCCGGCCGCGGAGATGTTGGTCCGCACCTCGGTGGTGGCCACGTCCGAGCCGAGCCCGTCCGGCGTCGGCAGTTCCTTCGGAACGTCCTGGATGCGGCGCTCCGACGACTTCCACGCGGTGCCGTCGAACCGGTCGAGCGAGACGATCCGCAGATACATCCCGTCGGTGTCGACCGCGTTGGTGCGGTAGCGCATCACCTCGCGGTCGTCGGACTGGGTCAGGCTGTTCTGCAGTGAGACCAGCGGATTGACCGCGGAGATGGTCCCCCCGCCGCCCCCGGGCCCGGCGCCCCGCCCCGCCCCGAGCAGTCCGGTGTCCATCGCGGGCAGCGCGGCCGGGACCACCAGGGCGAACCCCAGCGCGACCACCCCGATACGCCGCCCCGCACGGACCGGGGCCGAAGGACTGCCCGCACCGCGCGCGGAACCATCGGTCCCGGGTCCGTGCGCCGAGCCGAAGACCCTTCCCCACTGGGAGAGCCGCTCCCTGCTCTCGGCCAGCAGAAGCAGCAGATAGCCGGCTGCGGCGAGCACGAACCAGAGCCATGCCGCGCTGCTCTGCGCGATACCGGCCGCCACCGAGTACAGCGCGAGCAGCGGCAGTCCGGCCGGCGCCGCACTGCGGAACGTCACCGCCAGCGTGTCCACCAGCAGCCCGATCAGCAGCACTCCGCCGAGCAGCATCAGCCGGATGTTCGCGGTCGTCGGCGCCGGTATCGAGTACTGCCCTATGTCGTCGGCGCCCGCCCGCAGCATCGCCCCGAAGTGCTCCACGGCCTCCGGGCCGGGCACGATACCGCCGAGCGCCTGGCCGCGCGCGAAGACCAGCGTGAGCATCAGCAGCGCGGTCACCGCCTGCGCCGCCACCGTCAGCGGCCGCGCCAGCGGAACCCGCCGGGCCAGCGCGCCCACCCCGCTCTGGACCGCCAGCAGCAGTGCGGTCTGAATGATCCAGGTGACCGGCTGGACCAGGGGCAGCAGCGCGCACGCGGCCAGCATCGTGGCCGCGTAGGCGCACAGCGCCAGTCTCGTCCGGCCGCTCATACCCGGCCCCCCGCGCCGGTCCCTGTCCCGCTGCCGGGCTGCGCCGCGCCGGTCCCAGTCGTGCCGGGCCGGGCCGGGCCGGACCCCACAGTGCCCGCCCCCGCTGTACCGGACCCCGTTGTGCGGGGCCCAGCCGTGCCGGTACCGCTGTCGGACCCCGCTGTGCCGGATCCCGTGCCGGCGCCGTTGTCCGTCGCCGCCGTGCCGCCGTGCCAGGACGCCGAGCCCGTACTGCTGTGCTGCTGTCCCGCCTGCCGCCACAGCTCACCGAGCGAAGCCCCGGGCCCCACCTCGAGCACGGTCCAGCCCGCGTCCCGCAGCAGCCGCAGCGCCCCGTCCCCGTGCCCGGCCGGGGCACCGCCGTACACCCAGGCATCGATGTTCAGTACGAAGGCGACGGCCGCCCCGCTGCGCTGCCGCATCCGGGCCGCCACCGCCGCCTGTGCCTCGTCCAGATCACCGAAGAAAGCCACCAGCAGCCCTTCGTTCCCGCCGCGCAGCACGTCGTACGAGCGGGAGAGGCCCGCTTCGTCGGAGTGCCCGACGACGGCGAGCGTGTCCATCATCAGCCCCGCCGAGTCGGCGGATCCCTGGGTGGCCCCCGCGAATCCGCCCGCCCCCTCGGCCGGCACCGAACTGCCGGTGTCCGTCAGCAGCCTTACCGAGAAGCCCCGTTCGAGTACGTGCACCAGCGCCGACGCCGCCCCCGACACGGCCCACTCGAAGGCCGAGTCGGGTCCCGCGCCCTGATAGGCGGTCCTGCGGGTGTCGAGCAGTACCGTGCAGCGGGCCCGCTGCGGCTGCTCCTCGCGGCGCACCATCAGTTCGCCGTAGCGGGCGGTGGAGCGCCAGTGCACCCGGCGCAGATCGTCCCCGTGCCGGTAGCCGCGCGGGATCACGTCGTCCTCACCGGCCAGCGCGAGCGAGCGCTGTCTGCCGTCCCCGTACCCGGCCGCCTCACCGGACAGCCGGACCGGTGGCAGCGGCTCGGTCCTGGGAATCACCGTCAGAGTGTCCGCGGCGCTGAACGACCTGGTCAGCTCGCACATCCCGAACGGGTCGGTGAGCCGCAGCTGGAGCGGCCCCAGCGGATAGCGCCCCCGCAGATCGGAGCGGACCCGGTACGACACCTCGCGCCGCCCGCCGGGCTCCACCCGGTCCAGGACGAAACGGGGCCGCGGCCCCAGCACGTACGGCACCCGGTCCTGGAGCATCAGCAGGCCCGTGGGCAGCCGCGAGACATTGTCCATCCGCAGATGGACGCGGGCCTCGGACCCGGCCGTCACCCGGGCGGGCGAGAGCTGTCTGACCGCCACGACGCGGTACCGCGTCCGGAACAGCAGGCCCGCGCACATCAGCGGCAGCACCGCGAGGAGCAGCCCCACCCGCAGCAGATCGCTCTGGCCCAGGACATACGCGCAGACCGCCGCCGCGACACCGGCCGCGATGAACGAGCGGCCGCGTGTGGTCAGCCCCGACAGGGCGGTCCGCAGCCCGCCCCCGTCCTCGTCGGCGGGCTGAGCACCCCCGGCGGCCATCACAGCCGCCGGGCGCCGGGCTGCCGGTTGTTGTACGCGGGAACGGGAGTCTGCTGGAGGATCTCCAGGACCACCTGCTCCGCGGTACGGCGGTTCAGCTGGGCCTGGGCCGTGGGCAGCAGCCGGTGCGCGAGCACCGCGACGGCCAGCGCCTGGACGTCGTCGGGCAGCGCGTACTCCCGGCCGCTCAGCGCGGCCGACGCCTTGGCCGCCCGCAGCAGATGCAGGGTGGCGCGCGGCGAAGCGCCGAGTCTGAGGTCCGGATGGCTGCGGGTGGCCGTCACCAGCTGCACCGCGTAACGCCGCACGGCGTCGGCGACATGCACCGTGCGCACCGCGTCGATGAGCTTGAGGATCTCGTGGGCGTGTGCCACCGGCTGGAGGTCGTCGAGCGGTGAGACACCGCCGTGCACATCGAGCATCTGGAGCTCGGCCTCGGGGCTGGGATAGCCGATGGAGACCCGCGCCATGAACCGGTCGCGCTGTGCCTCGGGGAGCGGATAGGTGCCCTCCATCTCCACCGGGTTCTGGGTGGCCACCACCATGAAGGGGCCGGGCAGCTCGTACGTCTTCCCGTCGATGGTGACCTGGCGCTCCTCCATCGATTCGAGCAGCGCCGACTGGGTCTTCGGGGAGGCACGGTTGATCTCGTCGCCGATCACGATCTGCGCGAAGATCGCCCCGGGCTTGAACTCGAAGTCGCGCCGCTGCTGGTCGAAGATCGAGACACCGGTGATGTCCGACGGCAGCAGGTCGGGTGTGAACTGGATGCGCCGCACCGAGCAGTCGATGGAGCGGGCCAGCGCCTTGGCCAGCATGGTCTTGCCCACGCCCGGCACGTCCTCGATGAGGAGATGCCCCTCGGCGAGCAGTACGGTCAGCGCGAGCCGTACGACCTCGGGCTTGCCCTCGATCACACCCTCGACCGACCCGCGGATGCGCTCCGCAGTGGTCGTCAGATCTGTGAGGCTCGCTCGATCGTCATAGGTCGTCACCCGGCCCTCCTCGGCCCTACTCCCGCGCTCCTGAGAAGCAGGGGATACCCCATTCACGGGCCGGCGCGCTCGTACACGGCCCGGCCCGACCCCGAACAGCTGACGCCCCGCCCGGAGGGATCCGGACGAGGTGCCGCCCCAGCATTGTCGTTGCCGTTACCGCTTCGTGTCACTCGCCTGTGGACAAGTGGGCGTGACATGTCGCAGGTTGCCGTGTTTTCGCCCTGCTCCGAGGGGGCCGGAGGCCCGGACGGGAACCAGGGGATTCACTCCTGAGGGCTCTCCCCGGCCGGGTCGATCTCCCGCAGGAGGCCCGCCCGTACGTCGAAGACGAAACCCCGCACGTCGTCGGTGTGCAGCAGGAACGGCGAGGTCCGTACGCGCTGCATCGACTGGCGTACGTCCTGGTCGACGTCGCGGAATGACTCCACCGCCCACGGCGGACGCTGCCCGACCTCTTCCTCCAGCTCGACCCGGAAGTCCTCGGTGAGGCTCTCCAGACCGCAGGTGGTGTGGTGGATCAGGACCACGCTCCTGGTGCCCAGGGCGCGCTGGCTGATGGTCAGGGACCGGATGACGTCGTCGGTGACCACACCGCCCGCGTTGCGGATCGTGTGGCAGTCGCCGAGTTCGAGCCCGAGGGCGTCGTGCAGGTCGAGCCGGGCGTCCATGCACGCGACCACGGCCACGTGGAGTACCGGGCGGGCGTCCATGCCCGGGTCCTCGAACGCCCCGGCGTACTGCCGGTTGGCCTCGATGAGCCGGTCGGTGACCGTTCCGCCGGCGGGCACGGTGAGGTCGGGGCGGGGCTGGGTGGGCTCCGCGGGAGAGTGCGCAGCAGTCGACATGCGTATGACGGTAGCGGCCGTTGATCGCGCGGTCCTGCCAAGGGGGCGGAAATGGCGCGTCAACACGGGCGTCTGTGACCTAATCCACAGCGGTGGTGACCGTACTCCGTTCGGATGAAACGCAGAGCCCGCGGCGCGCTGGGCGGTTGATTGACCGGGGGGACGAGTGGACTAAAGTGGCGCGAAGTGGGAGGCGTGAGCGTCGTCACGTGCTGCACGGGCGCACTCCTCACTGTCACTCACCGCAGACACACCTGCTTGACGGACACATCCCGCACACCCGCGCATGCGCGGCGTACGTACGGCTCGGCCCTCTCCCGCTCGCCGGCCGGCCGACGCCCTTCCCGGCGCCGGCGGACCGTCCCCTTCCGAGCGGGCGGGGACCCGGCAGTACGTCCGGCCGCGCCTTACCTGAGAGGGCGCATGAGCCAGTCCCGACATGTCCCGGTGATGCTCCAGCGATGCCTGGATCTGTTGGCCCCGGCCCTTGCACAGCCCGGTGCGGTCGTCGTCGACTGCACCCTCGGCCTCGGCGGCCACAGCGAGGCGCTGCTCTCGACCTTCCCGGCGGCCAGGCTGATCGCGCTCGACCGGGACAAGGAAGCCCTGCGGCTCTCGGGCGAGCGGCTCGCGTCCTTCGGCGACCGGGCCACCCTGGTCCACGCGGTCTACGACGAACTGCCCGAGGTCCTGGACCGGCTGGAGGTCCCGCGCGTGCAGGGCGTCCTCTTCGACCTCGGTGTCTCGTCGATGCAGCTGGACGAGGCGGACCGCGGTTTCGCGTACGCCCAGGACGCCCCGCTCGACATGCGGATGGACCAGACGACCGGCATGAGCGCGGCCGAGGTGCTCAACACCTACCCGCCCGGCGAACTGGTCCGGATCCTGCGGGCGTACGGCGAGGAGAAGCAGGCCAAGCGCATCGTCTCCGCCGTCGTACGGGAGCGGGAGAAGGAACCCTTCACCAACAGCGCCCGGCTGGTCGAGCTGATCCGCGACTCACTGCCGCAGGCCGCCAAGCGCACCGGCGGCAACCCCGCCAAGCGCACCTTCCAGGCCCTGCGCATCGAGGTCAACGGCGAACTCGCCGTGCTGGAGCGGGCCGTCCCGGCCGCGGTGAAGTCCCTCGCGGTGGGCGGGCGCATCGCCGTCCTCTCGTACCACTCGCTGGAGGACCGGCTGGTCAAGCAGGTCTTCGCGGCGGGCGCGGCCAACACGGCGCCGGCCGGTCTGCCCGTGGTGCCCGAGCGCTACCAGCCGCGGCTCAAGCTCCTCACCCGCGGTGCGGAACTCCCTGCGGAGGAGGAGGTCGCGGACAACAGGCGCGCGGCACCCGCCCGGCTGCGGGGTGCGCAGCGCATCCGCGAGGAGGCTCTGTGAGCAAGCCGCCCCGACAGCTGAAGGGCCGGGCCGCGCGCCTCGCCGCGCTGCTGCCCGCCGGGCCCGGCCGGGCGGCCAGGATGCCCTTCGTGCTGCTGGTC
>NZ_JAAGLN010000262.1 GCF_010548145.1 Streptomyces sp. SID10853
AGCCGTGCGTACGCGCTGGCGCCGGGCCCGCACTCGACCGCCGTCTGGCTGGTGGCGGGCGGCGACTTCGGGCCCGAGCACGTGGCCGATGTGCCGGGCCGCTGCACCGGCGGGGTGTGGCTGGACCGTACGGGACGGATGCTGGCGCTCGACCGGGAGACGGGCGGGGTCACCAAGTCGGTCGCGGTCGACCTGGAGCGCGGCGGCGAGGTCACCGCGCTGCTCCAGATCGCCGACGGCAGCGACGACCGCCTGCTGCTGGCCGACCCGGACAGCGGTCTGCTGCTCGTACGGTCGGACGCCCCCGGGGACGACCGGCTGGGCTGGGGGGTGCTGGGGAGCCGGCGGCCGGTGCGGTTCCCGGAGTCCCTGCGGCTCGATGACGCGGTGCTGACGCCGTTCGCGGTGCAGCCGGGGCAGGTGCTGATGCCGGAGAGCTGCGGGGTGGCGCTGCGGATCGAGAGCGCGGCCGGCAGCCGGCTCGGGGTGTGGCGCCCCGCCGGGCGGCGGCTGCTGCAACTCGCGTCGCCCGAGGGATGGTTGGCGGGCACCGGGCTGTGGAGCACGGAGGGGGTGCTCCGGCTGCCCTGTGCCGCCGGGACGGGTCCCGTCGGTGTGGTGGACATCGAACCGCTCGGCGCGCTGCCGCTCGATCCCCGGATGGACTCGGCGTGTGACGTGACCACAGAACCCGCACAAGCGGAAGTCGCTGGTCAGGAACCGTGCGGGGCCCTGGTGACTCCTGCTGTGTGCAAGCCCGTACCGTTGCAGCAGGCGCCTCTGACGAGCCGCTCGCAGCCTGGTTAGAATCGCGGGCCTGCACACGCAGCAGTGATCGCGTACGCATGATCTCTGCATGCGTGGGAACAGCACTGCACAGCACGGCAAAGTAGCGATCACAGCGATTTGACGGGGGAGATTTCCCATCATGTCTGAAGCCAGGACCGACACCGCCCAGTCGCGCCCGCAGCCTGCGGCCGCCGACCGGGGCGAAGCCGGAGGCTCCGGAAAGCACCGGGGGGGTGCGGCGTCCACCGAGGCGTCCCAGGCGGAGACCAACGGCCGCCACCGCCGCTCGGCGGACCATCAGCACTCGAACGCGGCCTGACGGGCCACACACGCACCACAGTTCACGCGTCACCGTTTAACGCATCACCGTTTACGCACCATCGTTCACGCGTCACCGTTCAGCGCACACCGGAAGGGCCGGTTCCCGTTTCAGGCGGGAACCGGCCCTTCCGCCGTCAGCCGTATCCGGCCGGCGAGGCCGCCCGGATCAGCCGTGCTTGAGCGTCAGGACCTCCGCCGCCGCGAAGGTCTCGTTCGGCGGCCGGTCCGCGTAGTACGGCGAGATCACCTCGTCCAGTTCCTCGTACGAGAACACCGTCTTCGCCGTGTCGAACTTCGCCGCCACCCTGGGCCGTTCCACCACGGCGACCATGCCGCCGTGCACCACGAGCAGCTGCCCGTTGACCTGCGCGGCCGCCGGGGACGCCAGATAGCCGACGAGCGGGGAGACGTGCTCGGGCGCCAGCGGGTCGAGTTCACCCGCGTCCGGCTCGGCGAAACCGGCGAACACGTCCTCGGTCATCCGGGTCCTGGCGCGCGGGCAGATCACATTGGCGGTGACGCCGTACTTGGCGAGCGCCAGCGCGGTCGACGTGGTGAGACCCACGATGCCGCCCTTGGCCGCCGCGTAGTTGGGCTGGCCGGCCGAGCCCGCGAGGAACGCCTCCGACGAGGTGTTGACGATCCGGCCGTAGACCGGGCCGCCCGCCGCCTTGGACCGCTCCCGCCAGTGCACCGAGGCGAAGTGGGTGGTGTTGAAGTGGCCCTTGAGGTGGACCCTGATCACCGAGTCCCACTCGCTCTCGGACATCGAGAAGACCATCCGGTCGCGCAGGATGCCCGCGTTGTTGACCAGGATGTCGAGCTTTCCGTAGGTGTCGACGGCCAGCTGGACGAGTGCGCGGGCCTCTTCGTGGTCCGCGACGTCGCCGAGGTGGGCGACCGCCTGTCCGCCGGCCGCGCGGATCTCGGCGACGACCTCCTCAGCCGGCGCGGCGGACGCCTCTCCCGAGCCGTCACGGCCGGGCGCTCCGAAGTCGTTGACGACGACGCTCGCGCCGAGCCGCGCGAGTTCGAGTGCTTCGGCACGGCCGAGGCCGCGGCCGGCCCCGGTGACGATCGCGGACAGGCCATCAAGTGGCAAGGACATGGACGAGCTCTCCTTAGCGGGGGTCGGATCCCGGCGGCGGGGGTCGAATCCCGACGGCAGGGGGCGGATCCCGACAGTGGGGGGACGGATACCGGCAGCGGGGGGTCAGATCTCGATGCAGGTGCGCAGGGCCTCGCCGGAGCGCATCTGGGCCAGCGCGTCGTTGATCCCGGCGAGTTTCACCCGGTGGGTGATCAGCCCTTCGAGGTCGATACGGCCCGACCGCCAGAGCGAGATGGCCCGCTCGTACGAACGGACCACGTCCCCTCCCCCGTACATGGACGGCAGGATCCGCTTCTCGTCGAAGAACAGCTCGAACATGTTGAGCTGGAGGAAGTCGTCCATGGCACCCGCGCCGACGATGCACAGGGTGCCGCCGCGCCGGGTCGTCTCGTACGCGGTGCGGGCGGTGGCCGACTTGCCGACGACCTCGAAGACGTAGTCGAAGCCCTCCCCCGCCGTGATGCGCAGCTTGGCGTCGTCCAGCGCGTCCGGCGCGACCGCCTCGGTGGCGCCGAAGGACAGTGCGGCCTCCCGGCGTGAGGCCACCGGGTCGACGGCGACGATCTGGGAGGCGCCCCTGAGCCTGGCACCCTGGATGGCGGAGATACCGACACCGCCGCAGCCGATGACCGCGACCGACGAACCGGCCTCCACATCGGCGGTGTTGATGGCGGCGCCGAGTCCTGTGGTCACCCCGCAGCCGATGAGCGCGGCGATCTCGAACGGCACGTCGTCGGGGATCGGCACCGCGCACCCGGCGCCCACGACGACCTCCTCGGTGAAGGTGCCGGTCCCGGCGAAGCCGAAGACATCACCGCCCGGGCGCTTGAAGTTGGGGGTGCCCGCGTTCATGAACCCGGCGAGGCACAGCTCGGTCTGGCCGCGTTTGCACGCCGGACAGGTGCCGCAGGCGGGCAGCCAGCAGATGACCACCCGGTCGCCCTGCTTGACGCCGGTCACCCCGTCGCCGACGTCGAGGATCTCGCCGGCGCCCTCGTGGCCCGGCACGAACGGCGCGGGCTGCGGCAGCACCCCGTTCATCGCCGAGACGTCGGAGTGGCAGAGGCCGGTGGCCCGGACCCTGATCCTGACCTTGCCGGGGCCGAAGCCCACCGCCTCGATGTCGTCGAGGACTTCGAGCTTGTCCTGGCCAATCTCGTGCAGTACGGCTGCGCGCATGGTGCGGCTCCTCACATACGGCTGGTCTGGTGGATCAGGGGGTGGGCGTCGGTGACAGGAGGTGGGGGTGAGGTCGGTGGACGTGAGGTCAGTGGTGGGTGACGACCGTGTCGGCGAGTACCGGCGCCTCGTCACGCTCGACGGCCGAGACCGTCGCCTGGATCCGGCCCGGCGACTGCCACATCCGGATCCGCAGCGTCTCGCCGGGGAAGACCACACCGGCGAAGCGGGTGGAGTAGGAGTCGACGCGGGCCACATCGCCGCCCAGCGCCGTGTCGACCACGGCCTTGAGCGTCATCCCGTACGAGCAGAGCCCGTGCAGGATGGGCCGGTCGAACCCGGCGAGCTTGGCGAACTCCGGGTCGGCGTGCAGCGGGTTCCAGTCGCCGGAGAGCCGGTAGAGGAGCGCCTGGTCCTCGCGGATGGCGCGGTCCTCGGTGCGGTCGGGGGCCCGGTCGGGGACGTCGAGCCGCACGGAGGGGCCGCGCTCGCCGCCGAAGCCGCCCTCGCCGCGTACGAAGATCTGCGAGTCACTGGTCCACAACGGGCCCTGGTCGTCGGAGACTTCGGAGCGCAGCACGATGACGGCCGCCTTCCCCTTGTCGTACACGGCCTGGACCCGGGCGGTGGACCGCGCCGACGCCTTGACGGGGATCGGCCGGTGCAGGGTGATGGTCTGCCCGCCGTGCAGGACGGCCGCCAGATCCACCTCGATACCGGGTGCGGCGAGCCCGCCCATCAGCGCCATACCGGCGCCCGCGACAGTCGCGAAGCTGGGCAGGACATGGAGCCTGGACTCCAGGGTGTAGCGCAGTTCGTCGGCGGCGGTGGCCGGCCGGCCTGCGCCGATTCCCAGGTGGTAGAGCTGGATGTCCTTGTGGTCCCAGGCGATCTCGCCGGAGCGGGGCTGGGCGGCGATGGCCTGCGCGGCATCAATGGGCATGGGGCGAGCGCTCCTTGACGGTGGAAAGACCTCGGTGCGACCGTCCGCACCGTCAGGCGCACCGAGGTCGTACGGGACCGGCCTCCGGCGCCCTTTGTAGAACGCGTTCTAGGCCGATGGCCCCATGTATAACGCACCCCTCATGAGTTGTGAAGACTGCTGACGCCACGTCAGATATGCGTCCGTCGCACGGCCCACGACATCCGGCCACGGGTGCGGGTGCGGCCACGGGGGCGCGTGCGGGTACGGCCGTGACATTTGTCCCGGGCGGCCGGGTACAACCGCATCTGCCCGCGGAGCCCTCCGGCTCCGTAGCGTGTGGGCATGACGCAGACAACAGACACCGGACCCGCGGTGAGCTTCGCGGGAGCGGTCAAGACCTTCGGGGCGGTGCGGGCCGTGGACGGCGCCGACCTGGAGATCCGCCGGGGGGAGACCGTCGCCCTGCTGGGGCGCAACGGGGCCGGGAAGTCCACCACGATCAGTCTGCTGCTCGGCCTGGACGAGCCCGACAGCGGGCAGGTGCGGGTCTTCGGCCGGACACCCGCACAGGCGGTCGGGGCCGGGCTCGTGGGCGCGATGCTCCAGGCGGGGCAGCCCATCCCCCGGGTGACGGTACGGGAGCTGGTCGCCTTCGTGGCCAGTACGTATCCGCGTCCGCTCCCGGTCGCGGAGGCGCTGGACATGGCCGGGCTCGGTGCGTACGGGGCACGCCGGGTCGACAAGCTGTCCGGCGGCCAGATGCAGCGGGTCAGGTTCGCCGTCGCGCTCGCCGGGAATCCGGAACTGATCGTCCTCGACGAGCCGACCGCCGCGCTCGACGTGGAGGCCAGGCGGGCGTTCTGGGACTCGATGCGGGCGTACGCACGGCGCGGGAACACCGTGCTCTTCTCCACCCACTATCTGGAGGAGGCCGACAGCAACGCCGACCGCATCCTGGTCATCCACCGGGGCCGCATCGTCGCCGACGGCAGCTCCGAGCTGCTCAAGCGCGCGGCGGGCGGCAGCCTGGTCTCCTTCGACCTCGCGGGCACCGGCACCGAGGGCCTCCAGACGCTGCCCGGTGTCACCGCCGTGGAGATCCGCGCGGACCGGGCGGCGCTGCGTACGGACGACTCGGACGCCACCGTCGTCGCGCTGGCCGAGCGGGGCGCGATCCGCGGTCTCGCGGTCGCCCCCGCGACGCTGGAGGACGCCTTCCTGGCGCTCACCGCGCAGGGGGCGGACGACGACGTCCCGCCGGGCCCCGTGACTCCCGGGGTCCCCCCGCACACCGGACAGAAGGCAGCGGTCTGATGCTGGAATACGTGAAGCTCGAAGTGCGCCGGACGCTGCGCGACTCCGGGTTCGTCATCTTCGGCATCGGCATGCCGGTGGTGATGTATCTGCTGTTCACCAACATCGGCCCGAGCAACCCCGACTCGGCTGCCTGGCGGGTCACCTCGATGGTCGGCATGGCGGCGTACGGGGCGCTGGGCGCCGCCCTGGGGGTCGGCACCGGGGTCGCGTCCGACAAGTCGCTGGGCTGGCTGCGTCAGCTGCGGGTGACCCCGCTGCCGTCGTCGCAGGTGGTGCTGGGCCGGGCGATCTCCGGCTCGGTGACCGTGCTGCCGGGGATCGTGGCGGTGCTGCTGGCCGGGGCGCTCATCAACGGCGTACGGATCGACGCCTGGCAGTGGGCCGTCCTCACGCTGCTGCTGTGGGTCGGCGCGCTGCCGTTCACCCTGCTCGGGATCGGCAACGGCTACCGGCTGACCGCCCAGACCACGGGCGTGGTGAACGTGGCCTGTCTGATGGGGCTCGCCATCGTGGGCGGGCTGTGGTTCCCGGTCGAGGCGTTCCCCGGCTGGCTGCGGTCCGTCGCCCGCTACACCCCGACCAACCGCTTCGCCGACCTGGGCTGGTCCACCACCCAGGGCAACGCGCCCGCCCTCGGCACGGTGGCGGTGCTCGGCGCCTGGCTGCTGGCGTTCGGCACGTACGCGGTGATCTCGTACCGTCGGTCCGCGAGGACCGTGTGACGGGAGAGATCATGCACGCGAAGCTGGACCTGCTGAGGCGGCACTGCGCACACCGCGCGCGGCGGCGGAAGGACATCAGGGACCGGAGACGGCCGGGCCCGCCGAACGCCTTCACGCTGCTGCCGTGGCTCCTGCTCGGCCTGGGCAGCTTCTCCAATCTGATCGGCGGCGAGGCCCCGAACCCGTGGATCGGCGGGGCCGGGCTGCTGGCCTTCAACTCCCTCTACATCTCGGTGACGTTCCGGGCTTTCCACAAGGAGAGGCGGGAGAGCCGTACGACGCTCTGGCTGCTCGGCGCGATGGCCGCCATCACCTACGGTCTGGCCCTCGGCTACGGCGGCAGCTGGCTGCTGTACTTCCCGCTGCTCTCGCTGGCCGTGGGCACCACTCTGCGCGACCGGCGGCTCGGTTTCACCCTGATGGTCATCTCCGGATCCGCCGGATACATCTCGGGCAGCGAGGGGCACAGCCCGTGGGACCCCTGGACGCTGGGGTACGGCACGTTCATCTCGGGCGCGGTGACGGCCGCGATCCTGACGCTCTCCGAGACCGTCATGGAGCTGCGCTCCACCCGTCAGGAGCTGGCCCGTTCGGCCGTGGAGAAGGAGCGGCTGCGTTTCTCGCGCGATCTGCACGATCTGCTCGGCCACACCCTGTCGGTGATCGTGGTGAAGTCGGAGGCGGCCCGCAGGCTCGCACCGCGCGACATCGACGCGGCGCTCTCCCAGATCTCCGACATCGAGACCGTCGGCAGGCAGGCCCTCACCGAGATCCGCGAGGCGGTCACCGGCTACCGGGACGCCAGCCTGGCCGGCGAACTGGACAGCGCCCGCTCCGCGCTGACCGCCGCCGGTATCGAGCCGGTCGTACGGCAGTCGGGGCCGCCGCTGGAACCGCAGAGCGCCTCCCTGCTCGGCTGGGTCGTCAGGGAGGCCGTCACCAACGCCGTACGGCACAGCGGGGCCACCCGGTGCGAGATCACCGTGGACGGCGAGAAGCCGGAACGGGTGCGGCTGGTGATCAGCGACAACGGCCGGGGCGTCGGCTCGACGCCACCGGGCAGCGGGCTGAAGGGCCTGACCGAACGTCTCGCGGCGGCGGGCGGCTCACTGCAGGCGGGCCCCGGCCAGCGGTCCGGTTTCCGCCTGGTGGCCGAACTGCCGGTGGAGACCACCGCACCGGACAACGCCACGGACACCGCCCCCGGCACGTCCCACGGGGCGGTGCGCGGGACACCGGGCCCCTCGTAGCCGGTGGCCTTCCCGCCCTAATCTGTCTCCGTGAACGAAACGCCGCAGGACCACCCGGCCCGTTGTGTACGCGTCCTCCTCGCCGAGGACCAGGGCATGATGCGGGGGGCTCTCGCCCTGCTGCTCGGCCTTGAGGACGACATCGAGGTGGTCGCGCAGGTGGCCACGGGCGACGCGATCGTCGCGGCGGTCCTGGACGCGAAACCCGATGTGGCACTGCTCGACATCGAACTCCCGGGCCTCAGCGGGCTCGACGCGGCCGCCGAGCTGCGCACGCGGGCCCCTCAGTGCCGGGTGCTGATCCTCACCACGTTCGGCAGGCCCGGGTACCTGCGCCGCGCGATGGAGGCGGGCGCCGCGGGATTCCTGGTCAAGGACGGGCCGGTGGAGGATCTGGCCGCCGCGATCCGCCGGGTGCTGGCCGGGGAGACGGTCATCGACCCGGCCCTGGCCGCGGCCGCGCTGAGCGCCGGGCCCAGCCCGCTCACGGCGCGCGAGTGCGATGTGCTGAACGCGTCGGTGGACGGGGCGACCGTCTCGGACATCGCGGGGAAGCTGCACCTCTCGGAGTCGACGGTCCGCAACTACCTCTCGTCCGCGATCGGCAAGACAGGCACCCGCAACCGCATGGAGGCCGTACGCTCGGCCCGGCAGCAGGGCTGGCTCTGAGGCGGAGGCGGAGGCGGGAGCGGGCCCGGGGCGGTGGACGGGCCGGTAACGAGGCAGTGGCGGTGCCGGCCCCTAGTCGCCGGACGGTTCCGAGGCGGAGACCGGGCGGCCCGTGACCCGCGTACGCTTCCCCGGCATCCACACCAGCATCAGCAGCGCACCCGCGAGCAGGATGAACCCGCCGCACCGGAACGCCAGGGCGTACCCCTCGGTCAGCGCCTCGGCCCCCGTGCCGCCCCCGGTACGGGAGGCGGCGACGGTCGACAGGACCGCGAGGCCCAGTGAACCGCCCAGTGTGCGGGAGGTGTTGACCAGGCCGGAGACCAGGCCCGCGTCGCCCGGCGCCGCGCCCGATGTGGCGAGCGAGGTGAGCGGGGTCATGGCGAGACCGGCACCGGCCATCATCAGCATGCCGGGCAGCATGATCGAGGTGACGTACGCACCGTGCGCGGTCATCGTCGACTGCCAGCCGAATCCGGCCACGGTGATCAGGATGCCGGCGAACGCCAGGTTCCTGGCACCGAGGCGGGGCATCAGCCGCGGGGCGAACTTGGATCCGGCGACGACGCTCAACGAGCTGGGAATGAGGGCGAGTCCGGCGCGGAGCGGCGAGTAGCCGAGGACGTTCTGGGCGTACAGCGTCATGAAGAACCACATCCCGAAGCTGCCCGCGCCGCACACGAACATCGCGGCGTTGGCGGCGGCCACCGCGCGCACCCGGAACAGTTTCAGCGGCATCAGCGGCAGTGCGGTGCGCGCCTCGGCCGTCAGGAAGAGACCGATGAGCAGCAGCCCGGCGAGCAGCGGCACCAGGGTCGCAGCGGCCGTCCACCCCCGGGCCTCGGTCTGCACGATCCCGTACGCCAGGGTGGCGGTGCCGGCCGTGACCAGCACCGCGCCCGGCAGGTCGAGCCGCCGCGCGCCCGCGGCCCGGCTCTCGGAGATCCAGCGGGCCGCGCCCACCAGGACGAGCGCGCCGACCGGCACGTTGAT
>NZ_JAAGLN010000263.1 GCF_010548145.1 Streptomyces sp. SID10853
CGGCCGGGACGGTCTTCTTGACGGCCTTGCTGCCGGTGTCGCCGGCCATGCCGGTGGTGGTCCGGGCCGCACCGTCGACGGAGTTGCCCAGGCCGGCGCCGTCGAGGGCGGTCACGCCGCCCAGGTTCGGGGTCTGCGGGAGTTCCGCGGCGCTTGCGACGCCGGCCGCACCGACCACGGGGGCCGCGCCCGCCGCGATCAGCAGCGCGGTACGGGCGATCCGACGGGTCAGGGAGAGGGACATGGTGCTCCTTGAGCGGGAGGGGACTTGACTGTCCGGCGTTCGGACGCTGTGACAACCGCTCGGGGGGAGGGGGAAGTTGCGGTGACCCCGGGTAAAGAGTCTGCAATGTGTCGCATTATCGGTTTCGGATAAAAACGGACAAACGGTAGTGCGTCGATATGTCTGCTGAACCGTCACTTCCCAGGGGCCCCATGGGGTCACCGACGTGCGGTCCGGGGGCCAGGAGAGGCTGTGGAAGGCGCGCCCGGCGAGCCGAGGGGAGCCGCTTCCGGGTGACACGCCGTGCATCTGTACGGGGCGGTTCGGGGCCGCTTCAGGAGCGTGGCGGGGAGGTCACTCCGTGAGCGGCGACGGTCGGCGTTACTCCGTGAGCGTGGCACGGACGTCACTCCGTAAGTGCGGCGACGGACGGCGTCACTTCGTGAGCGTGATGCGGACTTCCGTGCCGCTCCGGCCGTCGCTCCGCGACGCCGACGCGGCCTGCACGGTGTCCGTCCTGTGCCAGGGCGCGTGGTTCGTCGACGCGGTCCACTCCTGGCCCGCGTAGGAGACCTGCCTGATGTGCAGCGCCGCCGAGTTGGCCACCGCCCAGTGCGCCAGCTCCCAGCCGCGCTGCTGCGCCGACGCGCCCGTACCGGACGCCCCGCCGGCCCGCCCCGCGGCCGTACGGACCGGCAGCAGCACCTCCGACGGCTTCGCCGCCTTCCCGGCGGGCAGCACCCCGGGCCCGAAGTCCCGCTTCAGCGCCGCCCGCACCGTGGCCGTGTCGCCCGCGAGGCTGCTCTTCGTCGCCGCGCAGGAGAACGAGGCGGGCGCCCGGCCGGTCAGCGCGGCCGCGAGCAGCGTGGCGTCCGGCTCGTGCTTCGCGTACGCCTGCGGGAAGCCGCTGCGCTGGACCTCCTGGGCGGCGACCGTCAGCGGCAGCTGCGTGTAGCCGTGGATCTTCTTGAGGTGGTCGTAGAACTTCCCCGCCGCGTAGACCGGGTCCATGACCTGCTCGGCCGTGCCCCAGCCCTGTGAGGGCCGCTGCTGGAAGAGGCCGAGGGAGTCCCGGTCGCCGTGGTCGAGGTTGCGCAGCCCGGACTCCTGGAGCGCGGTCGCCAGCGCGATGGTCACCGCGCGCTGCGGCATGCCGTGCGAAGTTCCCACCGCGGAGATGGTCGCCGCGTTGACGGCCTGCTCCGGGCTCAGCCGGTAGCTGCTCCCGTCACCGGCCTGCGCGGTGCAGCGGGGGCCGCTGCCGCCTCCGCTGATGTACTGCACCAGGACATAGCCCGCCAGCGCCAGCAGTACAGCGAGGGCGGCCACGATCCGGAAGAAGCGACCGCGGCGTCGCGCGGCAGTGGGCTGGGGCACAGGCCACACCGTACTGGAGCCGGGTTAGGGTCTGAGCCATGTCAGAGACCCCGCTTGACCTCACACTCGACGCCCCGGCCCTGACCGCACAGCTGGTCGATTTCCCGTCCGTGAGCGGGACCGAGAAGCCCCTCGCCGACGCGGTCGAGGAGGCCCTGCGGGCCCTGCCGCATCTGACCGTCGACCGGTACGGCAACAACGTCGTCGCCAGGACGCGGCTCGGCCGCGCCGAACGGGTCGTGCTGGCCGGGCACCTCGACACCGTGCCGATCGCGGACAACGTCCCGTCGCGGCTCGACGAGGACGGCGTCCTGTGGGGCTGCGGCAGCTGTGACATGAAGTCGGGCGTCGCCGTACAGCTGCGGATCGCGGCGACGGTACCCGAACCCAACCGGGACCTCACCTTCGTCTTCTACGACAACGAGGAAGTCGCGGCCGAGCTCAACGGCCTCAAGCACGTGGCCGAGGCGCACCCCGACTGGCTCGCGGCGGACTTCGCCGTGCTGCTCGAATCGTCCGACGGCGATGTCGAGGGCGGCTGCCAGGGCACGCTCCGCGTCATCCTGCGCACCAAGGGCGAACGCTCCCACTCGGCGCGCGCCTGGATGGGATCCAACGCGATCCACTCCGCCGCCCCGATCCTGGCCAGGCTGGCCGCGTACGAGCCGCGCAAGCCGGTGATCGACGGGCTGGAGTTCCACGAGGGCCTCAACGCCGTACGGATCGAGGGCGGCGTCGCCAACAACGTCATCCCGGACGCCTGCACGGTGGTGGTCAACTTCCGTTACGCGCCCGACCGCAGCGAGGAGCAGGCGCTGGCGTACGTGAAGGAGTTCTTCGCGGACTGCGACATCGACGAGTTCGTCGTCGACGACCACACCGGCGGCGCGCTGCCCGGACTCTCGCACCCGGCGGCCGCGGCCTTCATGGCGGCGGTGGGCGGCGAGGCCCGCCCGAAGTTCGGCTGGACCGACGTGTCACGCTTCAGCGCGCTCGGCGTTCCCGCAGTGAACTACGGCCCGGGGAACCCGCTGCTCGCGCACAAGCGTGACGAGCGGGTGGAGATCACGAAGATCTCACAGACCGAGGAACGACTCCGCTCCTGGCTGACGGCCTGAATTTCCTCATTCGTCACATGTGCAGACCTAGGCTGTGTGAACACGCACAGCGGAGGGAGCACAACATGGGCAACCCTGAGGGAGCACCGGCGCCTGAGGAACAGCGGCTCGGCCCGGTGGTGCGCCGCCGGGACCAGGTCCAGGCCGGCACCACCGACCAGCGGCTGCTCGACACCCCGGAGAAAGGCTCCGCGGACTGGCTGCACACCGACCCCTGGCGGGTCATGCGGATCCAGTCGGAGTTCGTGGAGGGCTTCGGCGCACTGGCCGAACTGCCCAGCGCGATCAGCGTTTTCGGATCGGCCCGCACCGCGCCGGGTTCCCCGGAGTACGAGGCGGGGGTGCGGATCGGCCGCGCGCTGGTCGACGCGGGCTTCGCGGTGATCACCGGCGGCGGCCCCGGCGCGATGGAGGCGGCGAACAGGGGCGCCAGGGAGGCCAACGGAGTCTCGGTCGGGCTCGGGATCGAGCTGCCCTTCGAGCAGGGCCTCAACCCGCACGTCGACATCGGTGTGAACTTCCGCTACTTCTTCGTCCGCAAGACGATGTTCGTGAAGTACGCGCAGGGCTTCGTGGTCCTGCCCGGCGGCCTCGGCACCCTGGACGAGCTGTTCGAGGCACTGACCCTGGTGCAGACCCGGAAGGTGACCCGGTTCCCGATCGTGCTCTTCGGTACGGAGTACTGGGGCGGCCTGGTCGACTGGCTGCGCGGCACGGTCGTGGCGCAGGGCAAGGCGTCGGAGCGCGATCTGCTGCTGTTCCACGTCACGGACGACGTGGACGAGGCAGTGGCCCTGGTGACCAAGGAGACCGGGCTGTAGGGCCCGTGTGACGGTGGGGCCGTATCCGCGAGCCCCACCGTCCCGGTTACGCCGCCCCCGTCACGCCAGCCCCCGCCGGGCCACCGCGGGCGCCCGGTGGCCCGCGATCGTCGCGACCATGTCCAGCACCTGCCGGGTCTCGGCCACTTCGTGCACCCGGTACACCTGCGCCCCCAGCCACGCCGAGACCGCCGTCGTGGCCAGGGTCCCGAGCAGCCGCTCCTTGACCGGCTTGTCGAGGGTCTCGCCCACGAAGTCCTTGTTGGACAGGGAGACCAGAACCGGCCACCCCGTCGCGGTCATCTCGCCCAGCCTGCGGGTCGCCTCCAGCGAGTGCCGGGTGTTCTTCCCGAAGTCGTGACCGGGGTCGATCATGATGCCGTCGGGCCTGACGCCCAGCGCGACCGCCCGCTCCGCGAGACCGACCGTGACCCGCAGGATGTCGTCCATCACATCGTCGTAGGTGACCCGGTGCGGCCGGGTGCGCGGCTCGGCGCCGCCCGCGTGCGTACAGACCAGGCCCGCGCCGAACCGGGCGGCCACAGCGGCCAGTTCGGGGTCGACCCCGCCCCACGCGTCGTTCAGCAGATCCGCGCCCGCCTCGCACACCGCCGCGCCGACGTCGTGGCGCCAGGTGTCCACGCTGATCACCACATCGGGGTGGCGCCGCCGCACCTCGGCGACGAAACCGACCGTGCGCCGCGCCTCCTCCTCCGCACTCACCTCATCGCCCGGGCCCGCCTTCACCCCGCCGATGTCGATGATGGCCGCCCCTTCGGAGACCGCCTGCTCCACGCGCGACAGCGCGGGCTCGTCGCGGAAGGTCGCCCCCTGGTCGTAGAACGAGTCCGGCGTCCGGTTCACGATCGCCATGATCACCGGTTCGTGCGCATCGAACTCGCGCCGTCCCAACCGCAGCATCCGCCTGCTCCTCCAGCCCTCTGAGTTCACCGCCGAGTCGCCTGCGACCCTAACCGCCGGCTACGCATGGCACGATCGGACCCGCACGGTTCCGCTATCCGGGGAGAGGCTCACTCGTGTTCTGGTTCTTGCTGATCGCGATGGTCGTGGTGGTCGCCGCGGTCACTCTCGCGGTGATCGGCGGCGGCGACGGCGCCGTCCTGTCCGATGTGTCCCCCGAACTGCCCGTCGATCCGCTGCCCGCAGCCCGGCCGGTGGGGCGCGCGGACATCGAGGCGCTGCGGCTGCCCATGGTGGTGCGCGGCTACCGGATGGCCGACGTGGACGACGTGCTGGGCAGGCTGGGCGCCGAACTGGCCGAGCGCGACGCCCGGATCGCCGAGCTGGAAGCGGCGCTCGCCGGGGCCCGCGCCACGGCCGTCAGCGACGACGGCCCCGGGCGATGAGCCCGGACGCCGTCCCGGGAGACGACGGGAAGCTGCGCTGTCCATGGGCGGTGTCCACCGATGACTACGTCGCCTACCACGACAGCGAGTGGGGCCGTCCGCTCCACGGCGACGACGCGCTGTACGAGCGGCTCTGCCTCGAGGCGTTCCAGTCGGGTCTCTCCTGGATCACCATCCTGCGCCGCCGCGAGGGGTTCCGTAAGGCGTTCTCCGGGTTCGGCATCGCCGCGGTGGCCGCCTTCACCGACGCCGACCGGGACCGGCTGCTCGCCGACCCCGGCATCATCCGCAACCGCGCCAAGATCGACGCGAGCCTCGCCAACGCCCGGGAACTCGTGGGCTGGGAGCCGGGCGAGCTCGACGCTCTGATCTGGTCGTACGCCCCCGATCACGCCACCCGCCCGGCGCCCCGCCACGCCGCCGACATCCCCGCCGTCACGCCGGAGTCCACGGCGCTGGCCGGGGAACTCAAGAGACGCGGCCTGCGCTTCGTGGGCCCGACCACGGCCTACGCCCTGATGCAGGCGTGCGGCCTGGTCGACGACCACCTGGCGGACTGCTTCGCCAGAAGGACCCCCGGAAGGACCTCGGGAAGCACCCAGGGAAGGGCCCCGGCGGGCGGCTGACCCGCGCCGGGCCCCAGCTCGTCGGTGGCCGACCCGCGCCGAAGCCGCTCAGCGCCCCAGATACCGCGGCTTCGTCTTGCCGACGAAAGCCTCCACCGCGATCAGGTGGTCCTCCGACGCGCCCGCACGTGTCTGGAGTTCGTCCTCCTTCGCCAGCGCCTCGCGGAGCGGGTGGCCCGCCCCGTACGCGAGGGACTCCTTGATCGCGGCGTACGCGACCGTCGGCCCATCGGCGAGCGCACGGGCCACCGCCAGCGCCTCCGACGCCAGATCGGCCTCCGGCACCAGCTTGTTGGCGATGCCCAGGTCGTACGCCTCCTGCGCGCCGAACGAGCGCGGGAACAGCAGCAGATCGGCCGCCCGGCTCTGGCCGATCAGCCGCGGCAGCGTCCAGGAGACGCCGGAATCGGCGGTGAGCGCGACACCCGCGAACGACGTGGTGAATTTCGCGGTGTCGGCCACGACCCGGTAGTCGGCGGCGAGCGCGAACCCGAGGCCCGCCCCCGCGGCGACGCCGTTGATCCCCGCGACGACCGGCTTCGGCATCTCCGTGAGGGCCCGCACGATCGGGTTGTAGTGCTCCTGCACGGTCGACATGGTGCGCCTGGTGCCCGCCTCGCGGTCGGCCGTCAGCGAGGAGATGTGCTCCTTGAGGTCCTGCCCGACGCAGAAGGCGCGCCCGGTGGCGGTGAGCAGTACGGCCCGTACCTCCGAGGCGGCCGCCGCGGTCTGCACCGCGTCCCGCAGGGCCACTTTCGCCTCGGTGTTCATCGCGTTCATGGAGTCGGGACGGTTGATGGTGACCGTCGCGAGTCCGTCGGTCACCTCGTAGAGCACGGTGTCCGCCATGGGGCCCTCCACTGCTGGGTGTCGGCTGCTGATGGTGCTGATTCGTCGTCCGCAGCTCAGCATGCCGGAGATCATCGGCGGCGAACATGTGACCTGCGTCAAACAATGCCGGCCGGGATGGGCGTGTGAAGCGGCGCAGTATCGCAGGGGGAACGCCGAATTGAGTGGTTTTGAGGAAGTGCGTTGCGCAAGCGATGCAGACCGATGTTGGTCATCGGGTCCTCGGATGCGGGATAATGGCTGGGAAGCAATATGTTCGATGCCGGTGACACCTGGGTTGTCGGCTGCGATGAGCTGGTTTCAGGAAGGGGAACGAGCATGGCGGCCATGAAGCCGCGGACGGGCGACGGCCCGCTCGAGGTGACCAAGGAGGGGCGGGGCATCGTCATGCGCGTTCCGCTCGAAGGCGGCGGACGACTTGTTGTCGAGCTGACTCCGGACGAGGCCGATGCACTCGGCGACGCGCTGAAGAAGGTCGTCGGCTGACGCGGACGCCCCCAATGTTCTCTCCACTGCCCCGGCTCCGGCCGGGGCAGTGGTGTTTGGTGTGCCGGGGGAGGGCCGCTGGTCAGCGCAGGCGGACGGCGCAGAGCAGCCCGTCGCCGACCGGGAGGAGCGAGGGCAGCAGCTCCTGGCTCTCGCGCACCGTGCGCAGCAGGTCCCGCAGGTGCAGTACTTCGGCGGGCTGCGCGGCGGAGTCGACCGTGCGGCCGTCGGCGAAGACCCCCTCGAAGCAGACCAGTCCGCCGGGCCGCAGCAGGCGCAACGATTCAGCGAGCACATCGAGCGACTCGAGCCGGTCACCGTCGCAGAACACGAGGTCGTAACCGCCGTCCGCGAGCCGCGGCAGTACGTCGAGAGCCCGGCCGGGAATGAAGCGCGACCGGTTCGCCGCGAATCCGGCCGAGCGGAACGCCTGCCGGGCGAAGCCCTGGCGCTCGGGCTCCGGGTCGACCGTGGTCAGCACGCCGTCGGGCCGCATGCCCTGGAGCAGATAGATGCCCGATACGCCGGTCCCGGTGCCGATTTCGGCCACCGCTTTGGCGTCCGTGGTGGCGGCGAGCAGCCGCAGTGCCGCACCGGTGCCGGGCGAGACCGAGGGCAGCCCTGAGTCGCGGGCCCGGTCGCGGGCCCAGCGCAGGGCTTCGTCCTCGGCGACAAAAGCGTCGGCGAAGGCCCAGCTCGTCTGCCGGTTGGCGGTAATGGCCCTCTCCTGTCCCCGTAGTTGGCGCACTCGTGACTGTATCCGCTGCGCCCGGGAACCCGCAGATGGGACCGGGCGTTGTAAGAGGGCAGGGGGGATGCGGATGTACGAGGATTCCGGCAATCAGTCTTATCCGGAGCTAACGGGCGAGGTGACTATGGTAGGTGCTCCACTGGACACCACCAGAGCCGACAGGGGAGGTGCGGCTGCGCCTGTGGATCGGGGAGGAGTGCTGCGGCGCTTTCTCAGGTCGGCGGGTGAGCCGAAATCCGTGACCGACATTGCTGACAGCTCCAGCGCTGCTGACTCCGTACAGACCGCGACCTTCGCCTCAGACGCGGACGCGCAGACATGGACTCCGCCCTCGTGGGAGGAGATCGTCAGCACGCACAGCGGCCGGGTCTACCGGCTCGCCTACCGCCTGACCGGCAACCAGCACGACGCCGAGGACCTCACCCAGGAAGTCTTCGTCCGCGTCTTCCGCTCGCTGTCGACGTACACCCCGGGCACCTTCGAGGGCTGGCTGCACCGCATCACCACCAACCTCTTCCTGGACATGGTCCGCCGTAAGCAGCGGATCCGTTTCGACGCCCTCGGGGACGACGCAGCCGAGCGGCTGCCGAGCCGTGAGCCGTCGCCGCAGCAGGTCTTCCACGACACCCACTTCGACGCGGACGTCCAGCAGGCGCTGGACACCCTCGCCCCGGAGTTCCGTGCGGCCGTGGTGCTCTGTGACATCGAGGGCCTGTCGTACGAGGAGATCGCGGCGACGCTGGGCGTCAAGCTCGGCACCGTCCGCAGCAGGATCCACCGCGGCCGTTCCCACCTGCGCAAGGCGCTCAAGCACCGTTCGCCCGAGGCCCGCCGTGCCGAGCAGCGCGCGCTGGCCGGGGTGGCACCCGGCCTGGACGGAGAGGATGGGACCGCGTGAGTGGATCCAGTCCGACCCCGGCCGAGCAGCACCTGGGGGACCGGCTCGCCGCACTGGTCGACGGTGAGCTGAAACACGACGCCCGTGAGCGGGTGCTCGCGCATCTCGCCACCTGTGCGAAGTGCAAGAGCGAGGCGGACGCGCAGCGCCGGCTGAAAAGCGTCTTCGCCGAGACCGCGCCCCCGCCGCCGTCCGAAGGACTGCTCGCCCGCCTCCAGGGGCTGCCCGCAGGACCCGGAGGCGACGACCCCGGCCGGCGCGGACCGTTCGGCGGCCGCTTCGCCGACGAATTCTTCGGACCCGCCAGGCCGTCCGACGGGCGCCCGTCGGACCCGCGGGTCGACACTTTCGGCTATGTGCCCGAAGGACCCCACGCCACCACGCTGCCGCCCGGCGGACCCGACAGCGGATTCCGGATCCATCCCGTCGGCCATCCCGTGAGCCGGAGCGACCAGGAGCGGTCGGCCTGGCGCGGCCGGAGGTTCGCCTTCGCCGCGGCCAGCGCGGTCTCACTGGCGGCCATCGCACTCGGCGGCACGCTGCCGTTCGACGGGGCGGGCGAATCCCCGGCGCACACCGACGGCCCGCCCAACAGCGTGACCCCGATGAGCGCCACGGACCCGGTCGGTATCGGCGACCCTGACCCGCACCGCCGTCGCACCGCCCATGGCCTCCCGGCGGACCGCAGCGGACGGCCCCCGGTCCTGCCCACCGCCTTCGCCGCGCGGCACTCGGCGTCCGCCACCG
>NZ_JAAGLN010000264.1 GCF_010548145.1 Streptomyces sp. SID10853
GCCCCCGCGTTCCACCGGCCGAGCGCGTCCCCCGGCGCAGCCTCGCGCATCCCGGCGCGGGCCCGGTCGAGGTCGACGCACTCGACGGCGGCGAGCAGCTCCCGGAGGAAGACCGGGTCGGTCAGCTCGCGGCCGGCCGGGGCGGCGGGCGGACGCGGCGGGTGGTGGTCGCAGACCATCCCGGCCGCCGCCTTGGCGTGGATGGCGAGGTTGTCGCCCTCGGCGGTGATCGCCCCCTCGATGCCGGTCACCAGGGCGGCGAGGCCGTTGTTCTCCAACAGGCCCTGGGCGCCGCACCGTTCGCGGCACTCACTGATGACGGCGCGCGCCTCCCAGGTGATCCAGGCTTTGGCCACGGCGACCAGCCGCTCGGCCCCGGCCCGGCCGCCCCCTCGGAACTGAGCCCCGCCGCCCTCAGCCCCACTTCCCTCCGGCCCACTTCTCTCCGGCCCACTTCCTTCCGCCCCACTCCCCTCCGGCCCACTTCCTTCCGCCCCACTCCCCTCCGTCCCACTTCTCTCCGTCCGGCTTCCCTCCGTCCGGCTTCCCTCCGCACCGCCGCACTCCGTCCACGTACGCAGCACCGTGCGGTGCAGCAGCGTCATCGCGTACGCCGTGGCCAGCGCGCCCGCGAGAGGGGCGTAGTGGCTGCGGTGCGCCATGACGGGCACCCGCTCGGGCGGCCGTACCCCGCCGATCAGCCGGTGCGAGCCGTGGCGGACCGCCACCGCGAGGGCCGCCCGTACGGAGCCGACTGCGCAGGCGCTCATGCTCAGCTTGCCCGCGGTGACCCGGCCGATCGACAGCAGGAAGCGGCTGCGCCGGTTGACCACCTCGCTGCTGAAGGCGCCCTCGGCGTCGAGCCGCCCCTGCGGCCCGGAGAGCAGTGCTTCGCGCGGGACGAAGACCCCGTCGAACGAGGTCAGACAGTGGTCGACCACACTGCCCATGCGCCGGGGCAGCAGCCTGACCCGTACGCCGGGCAGGGGGCCCCGCGGTCCGGTCAGCGCGGTCAGGAACAGGAAGACACCGAGGTCCTGGCCGTCGACCAGCAGCCGGGCCGCCACCACACCGCTCTTGGGGCCGCCCGCGGCACTGGTGTTGGGCATGAACTTCTGCGCTCCCGCGTGCGGGGTGCGCAGCAGGAACCCGTCCCTGGCCCGGTCGTAATCGGCTGTCGTCTCCAGCGCCGTGGCGTCGTTGCCGTGGTCGAGCTCGGTGCAGAGGAAGGTCCCGGTCCGGGTCAGATCCGCGAAGTCCGACAGATCCCGCCGCACGTCGCCGTCATGGTCGATGAGAGTGCCGAGGAACAGGTTGTAGTGGATGCCGGCGACTGTCGTCAGCGCGGTGTCGACGGGGCTGAGCCACTCATGCATATTGGCCAGTGCCACGGGGTCGGCGGCCAGCCGGAAGGCGCTGTCCAGCGTGGAGTTGAGGATGCGCAGCCGCCCGTACGCCAGCTCCAGCTGCGCGTCCGGTGCGAGAGCAGGCCCGCGCCGGAACGGCTCCGCGGTGAGCAGTGCGCGCCAGGGGCCGTGGGCGGCCCGGTGGTCGTCACCGAACAGCACCCGGACGAGCGCGTCGCGCACACCGGGGTCTCCGGCCTCCCCTGACAGACAGCCGGAAGCCGGGGACTCAAGAGGCTCAGGGGACTGGGAGGACTCAGGAGAATCGGCCGTCGGTGAGCCGGCGGCCAGGGTTTCCGCGGTCATCTCTCACGCTCCCCGCTGGAAGGCCAGCACGACGTTGTGTCCGCCGAAGCCGAAGGAGTGGCTGACCGCCCGCTCCACGGGCTCGCGGCGGGCCTCCTTGGTCACACAGTTCAGGTCGAACTCGACAGCGGGGGCGTCCAGGTTGGCGATCGGCGGAATCACGCCCTCCGCCAGGGTCAGTACGGTCAGCGCGGCCTCGATCGCCCCCGCTGCCGCGAGCGAGTGCCCCAGGACGCCCTTGGCCGATGTCACCGGTGGCCAGTGCGGGAACACCCGCGAGATCACGTCGGCCTCCATCGCGTCGTTGAGCGGCGTTGAGGTGCCGTGCGCGTTGACGTGCCCGACGTCGTACGGGCTCCAGCCGGCGTCCCGCAGGGCCGCGTCGACGGCGGCCCGCGCGCAACGGCCTTGCGGATCGGGGGCGGTGGGGTGGTGGGCGTCGGTGGTGGCGCCCACCCCGGCGAGCAGCGCACGGGCACGGTGACCGCGGGCAGCAGCGTCGGCGGCCCGCTCCAGGACCAGCACCCCGGCGCCCTCGGCGATGACGAACCCGTCCCGGTCCCCCGCGAACGGCCGGGACGCCCCCGCCGGGTCGTCGCACCGCTTCGACACCGCGCCCATCTGCGCGAATCCGGACACCACGAGCGGCTGGAGCACCGACTCCGCTCCCCCGGCTACCACCACGTCGCACTGCCCGGAGGCCAGCAGATCACGGGCGACGGCGATGGCCGTGGCGCCGGACGCGCAGGCGGTGGCGGGCGCGAGACTCGGCCCGTGTGCCGACAGCGCGATGGCGACCTCGCCTGCGGCCGCGTTGGGAATCATCATCGGTACCAGCAACGGGGAGACGGCGCCCGGCCCTTCGGCGTGCAGACGCAGGGCGTTGTCGGTGAGTACGGAGACTCCGCCGACGCCGACGCCGATGACCACCCCCACCCGGCCGCCGTCCCAGCCCGTGGGGTCGAGCCCGGCGTCGGCGACGGCCTGCCGGGCGGCGATCAGCGCCAGTTTGACGAAGCGGTGCATCCGCCAGGTCTTCCGTCCGCCGACCGCGGTGTCCAGGTCGACACCGTCCACCGCACAGCCGAAGTCGACCGGCAGACCGCGCAATGCGGGCAGGCGGCGGGCGGTGGAGCGGCCGGCCAGGACCGCTTCCCAGGTCGCGGCCGCACCGGCACCCCCCGGGGTGATCATCCCCAGTCCGGTCACAGCGATCTCGGGTGTCCTCATGAGAGCTCCTCGGAGAGTGCGGCCGCGGCGGGCCGCGCAGCGGTGGTACGGGACGCGGTGGTGGCGGAAGCGGCGGCGGTGGCGGCGGTGCGGGAGGCCGTCGTGACAGAAACAGCAGGGGCAGGAGCAGCGGCGGTGGCGGTGGCAGCGGCGGCGGCGGTGGCAGCGGCGGTTCCGGAACCCGGGGCAACAGGAGTCCCCGCCCAGCGCAGCGCGGCCGATCCCCAGGTCAGGCCGCCGCCGAAGGCAGTCAGCAGCACCCGGTCACCGGTCCGCAGCGCGCCCCTGGCGTCCGCGTCGGCGAGGGCGAGCGGGATGGAGGCCGCGCCGGTGTTGCCGACCCGGTCGAGGTGGGTGACGCACCGGGCGGGGTCGATGCCGAGCCGCCCGGCGACCGCGCGCAGGATCCGGGCATTGGCCTGGTGCGGTACGAAGTGGTCGACCTGCCCGGCGTCCCAGCCCAGCTTGGCGAGGAGGGCGCGGCAGGAGCCGGTCATCCGCTCGACGGCCTGCTGGTAGACGGCCGCGCCGCGCATCCGGAAGTAGCCGTCGCCCGGCCCGGCGGGCCCCGGCACGGACCGGGCCCGGGAGCCGCCGCCCGCCACGGTGATCAGGTCGTGTCCTGTGCCGTCGCTGCCCAGGTCGAAGCCGAGCAGTTCTCCGGGTGCTCCGGCGGGGCCCGCCGCGACCAGCGCGGCCCCCGCGCCGTCGCCGAACACGACCCCTGATCTGTGGTCGTCCGGGTCGAGCCAGCCGGAGTACGTGTCGGCGCCCGCCAGCAGGACCCGCTCGGCGATTCCGGCGGCCACCAGGCCCTGGGCGCAGGCCAGCCCGTAGATGAAACCGCTGCACACCGCGGACACGTCGACCGCCGCGACGGAACCGAGACCCAGCCGGGCCGCCACCGCGGGAGCCGTGGCCGGGCACGGGTGGTCGGGGGTGGCGGTGGCGAGGACGAGTGCGTCGACCCGGGGCCGGCCCGCGCGCTCCAGGAGCCGCCGGGCCGCCTCGTACGCCAGGTCCCCGGTGGAGACGCCGGGGCCGCTCCGGTGGCGGGCCCCGATCCCCGTCCGGGTCCGCACCCAGGCGTCGTCCACGCCCCAGTGCGCGGGCAGGGCGTCGTTGGTGACGCGCCGCGGCGGCACCCACCCGGCCACCGACTCGACCAGAGCCACCCTGTCCCCCCTCGTTCGTACGCTGTCTGCGGCAGCAGAACGGCGTTCGAGGGGGAAGGGTTTCGCAGCACGCGGCCGAACGGGTGGCCCTTGTTCATCCGTTCGAACCATGTGTCCGTACCGCGATGACCTGCGACGCTGCGGTACGGACCCGCCAGGCGGCGAAAGCGCTCAGCACCCGGCGCAAGACCGGGCGACCGGCGACCAGCGACCAGCGACCGGGCGGTCTACTCCGCGGCCCGCACCGCGACCGCGGGCGCCTTGCGCTGCCACGGCCGGCACAGCACCAGGAAGCAGGTCATCGCGCCCACCCCGCACACCAGCTGGACCACGGCCATCGGGGCGGCCGTCGCCTCACCCGCGATACCGACCAGCGGGGACGCCACCGCGCCGAGCAGGAAGGTGGAGGAGCCGAGCAGCGCCGATGCCGAACCCGCTGCGTGCGGGGTGCGCATCAGCGCCTGGGCGTTGGTGTTCGGCATGGCCATGCCCATCGCCGACATCAGCACGAAGAGGCCGGCGGCGATCGGGAAGAGGCCGACATGGCCGAAGACCCCGGACGTCATCAGCAGCAGCGCCGTGGCGGCGAGCGTAATGACGGCAAGACCGAAGCCGAGCGCCTTGTCCAGGCTGACCCGGCCGACGAGCACCTTGCCGTTGATCTGGCCGACCGCCACCAGACCGACCGAGTTGATGCCGAAGAGCAGGCTGAACATCTGCGGCGACGCACCGTAGATGTCCTGCACCACGAAGGGCGAGGCCGAGATGTACGCGAAGAGCGCCCCGAAGGCGAGCCCGCCGGCGATCAGATAGCCGGTGAAGACCCGGTCGGCGAGGAGCGAGCGCATCGTCCGCAGCGCCTGGCCGACACCGCCCGTGTGCCGCCGCTCGGGCGGCAGCGTCTCGTGCAGCCACTTCCACACCACGAGCGTCAGCAGCGTGCCGACCACGGTGAGCAGGACGAAGACTCCGCGCCAGTCCGTGATCTGGAGGATCTGCCCGCCGATGAGCGGGGCGACGATCGGGGCGACGCCGGAGATCAGCATCAGCGTGGAGAAGAACCGCGCCATCTCCATGCCGTCGTAGAGATCGCGCACCACCGCACGGGCGATGACGATGCCGGCCGAGCCCGCGAGGCCCTGCAACAGCCGGAAGGTGATGAGCAGTTCGACGTTCGGGGCGAAGGCACAGACCGCGGTGGCCGCGACGTACACGGCCATGCCGATGAGCAGCGGCCGCCGCCTGCCCCACTTGTCGCTCATCGGCCCGACGACAAGCTGGCCGAGCGCCATACCGATCAGGCAGGCGGTGAGGGTGAGCTGGACGGTGGCGGCCGGCGAGTGCAGCGCGTCCGTGACCTCGGGCAGCGCGGGGAGATACATGTCCATCGACAGCGCGGGCAGCGCGGTGAGCCCGCCGAGGACGAGGGTGACCAGGATTCCGGTGGTGCGGGCGACGGCAGGGGCGGGTAGCCCGGTGCGTATGTGCTCCGGGGCAGAGGTCTTCGGCATGGCCTCTATGCTCTCAGCCCAGAGGGTGTGGTGGGGACGGATTATGGGGGCCGGGATGGAAAGACCTGTGCGGTGGGGTGTGCTCGCCACGGGTGGCATAGCCAGCGCGTTCACCGCTGACCTGCAAGGACTCCCGGGCGCCGAGGTGGTCGCTGTGGCGTCGCGCACGCTCGCGTCCGCGAAGGGATTCGCCGGGCGCTTCGGCATCCCGCGCGCCCATGGCAGCTGGGCGGAGCTGGCGGCCGACCCGGACGTCGACGTCGTGTACGTGGCCACCCCGCACGCCGCGCACCGGGCCGCCGCCGGGCTCTGTCTGGAGGCGGGGCGCGCGGTGCTGTGCGAGAAGGCGTTCACGCTGAACGCGAGGGAGGCCGCCGAGCTGGCCGGTCTCGCCCGCTCCCGGGGCAGCTTCCTGATGGAGGCCATGTGGATGTACTGCGACCCGCTCGTCCGGCGGCTGACGGAGCTGGTACGGGACGGGGCGCTCGGCGAAATCCGTACCGTACAGGCGGACTTCGGGCTGGCCGGCCCCTTCGGCGCAGGCCACCGGCTGCTCGACCCGGCACAGGGCGGCGGAGCCCTGCTCGACCTGGGCGTCTACCCGGTGTCGTTCGCACAGCTGCTGCTCGGCGAGCCCGACCGGGTACGGGCCGACGCGCGGCTCTCGCCGGAGGGCGTCGACCTGGACACCTCGATGCTGCTGGGCTGGGAGAGCGGGGCGACGGCGCTGCTGAGCTGCTCGGTCACCGCGGACACCCCGCGGACCGCGGCCGTGACGGGGACGGCGGGCCGGATCGAGATTCCGCGCGGCTTCTTCCAGCCGGAGCGGTTCGTCCTGCACCGGGACGGCCGGGAGCCCGAGGAGTTCACCGCCGGGCAGTACGGCGGCGGGCTGCACGGCATGCAGTACGAGGCGGCCGAGGTGATGCGGGCCGTGCGCGCGGGCGAGACGGAGTCGCCGCTGGTACCGCTGGAGGGCACGCTCGCCGTGATGCGGACGCTCGACGCGGTACGGGAGCGGACGGGCGTCCGCTATCCGGCGGACACAGGACCGGCCGGGGACCGGGGCTGACCTGGGCCTGGAACCGGGGCTGACCTGGGGCCGGGGCTGGGGCTGACCTGGGGCTGGGGCTGGGGCTGACCTGGGGCCGGGTCCGGGGCGGCGAGCCGGGGCCGGAGCCGAGCCGGGACCCGCACCTGTCGTAATCTGCGCCCCCATGGACACATCTCGGAAGACAGCATCCCGCAGGACGGCAGTGGTCACCGGCGCGGGCTCCGGCATCGGCCGGAGCGTCGCCCTCGCCCTGGCGGACGCGGGCTGGTCGGTGGCGCTGGCCGGGCGCCGCGCGGAGAAGCTGGCCGCGACAGCCGCGCTCACCGGCGGCGAGACCTTCCCCGTACCAGCGGACGTCACGTCCCCTGACGAGGTGGCCGCGCTCTTCGGCACGGTGCGGGAGCGCTGGGGGCGGCTGGACCTGCTCTTCAACAACGCCGGCATCTCGGGCCCCGGCGGGGTGCCGGTGGAGGACCTGACGTACGAGGCGTGGCGGCAGGTCGTGGACACCAACCTGACGGGTTCGTTCCTGTGCGCGCAGGCGGCCTTCCGGCTCATGAAGGAGCAGGACCCGCAGGGCGGCCGGATCATCAACAACGGCTCCATCTCGGCGCACACCCCACGCCCGGACTCGATCGCGTACACGGCCACGAAGCACGCCATGACCGGCCTCACCAAGTCCCTCTCGCTGGACGGCCGTCCGTACCGCATCGCCTGCGGGCAGATCGACATCGGCAACGCGGCCACCGAGATGACCGAGCGGATGCGCGGCGGAATCAAACAGGCCAACGGCGAGCTGCTGGCCGAGCCGGTGATGGACGCGGCGGACGTGGCGCGCACGGTGCTGCACATGGCGGAGCTGCCGCTGGAGGCCAATGTGCAGTTCGCGACGGTGCTGGCGACGACGATGCCGTACGTGGGCCGCGGCTGAGGCGAGGGGCCGCGGCGTGGGCGCCCCGGAAGGGGCGCGCGGCGTCACCGGCATGGCAGGGTGCCGTCCATGGACGAACACGCCTGGAACACCATCGATCGACTCCACGCCTGGCTGGCCGGTTCCACCTCCCGGCCCCCTCAGGAGGAGACCCTGCTCCGGATCCTCAAGCTCTCCGAGGAGGTCGGCGAGGTCGCCCAGGCGGTCATCGGCGCCACCGGCCAGAACCCCCGCAAGGGCGCGTCGCACAGCTGGCAGGACGTCGAGGCCGAGCTGTGCGATGTGATCGTGACGGCGATGGTGGCGCTGCGCACGCTGACCCCTGACGCGGCCGGGGTGTTCGCCGGACATCTGGAGCGGGTCGCGGACCGCTCCCTGAGCCGCCCGGCTCCCGGAGGGGAATGACCGCGGCGGCCGGGCGGTTGGCGACGGACATGACGTCACACCCCCGCCCTCGCCCCGAGGTACTCCGCTACACCGCGTTCTCCGCCGACCCGGCCGGGGGCAACCCCGCCGGGGTCGTGCTGGACGCCGCCGGTCTCGACGACGCGGCGCAGCTGGCGATCGCCGCGGAGCTCGGGTACAGCGAGACCGCGTTCCTGACCGCGCCGCCCGAAGGGCTCCGCGGGGAGCCCGGACGGGCGTTCACCGTCCGGTACTTCAGCCCGCAGGCCGAGGTCCCGTTCTGTGGGCACGCGACGGTCGCCACCGCGATCGCCTTCGCCGAACGGCACGGCCCCGGCGATCTCCTCCTCGCCACCCGCGCGGGCACGGTGCCGGTGACGGTGGCCGATGAGGACGGCACACTGCGGGCCACCCTGACGAGCGTCGAACCGGCCGTCCTGGATGTGGCCGGGCCCGAGGTGGCCGAAGCGCTGGGCGCGCTCGGCTGGCAGGCATCGGACCTCGACCCGGCCCTCCCGCCCCGTATCGCCTACGCGGGGGCGCGCCACCTGGTGCTGGCGGCCGCGACCAGGTCCCGGCTGGCGGACCTCGCGTACGACTTCGACCGGCTGACCGCCTTCATGCACACCCTGGACCTGACCACGCTCCAGCTGGTCAGGCGGGAGTCGGAGACGGTCTTCCACGTCCGGGACCCGTTCCCGGTGGGCGGGGTGGTCGAGGACCCGGCGACGGGGGCCGCCGCGGCGGCGTTCGGGGCGTACGCCCGTGCGCTGGGCCTCGTCGCGGAGGACGCGGTTCTCACCCTCCACCAGGGTGCGGACATGGGCCGCCCCGGCGAGCTGACGGTCACACTGCGGGCGGGCGACTCCCGGGTACGGGTGAGCGGCACGGGCACCCGTATCGCGGAGGGCGGCTGATCGCTCGCGGGGCGGCTGATCGCTCGTGGGGCGTGGCTGATCGCGGAGGGCGACTGGTCCCTGCGGGCGGCTGATTCCGGAGGGCAGCCGAGGGGGTGGTCAGGCCGCACCGCCGGGCAGAGGCGGTCAGGCCGCACCGCCGGGCAGAGGCGGTCAGGCCGCACAGTCAGGCGAAGCAGCCGAACAACACAGCCGGGGGGGTCGGCCGGGCAGGATGTCCCGCCCGGCCGCACCGCTGCCCGGCCGCACCGCCGCCCGGCGGTTCAGTGCTTGCGGGTGCGGCGCGG
>NZ_JAAGLN010000265.1 GCF_010548145.1 Streptomyces sp. SID10853
GGCCTCTCGGACGAGGCGCTGGCCCGGCTGACCCGCCTGGCCGCCCCGCACCCCGCGGGCACCCTCACCCAGCCGCTCCGGCTGACCGGCGCCGCGGGCGCGCTGCCCGCGACGGGGATCCTGTGCACCCACAACGGGTCGAGCATCGCCACCGTCGAGGCATTCGTGGGGCTCGGCGACCCCCGCGTCCAGGCACTCGTCGAGCGCCGTGTGACCTTCTTCGAACTCCACACCGGGCACTGGCCGATGCTCTCCGCCCCCGCCGAACTGTGCGCCGTCCTGCTCGAAGCCGCCGCGGGCGGCGGACACCTGCTGGACCCGGCGGCCGGCGAACGGCCGGCACATCTGCGGCCCTTCCTCCTCGACGTACCCGAGCAGCCGCGCGAGCGGGCCGAAAACATCGATCTCCATCTGCCCCGGGCGCAGGGCCCCCGCCCCGCGGTGGTGTTCGTGCACGGCGGCCCCGTGCCCGCCGGTGTGTCGCCGACCCCGCGCGACTGGCCGGCCTTCACCGGCTACGGCCAGTACGTGGCGGGCCTGGGCGCCGTCGGTGTGACGGTCGATCACCGGCTGCACGACATCACCGGCTACGAGCAGGCCGCCGGGGACGTCGCCGCGGCCGTCGAACGGGTCCGCGCCGACCCGCGCGTGGACGAGGACCGCATCGCCCTCTGGTTCTTCTCCGCCGGCGCCCTGATCGCGGCGGACTGGATCGCGGCACCCCCGCCGTGGCTGCGCTGCGTGGCCGCCTCCTACCCGGTCCTCGCCCCGCTGGCGAACTGGGGCCTGAGCGACACCCGTTTCAGGCCCGCGGACGCGCTGCGCACCGGCGGTGCGCTGCCGATCGTACTGACCCGGGTGGAGCACGAACGCGTGGAGATCGCGGCGACCGTCCAGGAGTTCCTCACCGCGGCGGCCGCCCGCCGCCGGGACATCGAGGTGATCGACGCCCCCGACGCCGTGCACGGCTTCGAGACGGCGGACCCCACCGAGGAGGCCCGGCAGGCCGTGCACGCCGCGGTACGCTCCGTCCTCACCCACCTCGGGAACTGACCCCGCCCACCGCCCCCTCAGGAACCGGCTTCCCCCTCGTCCCGTCAGGAACTGGCCCCGTCCGTCTCAAGGCTCTCGCCCGCCCGGGGACTTGCCTCGCCCGCCGGGGGGGGGCGGCTGCCGCGGCGGGCGCCGGTTTGTGGGCGCCGGCTCGGCCGAACCGCCGGCGCGGTGGGCGGGATACTCACGGGAATGCTGACACGCGCGGGGATACCGGGATCGGCCGTTCGGGTGAGGGTAGTGTGTTCATAGGTCGAACAGATCTCCTCATGCCCCGTGGTGGCGACCGCGTTGGCAAGCCGGCCGTCCGGGCTGCCCGCACGCGACTCTGAAAGTGGAGCTGATGAACGTGTCGATGGGCGGCGGACAGCTGCGAGGCCGGGCCACCGTAGCAGCCCTTGTCTGCGCGATCGCCCTGATACCCGGGCCCAGTTACGCGGCCCCCCACGACCCCGGCCCGCAGGGCGACGGGTCGATCGAGCACATCCGTACCGAGCTGGACGGCCTCTACCGCGAAGCGGAGGTGGCCACCGAGGCGTACGACGCCGCCAACGAGAAGGCCACCAAGCAGGCGAAGCGGCTGGCGTCGCTGCACACGGACCTCGCCCGCGCCGAGGACCGGGTCAACAGCCTGCGCGACCTCACGGGTGAGGCGGCCCGGACGCAGTACCGCGGAGGCTATCTCGCCTCCACGGGCCTGCAGTTGCTGCTCGGCAGCCACCCCGACCGGGTCCTGGACGAGGCCGCCCAGTCCCGCCAGGCCATGCTCGGCCTCGTCAACGCCTCCCAGACCCAGAAGACCGCCCGCGCGGAGCTCGACGGGCGGACCGAGGCCGCCGAGAAGGAGCTGCGGGAGCTGAAACGCACCCGTACGGACAAGGCCAGGGCGAAGGACAAGATCGAGAAGAAGATCGCCGACGCCGAACGGATCGAGTCGGGCCTCCAGAAGGACCAGACCCGCAAGCTGGCCCAGCTGGAGAAACAGGACACCCAGAAAGCCAAATCCAAGTGGCAGGGCGGCGGCGGCCCCTCGGACCGGGGCGGCCCGGGCGGCGGGACGAAGGTGAGCGGAGCGGCCGGGAAAGCCGTCGCCTTCGCCATGGCCCAGATCGGCAAGCCCTACGTGTGGGGCGCCGTGGGCCCCTCGTCGTACGACTGCTCGGGGCTCACCTCCGCGGCGTGGGCGGCGGCCGGACACCCCGTCCCGCGTACCTCGCAGGCGCAGTGGCAGGCACTGACCCGGGTCAGCCTGGCATCGGCGCGGCCCGGCGACCTGATCATCTACTACGACGCCACGCACGTGGGCATGTACATCGGAGGCGGGCAGATCGTCCACGCCCCGCGGCCGGGTCGCACGGTCACGACCGCGCCGGCCGCCTCCATGCCCATCCTCGGCGTGGTCCGGCCCGGAGTCTGAGCGCATGTCCCACTCACTGACACCCCGCGACAAGGGGAACCTGCCCGCGCTGAGCGCACCGCCGCTGATCCGTCTCGACGCGTACGTGGCCGAGGACGGGTCGACGGTCGTCAACGGCCATCTGCTGGAGATGGGCGGCATGCGCCCGCCCAACGAGGCAATCCTCGACGCCATCGCCATGTTCGCCCGCACCCTGGGGGCCCCGGTCGCGGCGACCGTCATCGACCGCAGCGTGCGGCAGGTGGCGCGGCTTCGGGTGTATCCAGACGGCTCCAGCCGGACCATCGCCGAGGAGGAGGATCTGCCGCCCGGGCGGGAGCGGACCGCCGCCGAGGAAGAGGCGTTCCCCCCGCTCGCCCGCGTCGAGCGGATCATCCAGCATGCGCAGCGCCAGGAGCTGCACGCCGCGTACGTCCTGGCCGGTGCGCTGCGGGAGCATCTGACGCTGCGCCGGGGCGCGGAGGACGAACTGTCGCTGGAGGCACGGGCGATCGAGGCGTACATCGCGCATCTGCGCGGCGACTACACGATCTCCACCGTGCTCGCGCTGACCGTCGCGCGGATCCGCTGCCGCACCGACCTGAACCGGGCCGCGCCCGACGTGGCCCGGGCCACCGCGGCATGGCAACGGCTGCAGGACGAGGAGCAGGTCGTGACCCGGGGGCAGGAACTGCTGCACATGTGGGAGCGGTTGTCCGCGCAGGGCCTGCTGCAGGAAGCGTCCCACCACACCATGGCCCAGGCCGTACGCAGCCGGCTCGAACGCGGCCCCCGGCCCGTGGAGGCACCGTCCCCCTCCCCCGCGGCCGCGCTGACGGCCGGTCAGGGCCCGGCCGCCCCCGAGGACAAGCCGCTCAAGCCCACCCGGCGAGGGCTGCGCCGCTTCACCCGGCTACCGGGCCGCTCGGCCGACTGAACCCCAGGGCCCCGCCCCCGCCACCACCCGGCCCACCACCGGGTCCGCCAAGGGGGGCCCGGGGGGCAGTGGGGAGGCGGGGTAGCGAAGAGTTTGTCGTTACGCCGACAATGCGGTCACCCTTCGCCGTCCGGGGGCAACCGGGCTCCCGGGCCCGAACCGAGAGGACCGACAATCACCATGCGCAAGCCTCTCCTCGCAACCCTCACCCCTGTGACCCTCGCCGCCCGCGCCCTGGCGGGAACCACGGGCACCGCAACGGCAGCGCCCGGTCATGCGGGCGGGACGACCCCCGCCGCCGCGACGGCCGCCGCGCACCCCGAGCGCACACCCGTCCCGGTGAAAGCCGCCTCCTTCGCCGGCACCGTGGCACTCAGCAACTGCTCGGGGTCCCTGATCCGCATGCCGGACTCGCAGGCGACAGACCCCGCTCTGGTCCTGACGAACGGCCACTGCCTCGAAACCGGCTTCCCGAGCGCGGGCCAGGTCATCACCGGCCAGCCCTCCACCCGCAGCTTCACACTGCTCAACGCCACAGCTGGCACCGCCGGCACACTCAAGGCGAACAAAGTCCTCTACTCGACGATGACCGACACCGACGTCACGCTCTACCAGCTGACCCAGACCTACGCCCAGATACAGCAGTCCACGAAAATCGCACCCCTGACCCTCTCCGCGGCCCACCCGGTGCAGGGGCACGCGGTCGACGTGGTCTCCGGCTACTGGAAAAAGGTCTATTCCTGCTCCGTCGACGGATTCGCCTACCGCCTGAAGGAAGACCAGTGGACATGGAAGGACGCCGTCCGCTACACCCCGCAGTGCCAGGTCATCGGGGGCACCTCGGGTTCCCCGGTCATCGACACGGCGACGGGACAGGTCACGGCGGTCAACAACACCATCAACGAGAGCGGTGAAAGCTGCACCCTCGACAACCCCTGCGAGGTGAACGAGCAGGGCACCGTCACCATCCGCAAGGGAATCGGGTACGCCGAGGAGACCTACAACATCCCCGCCTGCTTCACCACGGGCAACAAGCTCGACCTGGCGGCCGCGGGCTGCACACTCCCGAAACCGGCAGCGGTCTCAGCACACTGAACCGACACCGAACGAGGGGGGCGGGGAGCGGCCGTTGTCCACACCCCGGACCCGGCCGCCCCCGCCTCCGGCCCGCCCCCACCCCGGCGTCCGGCCGGGCTGGAGGAGACGGCCGGTGTGTTCGGCGAGCTGGTCGCGAAGGGAGTGGCTCTGCGCATCGGGGCGGCCAACCACGCCGCCTGGCGTGTCGGGCGCGCCCGGTCGCTCGCGCGGGAGCGGGGCGTGGAACCGTGGACGGCCCTTGCAGCTGCGCCGCTTACTCGCCGGGCCGCGCCCGCCCCTCCTTGTCGCGGAGGCGGGCCAGCGCATGCTCACCCCCGAAGATCTGGACCTGGCGCGGCCGGAAGGGCGCGGCGTGTGGTCGTACAGCCCGTTGCTGTGGGGTCCGTACGTGCGCGCGGACAGGCCGCTTCCGCCCGCCTGTGATCACCCCGGGACCACCCGGGTACACGCGGTCCTGGACGACGCCGCCGGGGAACTCTCGGCCACGAGAACCCAGGTCGTACGCCGGAAGAACCCCGCCACACATCGGCATGGTGAACCACCGGCACCGGCACCGGAACCGGCAGCGCCCGCCGTCCAACACCGGTCGTACGGGGGCGGGTTGGGTCAGGACGGGGCCCCGGTCAGCTGCCCGGCGGGCGGCGGGATGTCAGGCGCAGGGCCCGTCCGCAGGGCCACGGCACCCCGGGCGGGCCTGGACGCGTGTGCAGCCCGTGCCGGGGGGGGTGCCTGCGTTCGAGCAGTACCACTGGGGAATCACCTTCGCGGAAGTGAGTAGCATCCCCAGCACACCCGTCCACCACACAGCTAAAAGATGAGGGCCTCATGTCCACAGTCAACGCCGCATCCGGCGTGCAGGCCGAGTACGCACAGAAGGTCGCCGACGACCTCGCGGCCAATCAGAGCGAGCAAGACCGGATCCGCGCCGAACTGGTGCGCCTGCAGGAGGAGTTGGTCCAGCTCGAGGAGAGCGGGCAGGTCCTCGTGAAGATGCAGGACATCCTCGGCGCCTCTGCCGGGCCGGCAGCCAAGCCGGGCAGGAAGCCGGCCAAGGTGCCCGCGGCACGCAGCCCCAGGAGCAGGACCGCGACCACCAAGAACACCACTGCCAAGACCGCCGGCGCGAAGGACTCCGGCGCGAAGGACTCCGGCGCGAAGGCCCCGAAGGCGGGGCGCTCGCCGGCCGGGGCCGGGGCCGTGCGCCGCGCGAAGGCTCCCGCGAAGAAGGCTGCCCCCGCGCAGGGTGCGAGCGGGCCCACGTGGCTCGAGCTGGTGAGTTCCTTCCTCGCCGGGCACAGTGAGCCCAAGTCGTCCACCGAAGTCGCCGCCGCGGTGGCCGAGGCACACCCCGAGCGGGGTGTGCAGGTGACCGTCGTGCGTAATGCCCTGGAGCAGGGCGTTGCCCGTGGGGTCATCGAGCGTTCCAAGCAGGGCCGTTCGGTCTACTACCAGACCAAGCCGGCCGGCGCTGAGCCCGCGGACAGCGGCGCGGCAACCGCCGCCTGAGAACCCCTCCCCCGCCACCTCCCGGTGATGGTCCGGGGTGTGGACGGCGTGGCCGGTGCCGTGGAGGCCGCTGGTGTCAGGGGGGGTGCTGTTCGTGCTGCACAGCGGGATTGGCCCCGGGTGGTCACTGCCAGCCGGCTGCCCCGATCACCGATGCGGCAATGGCGGGGACGGAGCCTGTGGTGGTGTCGGTGGTGAAGTCCTCGACCGCGGCCGAGCTGAGGATGGTGTCCAGTTCGGCGGAGCGGTCCAGATGCCACCGCAGTGCTCCGGGCTCGCCGTCATGGCGGCGGGTCAGACGCCGGTGGATGACGGCCGGTTCGGCCCGCAGCCGGCACACCGTGAGACCGACACCTACCGCGGCGGCCAGTTGCTGGCGCTCCTCCTGCCGCTCGACCACACCGGCCAGTACGAGGCGGGCCGCTCCCGCAGCGAGGTAGTTGCCGGCGATGCTGCGCAGATTCCGCAGCAGCACGGTGAAGTTGAACCGGTCACCAGCAGGAGCGGGCCACGACTGGCTCAGCCAGTCGAGGTCGAGGACCGCGTGAGGGGTCCCGGCCTCGGCGAGCAGGTCACCCACCGCGCCGGCAACCGTGGTTTTGCCCACCCCGACAGTGCCGTTGATCAGCAGGGCCGAAGCGCCCAGAGGGCTGTCCGTGCACATCCCGGCATCGTACGCCGAGGCGCACGGCCCCCGGGACGCCCTGCACGGCGCGGGCTGCTTCTTGCCTGCCACGGTCTCAGATCCGCAGATGCACGCCCACCGCGGCTCTCAGATGCGGTGATGCACGCCCAGCGCGGCTCTCAGATCCGGTGGTGCACGCTCACCAGACGCAGGTCCTTGGCCGGGCCCCGTACCGTCCACACCACCCGCCAGCGGTCCGCGGTGAGCACACTGAACTCGCCGCGGTAGACGTCCTCGGCGCACGGGTGGTCGGCCAGGCAGTGTCCGCCGCGCAGGTCCAGGGGGTGGAAGGGGCGGCCGTCGGCGAACCGTACGAAGGCGGCCCCCTCGCCCGTCGGCTCGAAGAGATACGCACGGGAAGCGGGCCGGGTCACCCCGCCCCAGGTGAACTCGCCGCGCTCGGCATGGAGCAGCCCGGTGGCGGGCTGTTCCCGGCGGGTGAAGCAGGCCGTGCCGCTGAACGTGCCGTACTGGTCCTGGGACAGGTCGTGCACGGTCCGCTCGACCCGCCACCGCCCGGCGAGGTAGCCCAGAGTGTCCGCCACCGGATGCGGCCCGCCGGCCGGGACAGCGCCCTCGCCGCCTGCCGTGGTGTCCTGCCGTGTCACACCCACCGCCCCCTCCTGCCCCACCGTCACACCGCCCTGCCGGTCCGTCCTCGTCGTGATGCTAGGCCCCGGCGCCCTCGGGCCGCGGGCCGGTCCCCCGGACCGGAAGCGCCGTTCTGACGCCCCGCCCTTCTGACGCCCCGCCCTTCTGACGCCCCGCCGTTCTGACGCCCCGGCACCCCGGCACCCCGGTGCTCCGGTGCTCCGGTGCTCCGGTGCTCCGGTGCTCCGGTGCTCCGGTGCCCTCGCCTTCTGGTGTTCTGGTGCCCTGTACACCGGGCGTCTCTCAGATTTCGCCGGGGCCGGGCGGGGGGCCGGGGCCGCGGCGGGCTCCGGGCTCCAGCGGCGGGAGCGCGGGTGCGCCGTGCACGGTGCATTGGGGGCGGGCGTGCGGGGTGTCCTCGTCGGGCCGCAGTACGTCGGCCGGCACCGTGAACCACGCGAGCGCGGCACCCAGCACCATGAGCCCGGCGCAGACCAGCACCGCCTGGCCGAAGGCGCGGTCGACGGTGGAGACCGTGCGGTATCCGCTGCCGGACAGGCCGACCACGAGCGGCAGCGCGGCCACCGCGAGCAACTGGGCGACCCGGGCGGCGGCGTTGTTGACGCCGCTGGCGATTCCGGCCCGCCGTACATCGACGGACGCCAGGACGGTGGCGGTCAGCGGCGCGACGAACATACTCATGCCCAGCCCGAGGACCAGCACCGCGGGCAGGACGTCCGCCCCGTACGAGCCGCCGGGATGCACCCGGTGCAGCAGAGCCAGGCCCGCCCCGGCGACCAGCGGTCCCAGGGTGAGCAGCGGGCGCGGGCCGATCCGCTGGGCCAGGGCGCCGGCCGGCCCGGACAGCAGCATCATCAGGACAGTGATGGGCAGTGAGGCCACCCCGGCGGCCAGTGCCTCGTATCCCAGGCCGTTCTGCAACTGGGTGGGCAGCAGGAAGAACACCCCGCCGATCGCCGCGTAGAGGCACAGGGTGACCAGGTTGACCGAGGTGAACAGCTTCACCCGGAACATTCCCAGGGGCAGCATGGGATGCCCGGTCCTGGCCTCCCGCCGCAGCAAGAGCGCGGTGAACAGCAGCCCGGCCGGCAGTGCCACGACCACCGCCGGCCCGAAACCGCCGCCCGCGTCGATCAGCGCGTAGGTGATACCGGCCAGGCCGAGAGCGGCCAGAGCGGCGCCCGCCGCGTCGAACCGCCCGGCCGCCTGCCAGTCGCGGCTCTCGGGCACCCAGCGCACCGCGAGGAGCAGCACGGCCAGGGCGAGCGGGGCGTTGATGTAGAAGATCCAGCGCCAGCCCGGCCCGTCCACCAGCCAGCCGCCCAGGAAGGGGCCGACGGAGGTGGCCACGCCGCCCAGCCCGGACCACAGCCCGACCGCCTTGGCACGGTCCTGCTCCCGGAAGGTGCCCTGTACCAGGGCCAGTGAGCCGGGGGTGAGCAGCGCACCGCCGACTCCCTGCAGGGCGCGGGCGGCGATCAGCGCGCCGTCGTTGGGTGCGAGCCCGCACAGCACGGACGCCACCGCGAACCAGGCCACCCCGGTCATGAAGATCCGGCGCCGCCCGTAGCGGTCGCCGAGGCTGCCGCCGAGCAGGATCAGCCCGGCGAGCGGGAGCATGTACGCGGTGATGGTCCACTGGAGCGCCGAGAGCGGTACGCCGAAGTCGGCTCCGATCCGTGGCAGCGCGACATTGACCACGGTGGCGTCCAGCATGGTCATGCCCGAGCCGAGGACCGCGCAGGCCAGCACACCACGCCCCGCCGGGGAAGCCAGCCGCAGACTCCCGGCCCGCCCGGGACCCACCCGCCCGGCCCCGGCCCCGGTGCCGGTGTCGGCATCGGCCCCGGTGCCGGTGTCGGCATCGGCGTCGGCGTCGGCCCCGGTGCCGGTGTCGGCATCGGCCCCGGTGCCGGTGTCGG
>NZ_JAAGLN010000266.1 GCF_010548145.1 Streptomyces sp. SID10853
AGGCTCGCGCTGGCCGGGCGGGCCAGTCTGGGCGCGGCCGCCGCGGCCGCGCTGCTGGGCGCCGACGACCAGGAGGCGCGCCGGCTGCTGACCCTGCTGTCCAGGGCCGGTCTGATCGACCACGTACGCGGCAGCCGCTACCGGCTGCACGACACGGTGCGGGCCTTCGCGCAGGCCAGGCTGGAGGAAGAGGAGCAGCCGCAGGAGCGTACGGCGGCGCAGGAGCGGCTGATCCAGAGTTACGCCGAACTCGCGGACGCGGTGATCCGCCTCGTGGACGGCAAACTCTCCACCCGTGCAGGCCAGTTCGGCCCGCACGGCTTCACCTCGCTGGACGCGGCGCTGCGCTGGCTCGACGAGGAGTCCAGCTTCATCACATCCGCGCTGCGCCAGGCGGAGGGCGTCGACCAGGACGTGGTGCTGCATCTGCTGGGCGCGCTCTGCGACTACTGCCTGCTGCGCGGCGACCTCTACCGGCTGGGCGAGATCAGCGAGCTGACGCAGGCCGTCGGGCAGGGGCTGCTGGCCAGGTCGGTGCAGTGGCGTACGGGGATCGCGGCCCGCCAGCTCGGCGAGCTGGACAAGGCCCGTACGACCCTCACCTCGGTCGTCGGCCTCTACCACGAGGCGCAGCAGGGGCCTGGCGAGGCGCTGGCGCTCTGCTCGCTCGGCATCACCCTGCACCACCAGGGCAATCTGACGGAGGCCGCGGCCCGGCTGCGGGAGGCGATCGCGCTCCAGGCCGCGCCCGAGCTGGCCGCGGACCGCGCCTGGTCGCTGCACGCGCTGGCGGCGGTGGAGCGCGACCTGGCGCATCTGCCGGAGGCGCTGACGCTGCTCACGACGGCGCTCACCCTGCACCAGGAGAGCGACTCGCTGCACGGCGAGGCGTGGACGCACTTCCAGCTGGGCCAGCTCTTTCTGCGCCTGGGCGACGTAGTGCGGGCCGAGGAGGAGCTGCGGACGGCGCTCGACGCGTACGGGCAGACCAGGGACGGGCGGGGCGAAGCCTGGGCGATGACCCAGCTGGCCCGGGCCAGGCTGGTCGACGGTGACGCGGCGGTCGCGGTGGACCAGCTCCGCCAGGCGCTCTCACGCCACCGGGACAACGAGGACGCCCGGGGCGAGGCGTGGACGCTCTACTACCTGGGCCAGGCCCTGGAGGAGCGCGGCGACCGCGACCAGGCGGTACGGGAGCTGGAGCGGGCCCGGACGATGTTCTCGCGGATGCGCGACGTGTACGGGCTGGCCTGCGCCCGCCACCACTCGGGGCGGGTCACCCGCGACCAGCGGGCGGCGCAGACGGGCAACCTCCGCAACAGCGGTTTCGCCCGCCAGCTGCTGGTCGACGCACGGACCGACTTCCACCGGATCGGGGTGGCGCACGGCGAGGCGTGGACCTCACTCGAACTGGCCCTGATCGACGCGGGCAACGACCGGGCCGCCCAGGCGCTCCAGCTCTGCGACGAGGCGGCGGCGCTCTTCGCGACGTACGACGACGGGAGGGGCGGCGACTGGGCCCGTTTCCTGCGCTGCACGCTGCTGCCTTACGCGTCGCCCGGCGGCTCCGATGTGGGCACGGCGGTGGCCGCGGAGGAGCTGTCCCAGCTGATCAGGGCGGAGCATCCGGCCCGCGACCCCGGTCTGGCCGAGTGCGCGGAGGCGTACGCCCTGATGCTGGAGCGCGGGGTGTCCCTGGACGACGGCTGGCAGGCATGGCTGCTCGGCATGGTGCCGGGCCGGAACGCCCGGGAGATCATGGGCGTACCGATGACAGGGGCACGGCGGTAGGTCACACCGGACACGGGACACCGGCCGCTGCGGCGCACCGCAGCTCACCGGGCAGGCGCACTCGCAGCCTGTCCGGTGAGCGGGGACGGTGGGGCGGTGGTCCGGTGGTCCGGCCTGTCCGGTGACCGGGCCCGGTCGGTGACCGGATCCGGCTGGTGACCGAGACCGCCCGGTGACCGGGACCGGCCGGCCTCAAGTTCCGGCCGGGCCTCAAGCCCCGGCCGCCCTCAGCCCCGGCCGGGCCTCAGCCCTTCTTGCCCTCGGTCCCCGCGGGTCCGGCGGGCTCCGCCTGCGGCTCCGGGGTCTCCTTGAAGGCCACCCGGCCCATGTGCCGGCTCATCGACTTCATCAGCAGCCACACCCCCACGGCCAGGGCCGCGAAGACGAGGAAGCCGAGAAGCCCTGGAGTCACCTTGTTGTCGTCGACCTCGGCCAGAGGGACGAGGTGCGTCAATGCCTGGCTAGCGCTCATAACTAGGCATTGTCCCGGATGCCCGCAAAGAGGTCGTCCTCGGGGAGGGATGTCGGCACGAGCGACTTCGAGAGCTCGTACTCCTCCGTCGGCCAGACCTCCTGCTGGAGATCCATCGGGACGCGGAACCAGCCGCCGTCGGGGTCGATCTGGGTGGCGTGCGCGATGAGCGCCTTGTCCCGGATCCCGAAGTAGTCCGCACACGGAATATGCGTGGTCAGCGTGCGTTCGGCGCGCTCGAACTGCTTCCAGCGCTCCAGCCAGTCCCCATACGGCGACTCCAGGCCGCGCGCCAGCAGTGCCTCGTGCAGGGCCACGGTGCGGGGCTTGTTGAAGCCCTGGTTGTAGTAGAGCTTCTGCGGCTGGAAGGCCGGGCCGAACTCGGCCTCGGGGTACTTCTCGGTGTCCGCCGCCGCATCGAACGCCACCATCGAGATCTGGTGGGTCATGATGTGGTCGGGGTGCGGGTATCCGCCGTTCTCGTCGTACGTGGTGATGACCTGCGGCCGGAATTCCCGGATCAGCCGCACCAGCCGCCCGGCGGCCACGTCGACGTCCTCCAGTGCGAAGCAGCCCTCGGGCAGCGGGGGCAGCGGGTCGCCCTCGGGCAGGCCCGAGTCGACGAAGCCCAGCCACGCCTGGTCGACCCCGAGGATCTCGCGGGCCTCGTCCATCTCCCGCTTGCGGACTTCGTGAATGTTCTCCTCGATGTAGGCGTCACCCTGGAGTTTGGGATTGAGGATGGAGCCGCGCTCGCCTCCGGTGCAGGTCACGACCAGCACGTCCACCCCCTCGGACACGTACTTGGCCATGGTCGCCGCACCCTTGCTCGACTCGTCGTCGGGGTGGGCGTGGACGGCCATCAGGCGAAGCTGCTCAGACAAGACAGGATCCTCAGTGATTCGTCGCAATCGGCGGCTTCTATAGTGACCGACTGAGGGGACGGAAAATTCCGGGATCCCCTGCTCTGGAGGAACGATCATGACGGCGGTTGGCGAACAGCTTCCCGAGGGCCGCTACGGCCGCTCCGCGGACGAGCGCGCGGATCGCAAGCTGAAGATCATCGGAGCGGTGCTCGGCGCCGTGGTGATCGCGGTCGTCGGCTGGTTCGGTTACGAGTCCCTCGGCGGCAAGTCCATCAGCGGTGAGGTCATCACCTGGAACATCGCGTCGGACCACGCGGTGGACGTCCATCTGACAGTCAGCAAGGACGCCGGGCTCCACGGCACCTGCACCCTGCGTCTGCGGGCCACCGACGGCGACGAGGTCGGCCGCAAGGACGCCAGGTTCGACCAGGACAAGAAGCGGATCGACCAGGTCGTGACCGTACGGACCACGTCGAGGGCCACCAGCGTCGAGCTCGTCGGCTGCCAGCCCACCTCCTGATCCGGCCCCCTGGCCCGGCCGGACCTCCCGGTCCCGCCTGATCCAGACTGGTCCGGCCTGACCGAGCCCGGTCCCGCCTGATCCAGCCCGGTCGGGGCTTGGTCCGCCTGCGTCTCCCGGCCGGCCCCCGCACCTCGTGACACTTCGGTCCTCCCCCTTCCGCTCTCGAATTGTTAGGCTCGTGGTTTCGCCCGCCCCTGGAGGAACATCCTTCTGGGTAGGGCGATGCTTTGTATTTCCGGTACCTACGAGGAGCACCAGTGACCCAGACCAGCGAAAACGTCACCTGGCTGACCCAGGAGGCGTACAACCAGCTGAAGGCTGAGCTGGAGTATCTGTCGGGTCCCGCACGCTCGGAGATCGTCACCAAGATCGCGGCCGCCCGCGAGGAGGGTGACCTGCGCGAGAACGGCGGGTACCACGCGGCCAAGGAGGAGCAGGGCAAGCAGGAGCTGCGCGTACGCCAGCTGACCCAGCTGCTCGAACACGCGAAGGTCGGCGAGGCCCCGGCGGCCTCCGGCGAAGCGGCTCCCGGCATGGTCGTGACCATCGCCTTCGACGGCGACGAGGACGACACGATGACGTTCCTGCTCGCCTCCCGCGAGTACGCCAGCTCGGACTTCGAGACGTACTCCCCCCAGTCCCCGCTGGGCACTGGCGTGATCGGCAAGAAGGTCGGCGAGAACGCCGAGTACGAGCTGCCGAACGGCAAGACGGCGACGGTGAAGATCCTCAAGGCCGAGCCGTTCAAGGGCTGACCCCCGTCCGCGCCCGCTGAGCCCCCGGCTGCCGCAGCCGGGGGCTCAGCCGTGCGACGGCGCCCGGGTCAGGCCGCCGCTGACCGGTACTTGCGGACCGCCAGCGTGCGGAAGACCGCGAAGATGAGCAGCGACCAGAGCAGCGAGGCCCACACCGGGTGCTGCATGGGCCAGGCGTCCGACGCCGACACGCCCGGGTTACCGAAGAGCACCCGGCACGCCTGGACGGTCGCGCTGAAGGGGTTCCACTCGGCGATCGGCTGCAGCCAGCCGGGCATCATGGCCGTCGACACGAACGCGTTCGAGACGAAGGTCACAGGGAAGAGCCAGACGAGCCCGCCCGATGTGGCCGCTTCCGGGGTGCGGACCGAGAGACCGATCAGCGCGCCGATCCAGGAGAAGGCGTACCCGAGCAGGAGCAGCAGCCCGAAGCCGCCGAGTACTTTCCCGATGTTCTCGTGGGTGCGCCAGCCGACGAGCAGGGCCACGATCGACAGCACCACCAGGGTGAGGGCCGTCTGGACCAGGTCGGCGATCGTACGTCCGGTGAGCACCGCGCCCCGGGCCATCGGCAGCGAGCGGAACCGGTCGATCAGGCCCTTGTGCATGTCGTCGGCGATGCCCGCGCCGGCCCCGGCCGTGGCGAAGGTGACGGTCTGGGCGAAGATGCCCGCCATCAGGAAGTTGCGGTAACCGACCGCGCTGGTCGAGCCGTTGACGACCAGGGACCCGCCGAAGACGTAGCTGAAGAGCACCACGAACATGATCGGCTGGACCAGCCCGAAGACCACGATCTCGGGGATACGGGTCATCCGGATCAGATTGCGCTTGGCGATGACCAGCGAGTCGTTGACCGACTGGAAGATCCCGCCGCGCGGCCGCGGGGCGAGCGGACTGGGTGCGGCATCCGTGACGGCGCTCATTCGCCGGCCTCCTCGGCGCTCGATGGTGTGCGGGTGGTGGGACCGCCGGGGGCGGGGCCGCCGGAGGGGCCGCCGCTCCCCGGGTCCCGGTCCGGGTTCCGGTCCGGGTCCGGCTCGGTCCCGTCCGCCGCCTCGGCCACATGGCCGGTGAGCGAGAGGAACACGTCGTCGAGCGTGGGGCGGCGCAGCCCGATGTCGTCGATCTCGACGCCCCGCCCGTCCAGGTCCCTGATGACCTCGGCGAGCAGTTTGGCGCCGCCCGTCACCGGGACGGTCAGCTTGCGGGTGTGTTCCGCGACGGCGACCGGCCCCTTGCCCAGTGCGGTCAGCACCTCGCGGGCGGGAGCGATCTGGTCGGGCTGGTGGACGACGACCTCGACGCGCTCGCCACCGGTGCGGGCCTTGAGCTGGTCCGACGTACCGCGGGCGATGACCTTGCCGTGGTCGATGACACAGATGTCGTGGGCCAGGTGGTCGGCCTCTTCGAGGTACTGGGTGGTGAGCAGCAGCGTCGTACCCCCTGCGACCAGGTCCTGGATGACCTCCCAGAGCTGCTGGCGGTTGCGGGGGTCGAGACCGGTGGTCGGCTCGTCCATGAACATCACGGGCGGCGACACGACGAGCGCGGCGGCCAGGTCGAGCCGTCGGCGCATCCCGCCGGAGTACGTCTTGGCGGGGCGGTCGGCCGCGTCGGCGAGGTGGAAGCGGTCGAGCAGCTCGACCGCACGCCGCTTCGCGTCGCGTGCGGACATCTGGTAAAGCTGCCCGACCATCTGGAGGTTCTCCCGGCCGGTGAGGTACTCGTCGACCGCGGCGAACTGCCCGGAGAGACCGATCGACCTGCGTACCTCCGTCGGATGCCTGAGCACGTCGATCCCGGCGACGACCGCCTGCCCGCTGTCGGGCTGCAGCAGGGTCGTCAGGACGCGGACGGCTGTCGTCTTGCCTGCGCCGTTGGGCCCGAGCAGGCCGAGGACCGTGCCCTCCGGTACGTCGAGATCCACGCCGTCCAGTGCTCTTACGTCGCCGAAGGTCTTCACCAGACCTTCGGCGTAAATGGCGCCAGGCATAGGGCTCCCCCAGGTGGATTTATGGGCGCTTTTACGCACACATCGTAAATTTGGCGCGACCATACCGCCCCACGGCGGGTGACGCGCGCCACAGAGACTATCGCGATGTATCGCGTCTGTGCAGAGGGTTTTCCGGGTTTCGTGGATTTCCCCGCTCCCGCCATCCCGGGCCGTCTCACGCGATGACGGTGTACCCCGCGTCCCGCAGCGCCGCGCTGACCTCGACGCAGTGCTCGGGCCCCTTCGTCTCCAGGTGCAGCTCCACCTCGGCCTCGGTCAGACCGAGCCGCGGATCGGTCCGCACATGGCGCACGTCGAGCACATTGGCGTCGGCCACCGAGAGCACACCCAGCAGCGTCGCGAGCGCGCCGGGGCGGTCGGTCAGCCGGAGCCGCAGCGACAGGAAGCGGCCCGCGGCCGCCATCCCGTGCGTGAGGATGCGCTGCATCAGCAGCGGGTCCACATTGCCGCCCGACAGCACCGCGACCACCGGCCCCTCGAACGCCCCGGGGTCGCTCAGCAGCGCGGCGACCGGACTGGCCCCGGCCGGCTCTACCACCATCTTGGCCCGCTCCAGACAGAGCAGCAGCGCACTGGACAGCTCGTCCTCGGAGACCGTACGCACCTCGTCGACCAGCTCCCGGATGATCCCGAACGGCACATCTCCGGGGCGGCCCACCTTGATGCCGTCCGCCATCGTCGGCTGCGCCTCGACCGACACCGGGCGCCCCGCGGAGAGCGAGGGCGGGTACGCGGCGGCGTTCGCCGCCTGCACACCGATCACCCTCACGTCCGGCCGCAGCGCCTTCACCGCGACCGCGATACCCGCGGCCAGCCCCCCGCCGCCGATCCCGACGACGATCGTCCGCACCTCCGGGCACTGCTCCAGGATCTCCAGGCCCACCGTGCCCTGCCCGGCGATGATGTCGGCGTGGTCGAAGGGATGGATGAAGACGGCGCCCGTCTGCTGCGCGTACTCCTGGGCCGCGGCGAGGGTCTCGTCGACGACCTGCCCGTGCAGCCGCACCTCGGCGCCGTACTCACGGGTCGCGGCGACCTTCGGCAGCGGCGCCCCCAGCGGCATGAAGACCGTGGAACGCACCCCGAGGAGCGACGAGGCGAGGGCGACACCCTGCGCGTGGTTGCCCGCGCTGGCCGCGACGACCCCGGAGGCCCGCTCCTCGGGGCTGAGCCCGGCGATCCGGACATAGGCGCCGCGCAGCTTGAACGAACCGGTGCGCTGGAGGTTCTCGCACTTGAAACGGACCGGTGCCCCGACAAGACGCGAGAGATGCCTGCTGCCCTCGATCGGTGTCGTCCGTGACACTCCGGAGAGCATCTTCTGCGCTCCGAGGACGTCGTCAAGGATCAGCGGCGGCAGGGGGTGTGACGTACCGAAGCTCATGGCGTCAAGTCTCGCAGCTCCGCGCAGGGCGGGCCGCCCGAGCCCACGGCCCGGCAACGGCTGGACCCTCATGTTCGCAACGGTTGGAGCAGCGCCGGTACGGCGCCGCTCCCGGCCGCGTACTCTGTCCCCCACTGTCCGCCCACCGTACGAAGAGAGCCCCCGGCCATGCCCCTTTCTCAGGACATGACTTCTGATATCGACCCCGGTTTCCTCGATGCCCTCCAGCACCAGGTGGCCCTCTTCGCCCGCCGCGCCGAACAGACCCGGATGGGGGGCGTCGGGCAGGTGCGGAACTCGATGGACCGCGCCGCCTATCTGCTGCTCAACCGGCTGGACCGGGAAGGCCCCATGGGCGTGAAGGCCCTGGCCGCCGGCATGGGCATCGACTCATCGACGGTGACCAGGCAGGTCGCTCCGCTCGTCGACACCGGCCTGGTCAAGCGCACCTCGCACCCCGAGGACGGCCGGGCCGTCGTCCTCCAGCTCTCGCCGCGCGGCCAGACCCGCCTGGAAGAGGTGCGCTCCTCACGCCGTGAGCTGATGGCCCAGGTCACCGAGGGCTGGACGCAGGAGGACCGCGAAGCCTTCTGCACCCTGCTGACCCGCTTCAACTCGTCGCTCTCCGGCCGTACGGCAGCACCCCAGGAGCCGGCGGCGCCGACCTCTTGACCGGTGCGCCGGCCTGCTCTCAGATGAGAGCAGGGAGGCACTGTGCGGGAGCGGACAGCAGCACGGGAACGCCGCCGCGACGAGGAGTTCGAGTCCTTCGTCGCGGGCGCGGCCGGCCGGCTCCTCCATGCGGCCGTCCTGCTGACGGCCGAGCCCACCGGCGGCACACAGCGCACGGGCGGCACCGGCGACACCAGCGACACGGGCACCGCAGGCGACACAGGCACCACTCGCGACACAGGCACCACTGCCGGCACCCCGCAGGCAGAGCGGCTGCTGCTCGCCGCGCTCTCCCGCACGTACGCGCGCTGGGACCGGCTGCACGGCGACGACCCCTAGCCGCACTTGCAGAGCCCGCCAGCGGCGTTGACCGCCCCGTTCGACAACATCCCCGAGGGCTTGCCCGGTCGGTCCGGTCGGATCCGGCCCGGCAGGGACCGGCGGCACAGGTCCTGGCTCCGCGGGCCCGACTCCCGCCCGTCTCGCCAGGGCGACCGCGGCCAGTGTGGAGTGCACTCCTAGCTGTCCCAGCACGTTCTGCATATGCGTACGCACGGTGTGCGGGGAGAGGAAGAGCCGCTCCGCCACCGCCT
>NZ_JAAGLN010000267.1 GCF_010548145.1 Streptomyces sp. SID10853
AGGGCCAGCCGCTGCCTGGCCGCGGCGGTGGAAGCGGGTGCGGGTGCCGGGGTGGCTGCCGGTGCGTCTGCCGGTGACCCTGTCGGTGTGGCTGCCGCCGGGGAGGGCGGCTGGGCGGGTGCGGCCCCGCCGGGGACCGCGGTGTCCGGGGCGGTGCCGGTCTTCCCGGCGGCCACAGCCGTCCTGGATGCCAGAGCCGTCCTGGATGCCAGAGCCTTCCCGGACGTCACAGGCTTCCCCGACTCCACAGTCTTCCCGGACGTCACAGCCGCCCCGGCGGCCAGCGTCTTCCGTATCGCGGTCAGTTCGCCGGCCAGTTCAGCCGCGGGCGGGAAGTCGTCGTCCCGTTCCAGCAGCACGCCCGGCGGATCCACCCGGTCCCGCAGCTGGGCCAGTACGCCGAGGACCGGCGCGGTCACCGGGTGGGCATGGGTGTCGTGCCAGACGCCGTCCTTCTCCACGCCGCCCGCGACGTGGACGTACGCGATGGCCTCCACCGGGAGTTCGTCCAGCGCCGCCGCGGGGTCCTCGCCGCGGTTCACGTGGTTGGTGTGCAGGTTGGCCACGTCGATGAGCAGCCGTACGCCCGTACGCTCCACCAGTTCCGCCAGGAACTGCCCCTCCGTCAGCTCCTCGTCGGGCCAGGAGATCAGCGCGGCGATGTTCTCCAGGGCGAGGGGGACGGGCAGGGCGTCCTGGGCCGTGCGCACGTTCTCGCACAGCACACGCAGCGCGTCCCAGGTGCGCGGAACCGGCAGCAGATGGCCGGCCTCGAGACCGGGCGATGCGGTGAGCGGGCCACCGGCCCGTACGAACGCGATGTGCTCGGTGACGAGCGGCGACTCCAGCAGGAGGGCACGCTCGGCCAGCGCCGCGAGCCGGTCGGCCGACGGACGTTCGGCGCCGCCGATGCCCAGCGACACGCCGTGCGGAACCACCGTCGCACCGCGCTCGCGCAGCCGCAGCAGGGAGTCGGGGAGATGATCGGGGCAGAGGTTCTCCGCGACCACCTCGACCCAGTCGATGCCCGGCAGCTGCTCTACCGCCGCGGCGATCTCCGGCCGCCATCCGATCCCGGTTCCCAGCTTCTCCATGGTGTCCCCCTCCGGCGTCGCTGCCACGGCGCCCGCGGGGATGATGACCCCGCGGGGCCGCGGTGAATCCACCGGGTGGGACGTTCAGAGCTTTATCTGAGGTTCCCGGCCCACCGGAAACGGGGCGGGGACCCGGAGCCCGGGCCGCCCGCGTACCGGCCGCCCGTTCACGGCCGTACGCCGTGCGCGAGGGGACAGAAGCGGCTGCCGCCTTCGACCGCGACGGTCTCCCCGGGGGCGATCTCGGTGAAGCCCGCGTCATGTACGACCGGCAGTCCGCTCGCGGTCAGTTCGGCCCAGTGCCGGGGAGCAGCCATCCGCACCGACAGCGGGAACCCGGCCGCCCGCCACGCGTCCCGCTCCGGGTCCGAAAGCTCCCACCAGGCGAGCTGTGCACCGTGCCCGGTCTGCGCCATCGACTTCCCCGCCGACATGTCGACTTCCGGATTGAGCCAGATGACCGGGGCCGTGGGCGAGGGCTCGGGCAGCGGCCCGGGATCGTCCAGATCGGTGCCGCTGACCTGGAGTTTCGCCAGCTCCTTCGGCCAGCCGTCCAGCGGCACCGGCGGGAAGACCCGTACCTCGGCCGCGGCCCCGGTGACCGTGATGCCGGGCAGGGCCGACGCCTTGCGCCACTCGGCGCCGCGCGCCCGCCGTACGACCTTGCGGATCCGGGCGTCCTGCCAGTCCGCCATCGCCTGCGCCCACTCGCCGTCACCCAGCGAGCGCTCGTCCGACAGCATCACGAGCACCGCACGTGCCGACGTCTCCAGTGCGTCCGTACGGGCCGGGGGATCGGTCTTCTCGATGTGGACCACCAGCGGGAGGACGAACTGAGGGGCCTCGTCGCGTGCCGTCGGCTCCGCGCGGAAAGGGCTGTCGTTGCTGCTCACCCGCCCCAGTCTGCCAGTCGGTTCCGGGAGGGATTCCCGTGGATTCCCGAGTGGACGCTGTGCGGATCCCCGGGTGGGTCCCGAGGGTGTCCGGGGCGGGCCGCGGGCGGAACCCGGGCGGATCCGCCGGGTTCTTGGCGGAGGGGGATCCTCCGGGTGAGGATGCCCCCATGAAGAGCGATCTTTTCCAGACCGAGAACATGGCGCAGCAGGCGACAGCCCCCGGCATGACCCTGCAGAACGCCAAATCGATCAAGTACACCGTCAACGGTGACATGCTCGCGCGGCAGGGCGCGATGATCGCCTTCCGGGGGAATCTCCAGTTCGAGCGCAAGGGCCAGGGCATAGGCGGCATGCTCAAGCGGGCGGTCACCGGCGAGGGCCTGCCGCTGATGTCCGTCACCGGGCAGGGCGAGGCGTGGTTCGCGCACGAGGCGGCCAACTGCTTCATCGTCGACATCGAGCAGGGCGACGCCCTCACCATCAACGGCCGCAACGTCCTGTGCTTCGACTCCACCCTCTCGTACGAGATCAAGACGGTGAAGGGCTCGGGCATCGCGGGCGGCGGGCTCTTCAACAGCCTCTTCACCGGCTACGGGAAGCTCGGCCTGATCTGCGAGGGCAACCCCATCGTCATCCCGGTCTCCCCGCAGCAGCCGGTCTACGTCGACACCGACGCCGTGGTCGGCTGGTCCGCGCATCTGCAGACCTCGCTGCACCGCTCGCAGTCGATCGGTTCCATGTTCCGCGGCGGCTCAGGAGAGGCCGTCCAGCTGATGCTCCAGGGCGAGGGGTTCGTGATCGTACGGCCCAGCGAGGCCAAGCCCGAGAAGCCGCAGCAGCACTGAGCGTGGACCCGGCCGAGTAGGCTCGTACGCATGGACGAGTCCTACTGCGCGACACCGGCGACGACCGCGCCCGCGCCCCTGCCCGCGTCCGGAGAAGCCCTGCCGGGCGGTCCGCCGTACGCCGAGTGTGTGCTGTGCCGCAAGCCGACCGAGTACCCGGAGTCGACGCGCGGGGCGACGCTCTGCCCCGTCTGCGAGTGGCAGGAAGCGGGCCGGACCGCCTGCTCGGGCTGAGCGCGGGGCGGCTGCGAAGGGCCGGCCGGGGTGAGACCGGCCGGCCGGGTGCGCGGGTCAGCTCAGCTTGGCGGTGAGCGTGATCGTCGTCCCCTTCAGGGCCTGGCTGACCGGGCAGTTGGCCTTGGCGTCCTCGGCCGCCGCGGTGAAGCCGTCCGCGTCGAGGCCGGGAACCTCGCCCTCCACGGTGAGGTGGATGCCGGTGATGCCCTCGCCCGGCTGGAAGGTGACCTCCGCCTTGGTGACCAGCGTGGTGGGCGGGTTGCCCGCGCCGGTCAGGCCGTTCGAGAGGGCCATCGAGAAGCAGCTGGAGTGGGCGGCCGCGATGAGCTCCTCCGGGCTGGTCCTGCCGTTCGGCGTCTCGGCGCGGGAGGCCCAGGTGACCGGGTGGTCGCCGATGCCCGACGAGTCGAAGGAGACCATGCCCGAGCCCTTGATGAGCTCGCCCTCCCAGACCGTATGAGCGACACGCGTGGTGGCCATGTTGAATCCCTTCTGGTGGCGTGCCCCCAACCTACTGGCGCACCAGTATCTACGGGCGCACAAGCGGCTTCGCGTCGCGCGCCAGCGCCGTCAGCCGGGAGATCGCCCGGAAGTACTTCTTCCGGTATCCGCCGTTCAGCATCTCGTCACTGAACAGCCGGTCGAAGGGGAGCCCGGATGCGAGGACCGGGACCTCACGGTCGTAGAGCCGGTCGGCCAGGACGACCAGGCGCAGCGCCGTCGACTGGTCGTCCACCGGCGTCACTCCGGTGAGGCAGACCGCGGTGAGGCCCTCGGTGAGCGCGCCGTAACGGCTCGGGTGGATCCGGGCCACATGGTCGAGCAGGGCGGGGAAGGGGTCGAGCGAGGCCCCGGGGGTCGCGTACGCCGCCTTGGTGACCTGCTCGTCGTCGTACGGCGCCGGGGCTTCGGGGAGCCCGCGGTGGCGGTAGTCGTCGCCGTCGATCCGCAGGGGCCGGAAGTGCGCCGACAGCCCCTGGATCTCCCGCAGGAAGTCGGCCGCCGCGAACCGGCCCTCGCCGAGCTTGCCGGGCAGTGTGTTGGAGGTGGCGGCGAGCGCGACGCCCGCCTCGACCAGCCGGCTGAGCAGCGAGGAGACCAGCACGGTGTCGCCCGGGTCGTCCAGCTCGAACTCGTCGATGCACAGCAGCCGGTGGCCGCTCAGCGTCCGCACGGTCTGCTGGAAGCCCAGGGCGCCGACCAGGTTGGTCAGTTCGACGAAGGTGCCGAACGCCTTCTGATCCGCGGGCGCGGGCGTCGCATGCCAGAGGGAGGCGAGGAGGTGGGTCTTGCCGACGCCGTAACCGCCGTCGAGATAGACACCGCGCGGCCCGGCGGGCGCGGCCGGTTTGCGGCCGCCGAACCAGCGCTTGCGGCCCTGGCCGCTCGCCGTCGCCCCGCCGAGCCCGGCGGCGAACGCGCTGAGCACGGTCACCGCTTCGCTCTGGCTCGGCTGCTTCGGGTCCGGTACGTACGTATCGAAGCGGACCGAGTCGAAGCGCGGCGGCGGCACCATCTCGGCGACCAGGCGGTCGGCCGGGACACGCGGCTCGCGGGCGCACAGGGACTGGGGGACCACTTCAGCTATGGGCGACGACACGTGCCCAGCCTAACGGCCTGCGGCCGTCGGCCAATGGCGGCCGCGAGTGCCGTGCCACACTGCCTGACATGCGACGCCTGCTCCCCGTGACCGACCAGACAGCTGCCGCTCCCGGAACGGAGCACCCCGGCGGGGCCGCTCGTGAGTGGAGCCTGGACGAGCTCGCCGAGGCGTACGCGTACCCGGCGGACACCGGATCCGGCGGTGCCTGGCTGCGCGCCAACATGGTGTCCTCGCTCGACGGCGCCGCCCAGCACGAGGGCCGCTCGCAGCCGATCTCGACCGCGACGGACATGCGGATCTTCGGCACGCTGCGCGCGCTGGCCGATGTGGTGGTGGTCGGCGCGGAGACGGTACGTCTGGAGGGGTACCGCCCGGCCCGTGCCCGGGACGCCTTCGCCGGGCGGCGCGCGGCGGCCGGGCAGGGGCCCGCGCCGGCCATCGCGGTGGTCAGCGCGAGTCTGGAGCTGGACTTCTCGCTTCCGCTGTTCACCGCCCCGCTCGTGCCGACCCTGGTGATCACCGGTGCAGGGGCGCCGTCGGACCGGCTGGCGGCGGCGCGGCAGGCGGGCGCGCGGGTGGTGATCGCGGGGGACGCGAACGCGGTCGACCCGGCCAGGGCGGTGCGGGAGCTGGCCGGACTCGGCTTCCGGCGGCTGCTGACCGAGGGCGGTCCGCGGATGCTCGGTCAGTTCGTCGCGGCCGGGGTGCTGGACGAGCTGTGTCTGACGCTCTCGCCGGTGCTCACGTCGGGTGATGCCCAGCGCATCGTGGGCGGTCCGGGGCTGGCGGAGCCCGAGCGGTTCCGGCTGGCGGGGCTGCTGGAGGAGGCCGGGTTCCTTTTCGCCCGATACCGTCGGATCTGACAATCTGCGGAATCTTCCGTTCCGCTTTCCGTTCAGTGGGCAGACTTAGATCGCAGACCCCGTGCGGGCACGGGGAAGGATGGTTTCAGCAGAAGGGCCCTCAGTTGTTCACGAGCGTATTGATGATCGAGAAACCTCTCACGTCCGAGGACGTGGAGTTCGTGACCACGCTGCACGGGGACGATCCCGTCTCCTTCATCGTGCTCATGCAGCCGCGCGGCGATCAGGCGGACTTCCTGCTCCGGGCGATCGACGACGTGGCACTGGGCGAACTGGACGAGGTGGGCCACGAGAACGAGGTGCCCGAAGGGCAGGAGGCGAGGATCCCGGCGGAGTCCGCGCTCCTGCAGTCGCTGGAGGCACTGCGCGCCACCGGCTGCAAGGCGGCGGGCCGGGTGGTCGAGCAGCATCCGCTCGATGTGCTCCAGACCGTGGTCGGCGAGCAGTCGGCCGATGAGGTGATTGTGCTGACCGCACCGCACTACGTGGAGGAGTTCTTCCACCGGGACTGGGCCTCGCGCGCCCGTCACAAGGTCGGCGTACCGGTGCTCAAGCTCTTCGCGCACAGCGAATAGGCTGGGGTCTTCCATCCCGCAGCCGCAGAGCTGCAGACGCAGAGCTTGGGGAGACACCCGTATGGCACCCGGTAGCCCGACCGCCATGGACCGACCGCACTTCATCGGCATCGGCGGCGCCGGCATGTCGGGCATCGCGAAGATCCTCGCCCAGCGCGGCGCCCGGGTCGCGGGCAGCGACGCCCGCGACTCCCCGGTGGCCGAGGCGCTGCGCGGGCTGGGTGTGACGGTGCACGTGGGCCATGCGGCCGGGCATCTGGCGTCCGACGCGACCTGTGTCGTCGTCTCCAGCGCCATCCGCGAGGACAACCCGGAGCTGGTCCGCGCCGCGGAGCTGGCCATCCCGGTGGTGCACCGCTCGGACGCGCTCGCCTCGCTGATGCACGGGCTGCGCTCCATCGCGGTGGCCGGCACGCACGGCAAGACGACGACCACATCGATGCTCGCCGTCGCCCTGACCGAGCTCGCCCTCGACCCGTCGTACGCGATCGGCGGCGACCTCGCGGGCCCCGGCACGAACGCGCGGCACGGCGCGGGCGACATCTTCGTCGCGGAGGCCGACGAGAGCGACCGCAGCTTCCAGAAGTACGACCCCGATGTCGCGGTCGTCCTCAACGTCGAACTGGACCACCACGCCAACTACGCCTCGATGGACGAGATCTACGACTCCTTCGAGACCTTCGTGGGCAAGATCGTTCCCGGCGGCACCCTGGTGATCAACGCCGACCAGCAGGGTGCGGTCGAGCTGACCGCCAGGGTCCGCGATCTGTCCACCCTGAAGGTCGTCACCTACGGCGCGTCCGAGACGGCCGACGTCCGCGTCCACAAGGTCACCCCGCGGGGTCTGACCAGTGAGGTCACGGTCCTGCTCAACGGGAAGTTCCTGACCTTCACGGTCTCCGTCCCCGGCAGCCACTACGCCCACAACGCGGTCGCCGCGCTGGCCGCCGGTGTCGCCCTCGGTATCCCGGCGCACAATCTGGCGTCCGCGCTCGGCAAGTACACCGGCGTCAAGCGCCGGCTCCAGCTCAAGGGCGAGGCCGCGGGCGTCCAGGTCGTCGACTCGTACGCCCATCACCCCACCGAGATGACCGCCGACCTCGAAGCGATGCGCGGCGCGGTCGGTGACGCGCGGATCCTGGTGGTCTTCCAGCCCCATCTGTTCTCCCGCACCCAGGAGCTGGGCATCGAGATGGGCCAGGCGCTGCGGCTCGCGGACGCCTCGGTGGTCCTGGACATCTACCCGGCCCGCGAGGACCCGATCCCCGGCATCACCAGCGAGCTGATCATCGACGCCGCCCGCGCGGCCGGCGCCGATGTCACGGCCGTCCATGACAAGGAACAGGTCCCGGTGACCATCGCGGGAATGGCGAAGCCCGGTGATCTCGTTCTCACCATGGGAGCGGGCGACGTCACCGACCTCGGCCCGCGCATCCTGGACCACTTGACGAGCTGAGGGAGCGCCATGCCGTACGACATCGAGAAGCCGGACGAGCAGTGGCGGGCGGAGCTGTCCGAAGCGGAGTACGCCGTGCTGCGCAAGGCCGGCACCGAGCCCGCCTTCGTCGGCGAGTACACGGACACGAAGACGACCGGCCTCTACTCGTGCCGGGCCTGCGGGGCCGAGCTCTTCCGCTCGGACACCAAGTTCGAGTCGCACTGCGGCTGGCCGTCCTTCTACGACCCGAAGGACACCGACGCGGTCGAACTGATCGAGGACCGCTCGCACGGGATGCGCCGGGTCGAGGTGCGGTGCGCGAAGTGCGGCTCGCACCTCGGGCATGTCTTCGAGGGCGAGGGCTATCCGACCCCGACCGACCAGCGGTACTGCATCAACTCCATCTCGCTGCGGCTGACTCCGGACGAGGGCTGAGAGCACCGGCCCCCGGGAAAGCGGCGTCCGAGGTGGCCACGAGGGTGTCCGGGCACGGACAATCACCCGTATGACCCGTACGCAGATGCCGACCGCCTCCGCGCAGCCCGTCCCCGGGCCGTCCGGGCGCAGGAACGCGACGCCCGTCCCCGGGCTGCGCGAGCGCAAGAAGCTGAAGACCCGGCAGACCATCCGGCGTGAGGCGTACCGCCTCTTCGCCGGGCAGGGGTACGAGGCGACGACGGTGGACCGGATCGCCGAGGCGGCCGAGGTCTCGCCCAGCACCTTCTTCCGGTACTTCCCGACCAAGGAGGACGTGGTCCTCATCGACGAGTACGCCCCGGTGCTCGCCGGGGCCCTGGAGTCCAGGCCCGCGGACGAACCGGTCGTGGACGCCATCCGGCACGCATTCACCGGCTCGCTGGCCCAACTCCTGGGCGCCGACCGGCAGGAGCTGCTGTTCAGGACCAGGCTCGCCTTCGCGACTCCCGCCATCAGGGTGCGGGCGGCCGATCAGCAGCTGCGCAGCCGGGACGCCGTGGCCGCGCTGATCGTGGAGCGGACGGGCCGCGAGCCGGGCGACCTGGAGGCGGACTGCGCGGCCGCGGCGATCACCGCGGTCTTCTCTGCGGTCGTCAGGCACTGGACCGAGAGCGGGGGGACCGGGGATCTCGCCGAGCTCTTCGACCGTCAACTGTCCATGCTCTCCGCAGGGCTGAGGATCTGACCATGGGGACGACACAGCAGGAGGGAATCCCCGCGCCCGGTCTGCGGACCGGCAGTTTCGGGCCCGCCGCGGGCGGTACGGGGCAGCCGGGGGCCGGCCGGGTCGTCCTGGTCGAGTCCTACGGGGACCCGGTGGAGACGGCACCGCTCCTTCCCGGGGAGGAAGAGCTGGTGGCCCGCGCGGTGCCCGCGCGCCGGGCCGAGTTCGCCACGGCGCGCGCCTGCGCCCGCGCGG
>NZ_JAAGLN010000268.1 GCF_010548145.1 Streptomyces sp. SID10853
CAGCCCCGGGCCCCGTCGGTCTCCACCACGTACGTGCCGTACGCCACCGCCGCGTCGGCCGGGTCCTGGCCGAGCAGCCGTCCGGCCTGGGCGCGGCCGAGCACCACATGCTCAGCCGCCGACAGCGCCGCGAGCGCCCCGTCGGTCCGTTCGCAGCCGTCCAGGTCGACGACCGTCCGGATGTCCGGCGCTCGCGCCAGCAGCGGGGCGGCCCAGGGGAACCGGTAGCCGTCGAGGTACAGCCAGCCGCCCCCGGCGGCCCCGAGCCGCCGGACCGTCTCGGCCACATGTTCCTCGGCGAGGTCGTCGTCCTGGCTGATGACGGAGCGCTCGCCGTCCGGGGTGACGAGCAGGACCGCCGTGGTGAGGCGGCCGCTCCGGAAGGCCCAGTCCACCTTCACCCCCGCCGCGCCGAGCCCGTCGAGAAAAGCGCTGCTCAGCGCGTCGTCCCCCACCACTCCAGCGAACCGGGCATCCGCACCCACCCGGGCCGCGGCCGCGGCCGCGTTGGCGGCCATCCCCCCGTCGTGGCGCCTGATGTCCCGCGCCTGCACCCGGTCACCGGCGCCGGGGAGCGCCGGCACGTTCACCGTCAGGTCGCTGTTGCCGTACCCGCAGAAGACAATCATGAAGAAGTAACCCATTCTCCGCCGTCCGCCGGGCGGCGGCGGTCTGACGGGACGTGACTTCGGCCGTCGCCCACCTGCTCAGGGGCGTGCCGGACCGTTGAGGCTGGACCGTAGGGCGCGGACGGCGGAACCGTCAACGGGGCCGCACCCCGGCCCGGCCCGCACACTCTCCGTCCACCCCCTTCACGCAAAGTTACGTGATCCGATCGGTTGACCAAACGTCATGACGTTCGCATGATTTGGGCATGGCTTGGGACGACGAAGACTTGATGGACGGCCCGGTGTCGAAGTGGCATCAGATCGCCGAGCGGCTCCGCTCGGCGCTCGCCAAGGGGGAGTTTGCCCCTGGTGATGCCCTGCCGTCCGAGACCGTGCTCACCCGGCGCTTCGGCATCAGCCGGACCACGGCGCGCAGCGCGCTGAACGAGCTGGAGAACGAACAGCTGGTGACCCGGCGCTCCGGACAGGGCACCATCGTGCTCCCGCCGAAGGTCGAGCAGCCGCTGAACCTGCTGGCCTCGTTCGCCGACGACATGCGGGCGCGCGGTCTGCGCCCCGGATACCGGCTCAACGGCGTCACCGTCCAGCCCGCCCCCGCGGAGGTCGCCAGGGAACTGGGCGTCGAGGAGGGCGCCCGTACGGTCTGTGTGGACCGGGTGCTGCTGGCCGACGACGAGCCGATCGCCTCCAGCGTCTCGTGGCTGGCGGCCCGGATCGCCGACCCGGCGGCGCCCCCCGGCCAGGACGCGCTGCGGGACACCTCGCTGTACGAGTGGATCGAGCGGACCACCGGTACGCGGATCAGCTCGGGCCGCGAGTACATCGACGGTGGCGTCGCCGACGCGCAGCTGGCCAGGTCGCTGGAGATCGCCAAGGGCGCCCCGATCCTGATCGCCCGCAGGCGTGCGCTGTCGGCCGCCGGGGACCCGCTGGAGTACGTGACGATCACCTACCGCGCGGACCGCTACCGTTTCCGGATCGAGCTGGCCCGCCCATGAGGACCCCCACAGGTACGACGTCAACTCCCCCGGCCGGGGCAGCCGATGCGCCCGGGCCTGGCCAACGTCCCACCGCGACGGCGCTGTTCGTCGGGGACACGGTGTTCGACACCACGGTGCGGGTCGGCGCCCTTCCCGCGGCCGACGAGAAGGTGGTGAGCGCCGACCTCACGGACGCCATCGGCGGCGTGGTGACCAACGCGGCCCTCGCCTGCTCCCTCACCGGGGCTCCGACAGCGCTGGTCAGCGCGGTCGGATCGGACCCGGCGGGCCAAGAGTGCGTCGCCCGGGCGGAGCGCGCCGGTATGGACTTCCGGCCCGAGGTGGCGGACGGGCGGTCCAGCCGGGCCGTCATCACCATCGCCGCGGACGGCGAGAAGCACCTCGTCCTCGTGCCCGGCGCGCGCATGTACCCGTCCGAAGAGGTGTGCCGCACCCTCCCGCTCGCCGGAACGGGGTGGCTGCACACGGCCGTCTACGATCCGGCAGCGGCCCGTACGCTCCTGGCGCGGTGCGCCGAGAGCGGGGTGCCCTGGTCGGTCGACCTGGAGCCGGCGACGTTCGCCGACGGCATCGGGACACTCGCCGCCCATCTCGACGGCGCGGCGACGGTGTTCTGCAACACGCACGCCGCGCACGCCATCGGCCCGGCACCGGAACGGGTGCTCTTCGGCCTCGGAGCCCGCTCGGTGGTCTTCACCGACGGAGCACACGGCGCCCGCTGGTGCACCCCGGGCGACCCGGACGACCCCACCGCCCCCGCCCACGTGGTCGCCGTCCCCGCGCCGGCCGACCCGCCGCCGGTGGTCGACACGACGGGCGCCGGTGACTGCCTCGCCGGCTCCTTCGTCGGGATGATGCTGGAGACCGGAGACCCGCTCGCCGCCCTGCGGTACGCGGTGACGGCCGCGTCCCACAGCTGCTCGGGGTTCGGTGCCGGTTCCTCCTACGCCACCCGCGCCGAAGTGCTGCGCCTGCACCGGCCTGCCGGGTCGCCGTCCGAAACGGGGGCCGGCGCCTCATGACCCTGGTGAGCGAGGAGACGGACGTCTTCGAGGCCGCCCCGGGACAGCGGTGCGCGGTGGTGTTCCTGGCCCGGTGGCGTACACCGCGCCCGGCGGACCTGGACCGGACCGCGAGCGCCCTCGGGCAGGAGCTGGCGGCGCTGCGGGCCGAGGGCTGGCGGCTCTCGGTCGACCGTATTCTGGCGGGCGGCCCGGGTCCGGTACCGGACGCGCCCACGGTGTACGAGACCGGCTTCTCCCATGACGTCGACATCGTCGGGATGTTCGAGGCCCCGTCCCCGACGGCGGCGCTGGCCGGCACCGTACGGCTGGAAGGCGCCGGCTGGGGACGCCTGCTGCGCACCGAATGGCTGCTCGGGCCACGGGAGTTCCTGCCGGTCGTCGGCGCCGCCTCGCGGCCGGAGCGGGACCAGTGGGCCTTCTTCGCGCTGTGGAAGTGGAACAGCGCCTGGCAGGCAGCGACCGCGCAGGAGCGGCGCGAGTACGACCTGGAGTGCGATGTCGCGTTCTCGTCCGACGTACGCGACGGCGCGGCCATCGCCGGACGGCACCGTCTCGACGGCGCGAGCGAGTGGGACCACATCGGCGTCTGGCGGATCCCGGGCGTCGAGATGGCGGACGCGGCGATGCGCGAGCACGCACGGGTGGCGGACTTCAAGTTCACCACGTCCCGCCACTACATCGGTCGGCGCACCCGGCTCGACGACGCCCTCCGGCGGAGACGCCTTCGAGAGGAAACGACGCAGGACAGGACATGACGGAGGACAGGACATGAATGACGTCGTCTGGCTGCACCACTCCCTCCCGCGTACCAGCTGGTACGACCTCCCGCCCGGCCGACGAGCCCGGCACGAAAGGGACTTCCAGGAGCAGCGCACGGCATCCGAGCGGCACGGCGGCAGCATGAACGGCCGCTTCCACGTACGCGGGCAGAGCGACTACTCCCATGTGGAGATCTGGTCGTTCCCCAGCGCGGAGCACGCCTTCGACCACTGGTCCCGGCTGGTCGCCGCCGGATACACGGCCTGCTTCGAGTTCTCCAACCAGGTGGGCCTGGCCGACCCGGCCACCCCGCCCGCCTGAGCACCGCAAGCCCGTCAAGAGACACCGCACGAGAGGAACCCATGAACACCCCTGCCCCCCGGACCGATGACCAGCGGCCGCTCGGCGTCTTCCCGCCCAAGGAGTCGGCGCTGGAGTCGATCTTCGGCACCGACCGTGCCGTCATCGGCGTCGTCCACTGCCCGCCGCTCCCGGGCAGCCCCCACTACCGAGGGCAGCCGATCGCCGAGCTGATCCAGTTCGCCGTGGAGGAGGCGACCGCGTACCGCGAGGGCGGCGTGCACGGCCTGATCGTGGAGAACGCCTGGGACCTCCCCTTCCCCAAGCCGGAGGACCAGGGCTTCGAGACGGCGGCCACCCTCGCCGTGCTCGGCGACCACGTACGCGAGAAGGTCGGCCTGCCCGTCGGCGTCAACGTCCTCGCGAACGGGGCGCACTGCTCGATAGCCACCGCTCAGGCGTCGCAGTCGTCCTTCGTGCGCGTCAACCAGTGGGCGAACGCCTATGTCGCCAACGAGGGCTTCATGGAAGGGCTCGCTCCCTCCGCGACGCGCTACCGGGCGACGCTGCGCGCCGAACACCTGAAGGTCTTCGCCGACGTCCACGTCAAGCACGGCTCGCACTCCATCATCGCCGACCGCTCGCTGGCCGAACAGACAGAGGACGCCGAGTTCTTCGACGCGGACGTACTCATCGCCACCGGCGGACGCACCGGTGACGAGGCCGCCGAGAGCGAGGTCCGCGGCATCATGGACGCCACCGGGCTCCCGGTGATCATCGGCTCGGGTATGAACGACGGCAACGCGGAGCGGCTGCTGTCCCTGTGTCACGGGGCCATCGTGGCCTCCGCGCTGAAGGAGAACGGCCGCTGGTGGGGCCGGGTCGACCAGTCGAAGGTCCGGGCCTTCACCCGCCACGCCGAGAAGGCCGGCTACCAGCTCCCGTAACACGCCCTGCATCGCGCGCCCGTCCGTCCCGTCCTGACGGCCCGGCTGCCGTGACCGACGCGCCCCGCTGAGCGATCTTGCCCCCGTGACCGGCCGATGCGGCCGATGCGGCGCGGCCTGCCCCGCCGCGCACCCGTGCCCCACCGCGCGCGTGTGCCGCATCCGCCGGGCCTTCTTCCCCCACCCACCGCAGCACATGGCACCTGGCTCATGTGGAGGTACCCCCATGCCCGAACCGGCTTCCGCGCCGCACCCGAACCCGCCGGAACCGCCCGGACCGCCGCTGAGCGCACGGCTCATCAGCCGGAACACGGCGGACTGGGAGCAGGCGCTCGGGATGCGCTTCGTCCGCGAGGTCACATCCGACACCGTCAGCGACTCCGTCTTCGCCCGGTATCTGCACTTCGAGCGCGAGTTCGTGGACACCGCGGCCCGGCTGGCGGGAGCTGCGGTACGCGAAGCCCCCACCCACGCCGCTCTGGCCGGGCACGCCCGTACCCTGCACGCGCTGGTCACCGACCAGTACGCGTACTTCACCGAAGCGCTGCGGACCACCGGCGTGCCGGAGACCGGCGATCGGGCCGGGGCGCAGGCCGCCACCCTCACCGAAGAAGTACTCAGCGCTGCCGACTCCCTCGGCTATGCGGGGGTGGTGACCTGCATGTACGCGGCGGAGTCGCTGTACCGGCAGTGGTGCGCCGCTGCCGTGCGCACGCCGTCGGCGCGCACGGAGGTCGCGGACTGGGTGCGGCTGCACACCGTCGCCCCCTTCACCACCCAGGTGCGCTTCCTGGAGGACGAGATCGACGCGCTGGACAGCACACCGGCCGCCGAGGCCGAACTGGTCGCGGTCTTCGGCCGGGTCCTCGCCGCCGAGGTCCTCTTCCACGACGCCGCCTACATCGAATGACGCCGCGTACCGGAACGGCCCGTACTCCAACGCCCCGTACCGGCAAGCCCCTTACCCGAACGCCCCGTGCCCGACGTACCCGTACATCCCCGAACGAGACCGCCCCGCACTGCTGATCGCTCGTAGCTACCCGGAAGGTGGAGCGATGCCGGACCTCCGTACACCCAGGAATCTCCTCGAAAAGGCCGGCCTCCCCCGGCCTCTGGCGCTGGGATATCTGGCACTGGCGCTCTTCATGATCGGAGACGGCGTCGAACAGGGCTATCTGTCGGCGTTCCTGACCGATCAGGGCTTCGCCGCCCACCACATCGCGGTGATGTTCACTCTCTACGGAGTGACCGCGGGGATCTCCGCGTGGATGGCCGCCGCCCTCTCCGACGTGTTCGGACCACGCCGGCTGATGCTGGCGGGCGCCGTGGTCTGGGTGATCTTCCACGCCCTGTTCGTGACGCTCGGCGTGATGGACCACTCCGGCGCACTGCTGCTGGTCTGCTACGGGCTCCGCGGGTTCGGGTACCCGCTGTTCGCCTACGGGTTCCTCATGTGGATCGTCAAGACGGCGCAGCCCGCCCGGCTCGGCATGGCCGTCGGCTGGTTCTGGTTCGCCTACATCGCCGGCTTCTCCACGCTGAGCCCGCTGGTCGCCAAGGCGAGCATCGCCGTCATCGGCCCGCTGCCCACGCTCTGGGCGGGCCTGGTGGTGATCGCGGCCGGCACGGCGCTCGCACTGGCCGTGCGGGCCCCCGGCGGGAACCGGCCGGTCTCGAAGCTCGACGAGAACCCGCTGCGCGGTCTGGTCAACGGCGTATCGGTGCTGTGGCAGGAGCCGAAGGTCGCCGTGGCCGGTCTCGTCCGGGTCATCAACGGTGTCTCGCAGTTCGGCTTCCCGGTCTTCCTGCCCGTCTACTTCACCAAGTCCCTGGGGTTCCCGCTCGGGGACTGGCTCACCATCTACTCCGTGATGTACCTGGTGAATCTGGGCGCCAACCTGCTCGCCGGTTACTGGGGCGACCGCTACGGCATCACGCCCGTACTGCGCTGGATGGGGTGCGCGGGCTGCGCCGTCACCACCGTCGCCTTCTACTACATCCCGACCGCCACGCACAGCTTCTGGCTGTCCCTGCTCACCGGCTCCCTCTTCTGCGCCTGTCTGGCCGGCTTCTCGCCCATGTCCGCGCTGATGCCGCAGATCGCGCCGCAGCGTACCGGCGCCGCCATGGCCGGGCTCAACCTCGGCGCCGGACTCGGCACCGCGGCCGGACCCGCGCTGGTGAGCCTGTGCCTCGGGCCGCTGGGCGTGGTGGGCGTCATGTGGGTGTTCGGCGCGTGCTACGCGCTCGGCGCCGCCCTGACCCTCTTCCTCAGGGTGTCGTCACGCACCCCGGTGCCCGCCCCGGACAGCGGGCTCCCCGTCTCCTGAGCACCCCGAAGCAGCCTGAACTGCCTTCCCCGGCTTGGACTTCCCCGGGCGGGCTTCCCCTGCGAACCTCGGACCATTGGGGCTGCCCGGCCCCGCACCCGCCCGCCTCAGAGGGCGGACCGTGCCGTGCTGACCGGGTCCGGCCTGGCGCGCGTCCTGCTGCGGTCGTTGCGCAGGACGAGCAGCGCCACATCGTCGGTGGTACGGCCGCCGGTGTGCCGCAGCAGCGCCCGGTGCACCCGCTGGATCACCCGGGCGGGTGTGGGGGCGCCGTCGGCCGCCGCAGCCGACAGCGCCTCCTCCAGACGGAAGAACCGGCCCGCCGAGTCCCGCGCGTCGGTCGCCCCGTCGGTGTGCAGGAACAGCGCGTCACCTGGCAGCAGCCGGCCGCACCGGTCCGCCTCCACGGCCGCCGGCAGCGGGAACGTACCCAGCGGTGGCAACGGCTCGCCCGCGCTGAGCGGTTCCGCCGACTTCCCCAGCCGGTAGGGCCATGGATGCCCGCAGTTGACCGCCGTCATCACCCCCTCACCGTCGATCTCCAGGAGCAGTACGGTCACGAACTCCTCGGCCGACGGATGGCCGGGATCGGCGCCGCCCGCCGCCGGGTGCTCCTGGCGGGACCGCTCCCGCAGATGCCGTTCCAGCGCCCGCTCCAGCTTCCTCGCCACGCCCGGCAGTTCGGGCTCGTCGTGTGCGGCCTCCCGGAAACTGCCGAGGACCGCGGCCACCGCGCCGATGGCCGCCAGTCCGTGCCCGCGTACATCCCCGATCACCAGGCGCACCCCGTGCACCGTGGCCAGCGCCTCGTAGAGGTCCCCGCCGACCACCGCGCCGCGGGACGCGGAGAGCTGGCTCGCGGCGACGGCGAGACCGTCGATCCGTGCGGGCAGCGGCCTGAGCAGCACCCGCTGAGTGGCGTACGCGACGGCACGCACCTGCCTCAACTCCCGTACCGGGCCCAGCCGGACACCCGCGAGCACACAGCCGCCCAGGGAGAGCAGCGCGGAGCTGAAGGCCAGCCGGACGGTGATGCTGTCGTCGCCGAAGGGCGAGCCGGCCAGCTCCCAGCCGACCAGGACGGCCAGCCCGACCGCGGGAAGGCCGAAGACGACCGCTCCCCGCCATCCTCGGGTTCGGATCATGCCGCCGCCCCTCATGTGCCGGTCGGTCTTATGATCGGGCGCGTCGATTCTGTCCGCGGTGTGCGTCCGTTGGCGTACTCAGCAGCGCTTCTCACCCGAACGAGTGAGGGGCGCGCCCGGAGATCCGGACACGCCCCTCAGTGGTTCTGCCGTACACGGAACGGCGGTCACGCGCCGCGCAGCACCGCCCCGGTCCGCTCGGCGGCGAGCGCCACAGCGGCGTCCCTGGCTGCGGTCGCCTCCTCGACGGTCAGCGTGCGGTCGGCCGCGCGGAAGCGCAGCGCGTACGCCAGGGACTTCTTGCCCTCACCGATCTGCTCACCGGTGAAGACGTCGAACAGCCGCAGCGATTCGAGGAGTTCGCCGGCGCCCTCGTGCAGCGCCGCCTCGACGTCCACGGCCGGAACCCCGGCGGGGACGACGAGCGCGACGTCCTGGGTCGCCACCGGGAAGGAGGAGATCCGGGGCGCGACGAGCGTCGTGGCGGCCCGCTCCAGCACATCGAGCTCTAGCTCCGTCGCGCAGCTGCGCTCGGGGAGGTGGAACGCCTTGATGACGCGCGGGTGCAGCTCGCCCGCGTGCCCGGCGAGGACTTCGGCGCCGTCCACGACCACGTACAGCGCGGCGCAGCGGCCGGGGTGCCACGGTTCGTGCTGTGCGCCGCGGACGATCAGCTCGACACCGGCCTCACGGGCGACGGTACGGGCCGCCTCGACGGCGTCCGCCCAGTCGGCCGGGCGGCCCTTGCCCCACCAGCCGGCCTGCTCACGGGCACCGGCCAGGACGGCGGCGACGCGGCGCGGCTG
>NZ_JAAGLN010000269.1 GCF_010548145.1 Streptomyces sp. SID10853
TGGGCGGCGCGGCGCTGCCGGTGCGGCAGTGGCTCCAGGTCCCCGGCCGCAAAGCGGTGCAGGCCGAAGGCGCGGGCCGGGTCACCCCGGACACCGTGTCGGTCACCGTCGGCGGGACGGTGCACACCTTCCACCGCGCCGGGGACTGGCTCGGCCGGGACGGCGACGCCTGGCACGTCCAGGACCACGACCCCGTACAGACCACGCTGGACGCGGCGGCCGGCCGGGGCGGGGCGGGTTCGCTCACCGCGCCGATGCCGGGCACGGTGACCGTGGTGAAGGTCGCCACCGGGGACGAAGTGAGCGCGGGCCAGGGCCTGTTGGTGGTCGAGGCAATGAAGATGGAGCATCTGATCACGGCCCCGCACGCGGGCACCGTCACCGAACTGGACGTGGTCCCGGGTACGACGGTCGCGATGGACCAGGTCCTGGCGGTCGTCACCCCGGCGGGCGCCCCGGCCGACACGGCGGCGGACGGCCCCGCGGGCCTTCCGGCCGACGCCCGGGCCGATGTCCCGGCCGAGCTCCTGGCGGGCGCCGCGGCCGGCGGCCCCGGAGGCACCCCCGCCACCATCCCCGGCACACCCGGCACACCCGGCACCCCGCAGGAGGACTCATGAGCAACGGCCTGCCCATGCCCGTACCGGCGGCAGGGCTCCCGCCCCGGGTCCGCATCCACGAGGTCGGCGCGCGCGACGGGCTGCAGAACGAGAAGACGGTCGTACCGACCGAGGTCAAGGCGGAGTTCATCCACCGCCTCGCCGGGGCGGGTCTGACGACCATCGAGGCGACCAGCTTCGTACACCCCGACTGGGTGCCCCAACTGGCCGACGCCGAGAGCCTGTTCCCGCAGCTCGCCGACATCCCCGCGGGCGTGGACCTGCCGGTCCTGGTGCCGAACGGCCGCGGGCTCGACCGCGCCCTGGAGCTGGGGGCCCGCCGGATCGCGGTCTTCGGCAGCGTGACCGAGTCGTTCGCCAAGGCCAATCTGAACCGCACCGTGGACGAGTCGCTCGCCATGTTCGCGCCGGTCGTCGCCAAGGCCCGCGCGGCGGGCCTGCACGTGCGCGGCTATCTCTCGATGTGCTTCGGCGACCCGTGGGAGGGCCCGGTCCCGGTCGACCGGGTGGTCACGGTCGCCCGGCGCCTGCTGGACCTCGGCTGCGACGAGCTGAGCCTCGGCGACACGATCGGAGTGGCGACACCCGGCCATGTCCAGGCCCTGCTCACCGGGCTCAACGGGGCGGGCGTCTCCACCGACGCGCTCGGCGTCCACTTCCACGACACGTACGGCCAGGCGCTCTCCAACACCCTGGCCGCCCTCCAGCACGGCGTGACCACGGTGGACGCTTCGGCGGGCGGGCTCGGCGGCTGCCCGTACGCGAAGTCCGCCACCGGCAATCTCGCCACCGAAGACCTCGTCTGGATGCTCGAAGGACTCGGCATCGAGACCGGTGTCGACCTCGGCCGCCTCACCGCCACCAGCGTGTGGATGGCCGGACAACTGGGCCGACCCAGCCCGTCCCGCACCGTACGCGCCCTCTCCCACCAGGAGCAGTAACCATGGACCACCGTCTGAGCACCGAACACGAAGAACTCCGCCGCACGGTGGAGGCGTTCGCGCACGACGTGATCGCCCCGAAGATCGGCGACTTCTACGAGCGGCACGAATTCCCGTACGAGATCATCCGCGAGATGGGCCGGATGGGCCTGTTCGGGCTGCCGTTCCCGGAGGAGTACGGCGGGATGGGCGGGGACTATCTCGCCCTGGGCATCGCGCTGGAGGAACTGGCCCGCGTCGACTCCTCGGTGGCGATCACCCTGGAGGCGGGTGTCTCGCTGGGCGCGATGCCGGTTTTCCTGTTCGGCACGGACGAGCAGAAGCGGACGTGGCTGCCCCGGATGTGCTCGGGCGAGATCCTCGGCGCGTTCGGCCTGACCGAGCCGGAGTGCGGCTCGGACGCCGGCGGCACCAGGACCACCGCGGTGCGCGACGGTGACGACTGGGTGATCAACGGCTCCAAGTGCTTCATCACCAACTCGGGTACGGACATCACGGGCCTGGTCACGGTCACCGCGGTCACCGGCCGCAAGCCGGACGGCCGCCCCCGCATCTCCGCGATCATCGTCCCCTCGGGCACCCCGGGATTCACGGTGGCGGCCCCCTACTCCAAGGTCGGCTGGAACGCCTCGGACACCCGCGAGCTGTCGTTCTCCGACGTTCGGGTCCCCGCGGCGAACCTGCTCGGCGAGGAGGGCCGCGGTTATGCCCAGTTCCTGCGGATCCTCGACGAGGGCCGGGTGGCGATCTCCGCCCTGGCGACGGGCCTGGCGCAGGGCTGCGTGGACGAGTCCGTGGCGTACGCGAAGCAGCGCCACGCCTTCGGCCGCCCGATCGGCGCCAACCAGGCCATCCAGTTCAAGATCGCCGACATGGAGATGAAGGCCCACACGGCGCGGGTGTCCTGGCGCGACGCGGCATCACGGCTGGTCAGCGGCGACCCGTTCAAGAAGGAGGCGGCGCTGGCGAAGCTGTACTCATCGACGGTGGCGGTGGACAACGCCCGCGAGGCGACACAGATCCACGGCGGGTACGGCTTCATGAACGAGTACCCGGTGGCGCGGATGTGGCGCGACTCGAAGATCCTGGAGATCGGCGAGGGCACGAGCGAGGTCCAGCGCATGCTGATCGCACGGGAGCTGGGACTGCCCACGGGGTGACCCTCCCCTTTCCCTCACCGTGGCCGGGACGCAGCTCAACTCGGCGGCCGGAGCGGCTCGTTGTCGCCCTTGCTGGGTGCCGGTGCGCGCACACAGACTGGAGGACGGCCGGATAGCTGTGGCACGGCCCGGGGGGCGCATATGGAGCGGCAACCAGCAGGAGCAGGCGGCCGGGCGGGCCGGACGGCGCAGAGTCCCGCCCGGGGGCGCGCGTTGAGCGGACTGGGCTGGGGGGTGCGGCTCGTCGGGATGGGCATGCTGTTCAGCGGAGCCGCGCTGCTGAGGGCTCTGGTGCGGGAGCCCTCGGGTGAGGCGGGCCGGCTTCCGCTGTGGTCGCGGCTGCTGATCCTGGTGGCCGTGGTGCTCGGCGGAGCGCTGCTTCTCGCGGTCAGCTTCCCTCTCCTGGTCCGGAGCGCGCGGCACCGGTCCGGCACCCTCGGGTCGTTCGGGGGCCTGCCCGGCGAGCGTTACGTCCTGTACCTACGGCCGTTCACCATCGACCCCGAGATGGCCCGGCCCATGCCCGACGCCCCCGGCGCCATGATGCGCTCCCCCTTCGAGATACCGGGGATGACCCAGGAGGACTTCCTGGTACGGCAGTTCAGGCGCGCGGGACGTGTGGTCGCGGTCGGCAGACCGGGTGAGCGGCTGCCGCTGCTCGGGGCTGAGCGCGGGTATCTCCCGCTCGACGACTGGCAGGGCACCGTGAGCGCGATGATCCGGGGCGCCCATGCGGTGATCATGTCCGCGGCACCCGGGCCCGGCACGGTCTGGGAGTTCACGGAGGCGCTCCGTATCCTGCCGCCCTCCCGGCTGGTCCTGCTGGTCTACTGCGACCAGCCGGATTACGAGGCGTTCGGCGAGGCCGTCGCGCGGGAGTACGCCATGCGGTCCGGCGCGGAAGGCTCCGGCACGTGGCCGCCGCTGCCCGGGCTGCCGCCCTTCCCGGAGCCGCTCCCCCGGTCGAAGCGCAGATGGGATCTCCGTCTGAAGGGCTTCGTCTCGTTCGGTGACGACTGGCGGGCGTCCTTCACCCGGTTCGATCCGATCGTGCCGAGACTGCGGACGGTGTGGACGCTGCGCCGGCTGGTGCGGCGTGAGCTGGAACCCGTACTGGCGCCGCTCTCCCGGCTCCCCGCCGTCGTGCCACCGGGATCATCGGGATCACCGGAGCTGGAATAACGTCGGGTTCAAGCCAGTGGGGATCATGCGGGCGTACGGGCGCGACCCTCGTACCGGCGTATGGCAGAACGGGCTGCTGATGGATCTGCCGGCCGAAGAGCTGGCCTGAAACAGCCGCCGGGACCGCATCGGAAAAACCCCATCCGATGCCTGATCTGCCAGGGCTCCGATCGCGCAGCAGCCGGACTGCCGGATATCCGTACATACGCCGACAATTCACAGCAGCAGTCGACAACTCCGTCACATCGCACATCTCCCACTGGTTGATAGCCAACTTCCCACTGGGTGAGACAACGGTCTCGTCGTGGCTGGATTTGGCCCCTATGGTCTGCCGTGTGATTACCGGAAAGACCGCTCCGGGTCCGGCTCACAGAACCGGTGCCATCCTGGCCGTGCTCGCCGAGCAGGCATCTGTGACCGCCCAGGACCTCTCCCGCCGCACCGGCATCCCCGTCAGTGCGGTCTATCGCCATCTCGGCGATCTGACGCAGCTGGGGCTCGTCAGCCCGACGCGGACGCGCGGGCGGTACTGCGCGGGCTCGCTCGCCGTGCAGATGGCGGTCAACTACCGGCGCGAGATGCTCGGCGGCGGTGAGGTGAAGCGCCGGCTGGCCCGGCTGGCGTCCGACACCGAGGAGCTGGCGGCCTTCCTGATCCCCAGCGGCCAGCACGTCCTGTGCGTCGAGGCCGCCGAGGGGTCCCGGGTGATCAAATGCAGCTTCTCGCCGGGGCTGAGCCAGCCGCTGACCTTCGGTGCGAGCGCCCAGGCGATCCTCGCCCACCTTCCGGACGCACGCGTGGCCGAGGTCTGCGCGGCGCACCGGATCGGCCCCGCCCAGGCGGAGGCGCTGACCGCCGACCTCCCCCGTATCCGCGACCGCGGGTACGCCATGAGCACCGGAGCGGTCGACGAGGGCGTGTGGGGCGTCAGCGTCCCCGTACTCAACCGGCAGGGGCAGCTCACCGGGACCGTCAGCACCATGGCGCCGGAGTTCCGTGGGCGCCGCAACCACCAGGCGCTGCTCACCCTCACCCATGCCGCGGCGCAGGACATCGGCCGTCTGGAGGAGCCGCAGCCATGACGGGCCGCGGACAGTCCCCGGCCCACCGGTGACCGGGGGCGCTGCCGGGCCCGCACAGCCCGGCCACCCGGTGCCGCGCACCCGTACGCGTACGCGCAGCGCCGCCCCGTCACCCCCGTCACCTGAACTCGTGCACCACGCAAGGCCCGAATGGAGTGGAACATGGTAAGAGCACCCGTGGGGCGAAGGGGAGCGGCCGTTCTGGCCGGGCTCCTCGCGTCGTTCCTTCTGCTGGCGGGCGCCTCGTCCGCCGCCGCCGCACCGCAGGCGGACAAGGGGGACCAGAAGCTCGCCCAGCTCCGCTCGGGCCGGGCCACACTGCGCGTGGGCACCGACGCCACGTTCCCGCCCTTCGAGTTCACCGACGCCAAGGGCGTCCGGGGCGGCTTCGACATCGAGCTGGTCAGGGCGCTCGCCAAGCGGGCGGGCATCAAGAAGGTCGCCTTCACACAGATGCCGTTCGGGAACATCGTCCCGGCGCTGCAGGCCCACCAGATCGACATGGGCGCCTCGGGCATCTACATCAACAAGGAGCGGTCGAAGGTCATCGACTTCTCGGACGTGTACTACCCGGGCGGGCTCGCGATGTTCACCGCCGACAAGGACGACACGATCCACTCCCTCGGTGACCTGGCCGGCAAGCGGGTCGCCGTACAGGTCGGTACGAAGTCCGTCGAGTGGCTCAAGGAGAACGCGCCCAGCGCCAAGCTGGTCACGGTGCAGACCAACCAGCAGATGTTCTCCTCCGTGAAGCTGGGCCAGGCCGCGGCCGTCGTGACCGGGGCACCGGCCGGCCAGTACTTCGTCGCCCAGCAGGGCGGTATCAAGCAGGTCGGCAAGCGCCTGACGGGCGAGGACTACGGTTACGCCTTCCCGAAGACGGACACGGCGGTGACCGCCGCGTTCAACGGCGCGCTGAAGGACATGAAGAGCGACGGCTCCTACGGCAAGCTCACCCACAAGTGGTTCGGGGCCGCGGGCAAGACCAAGTCGAAGAGCCACCCGCTCCTCAACCCGCAGACGATCGTGGACTCCTGGGGCCAGATATGGCACGGCCTGGTGGTGAGCATCGAGGTGATCCTCATGTCGCTGTGCCTGAGTCTGCTGTTCGGTATGACGGGCGGGTTCGCCAAGCTCAGCGGGATCGCTCCGGTGCGCTGGCTGGGCAACGCCTATGTCTCGGTGATCCGCGGCACGCCGTTCGTCGTCCAGCTGTTCCTGATCTACTTCGGTCTGCCCCAGCTGGGGCTGCAGCTGCCGCCCATGGTCGCGGGTGTGCTCTCGCTCGGCCTCTACAGCGGCTCGTACGTCACGGAGATCTTCCGCGGGGCCGTGCAGTCGGTGGACCGGGGCCAGATCGAGGCCGCCAGGTCCTGCGGGATGTCCCACGCGTCGGCCATGCGCCATGTCGTCGTACCGCAGGCGTTCCTGCGGATGCTTCCCCCGCTGGGCAACGAGTTCGTGTCGCTGACGAAGAACTCCACGCTGGTCTCGTTCGTCACGATCAGCGAGCTGTTCCTCGTCGGCCAGGTGGTCATATCCAGGACGTTCGACGCCCTGACCGTCTACCTCTTCATCGGCCTCCTCTACTACATCCTCACCAACATCATCGGTTTCGCGACCCATGCAATCGAGAAGAAGATGGCGGTGTATGTCTGATGGCACTCCTCGAAACCCACGGCATCACCAAGGCGTTCGGCGATCATGAAGTGCTGCGCGGCATCGACTTCACCATCGAGCCGGGGCAGGTCGTCGCCGTCATCGGGCCCAGCGGCGGCGGCAAGTCGACGTTCCTGCGCTGTCTCAACCTGCTGGAAACACCGACATCGGGGCGCGTCGTGTTCTCCGGCGACGAGCTGAGCGCCACCGAGTCCAACCTCGACCAGCTGCGGGCCCGTATGGGCATGGTGTTCCAGCAGTTCAACCTGTTCCCGCACATGACCGCGCTGCGCAATGTGGTCCTGCCGCAGATGAACGTGCTCGGCCGGAGCCGCGCGGAGGCCGAGGAGAGGGGCCGCGCGCTGCTCGACCGGGTGGGCATGCTCGGGCGGGCCGACATCTACCCGAACCGGCTCTCCGGCGGGCAGAAGCAGCGGGTCGCCATCGCCCGTGCGGTGGCGATGGACCCGCAGCTCATGCTGTTCGACGAGCCGACGTCCGCGCTGGACCCGGAGGTCGTCCAGGACGTCCTGGAGGTCATGACGGGCCTCGCCAAGGACGGCATGACCATGGTCGTGGTGACGCACGAGATGGGCTTCGCCCGCAAGGTGGCCGACCGGGTCGTCTTCATCGACGGCGGCCGGATCGCGGCGGATCTGCCGCCCGAGGAGTTCTTCTCCGAGGGGAACGAGAACGAGCGGGTCAGGACCTTCCTGGCGAAGGTGCTGTAGGGGTTCCGGGGACGGCCCCGGGGTGGGTCTCCCTGCCCCGGGTGGAGGTCCGCCTGCACCCGGGTTCCACCCCCCTTCAACCCATGGGTTGAAGGATTACGGAGCGCCGGAGCGAATAGTCGAAGCCATGACGCTCACCGACTGGATCATCGACATCCTGCTCCTCCTCATCGTCTTCCGGCAGCTCAGGGAAGAACGGCTCACCGCCCGCACCGTCCTCCTGCCGCTGGCGATCATCGCCTGGACGGGCTTCAACTACCTGGACTCCTTCCCCACCGCGGGGAACGACCTGCCACTGATCGCGCTCTTCGCCGGTGTGGGGATCGTCTTCGGCCTCGTCTCCGGCCTGCTGACCCGCGTCCGTTACGCGGAGGGGCACGTGCGCATCAAGGCCACCGCGAGCGCCGCTGCGCTCTGGGTGATCTGCATGGGCTTCCGGCTGGGCTTCGCCGTCTGGTCGAGCCACCCCTCCGGCCAGGCCCATCTCGCGCACTTCTCGGTCGCCCATGACATCACCAGCGGCCAGGCATGGGTGGTGGCCCTGGTCCTGATGGCATTCGGCGAGGTCGTCGTCCGGCTGGGTACGATCGTCGCCCGGGGCGGCCTCCTGATGGCCCGCAACCGCGCCGGATCGCCGTCCGCCGCACCGGCGCCCCGTCCCGGCACCTACGTCTGACCGAAGCGGAGCAGCCCGGCCGAGAACAGCGGGGCGGAGCAGCCCGGCCGAGAACACCGGAGTGTGGCCGCCGGCGGAGAACGGAGTGCGGGGATGAACGGGCGCTGGTGGAGCACGCCGGTCTGGGAAGCACCGGGCTGGGAAGGGCTGAACCGCGGCACTTTCCGGGGCGCGACGGCCATGGTGGCCTGTATGGCGGTCACCGTGGCCGGGGCCCACGGGACGACCCTCAGGATCGTCGTCGGTGCGCTGGGCGTCCTCGCGGCGCTGGGGCTGCTGCTGGGCCGGCGGACCCTGCCGTCCGTCCTGGGCACCCTGGGCGCGACGATCGCCATCGGTTCCGGCCTCGCGGTCTCGCTCCTGGTGCCGGCCGGGCTCGGCTCCTTCCCGGTGCTCGCGGGCGTCTCCGTCCTCCCGCTGCGCCTCCCGGCGGGGCCCGTGCGGACGACCGGCGTCGCCGTGATATCGGCCGCGTTCGGGATCGCGATCATGGTGGTCACCGGCAGTCTGGCCGGACTGCTGGCCGGAGTGGGCGCCTGGCTCCTCGCCGACCGGTCCGTGGAGCACACCGCCCTCCAGGCGGAGCGGGACCGGGCCGTCGCGCTGCTGGCCGAGGTCGAGGCGTCCCGGCAGGCCCTTCAGGAGGCGGCGGCCGGGGAGGAACGCAGCCGTATCGCCCGGGAGATGCACGACGTCCTGGCCCACAGCCTCGCCGGGCTTTCCGTGCAGTTGCAGGCCGTACGGGCGATCGCGAACCGGGAGGGCGCGCCCGCGTCGCTGACCGGCCCGCTCGACCGGGCCGCGGACCTCGCCCGCGACGGGGTCCAGGAGGCGCGCGCCGCGGTCGGTGCGCTGCGCGTCGCACCGCTACG